>NZ_JBVHXY010000003.1:46535-271785 GCF_055569215.1 Kitasatospora sp. NPDC029312 | reverse complement strand
GGGGGCCCCACTTTCTCCCTCCCCAACAGGACCCCCGAAGAAAAGAGGGGACGGTGTGGTCACCCAACCGGGGGGGGGGGGGGGGGGGGGGGGGGGGGGGGGGGGGAGCCCCCCCCCCCCCCGGGCCGGCCACCCTCGTACCCGCACGCGCACGCACCACCCGGCCGTCACCTCACGACGATGGAGAGAGCAGCGCCCATGGCCCGCGACCTCACCCCCGGCACCGTGTACCGCAGCGGCCGGCTGAGGGTGTACCTCGGTTCCGCCCCGGGGGTCGGCAAGACCTACCGGATGCTGGACGAGGCCCGGCGCAGACAGCAGCGCGGGGCCGACGTCGTGGTCGGCTACGTCGAGTGCCACGGCCGCCGCCACACCGAGGCCATGCTGGCCGGCCTGGAGATCCTGCCGAGGGCCCGCCGCTCCTACCGGGGCGCCGAGTTCGAGGAGATGGACCTCGACGCGGTGCTCGCCCGCCGCCCGTCCGTGGTGGTGGTCGACGAACTGGCGCACACCAACATTCCCGGCGGCCGGCACGCCAAGCGCTGGCAGGACGTCGAGGAACTGTTGGCCGCCGGGATCGACGTCATCACCACCGTCAACGTCCAGCACCTGGAATCGCTGAACGACGTCGTCCAGAAGATCACCGGCATCCCGCAGCGCGAGACCGTCCCGGACGAGGTGGTCCGCCGGGCCGACCAGATCGAACTCGTCGACATGGCCCCGCAGGCGCTGCGCCGCCGCATGGCCCACGGCAACGTCTACAAAGCGGAGAAGGTGGACGCCGCGCTCTCCAACTACTTCCGGGTCGGCAACCTCACCGCCCTGCGCGAACTCGCCCTGCTCTGGGTCGCCGGGCGCGTGGACGAGGGCCTGCGCGACTACCGGGCCGACCACGACATCGACCGGGTCTGGGAGACCCGCGAACGCGTCGTGGTCGCCCTCACCGGCGGCCCCGAGGGCGAGACCCTGATCCGCCGCGCCGCCCGGATCGCCGACCGCACCGCCGGCGGTGACCTGCTGGCCGTCCACGTCTCCCGCAGCGACGGCCTGGCCGGCGCCTCCTCCGGCGCCCTCGCCCAGCAACGACAGCTGGTCGAGACCCTCGGCGGCAGCTACCACGTGGTGGTCGGCGACGACATCCCCACCGCGCTGCTCGTCTTCGCCCGCGCCCACGACGCCACCCAACTGGTGCTCGGCACCAGCCGCCGTGGCCGGATCAACCGCTTCCTCACCGGCCCCGGCACCGGCCAGACCACCGTCGACGCCTCCGAGGACATCGACGTCCACATGGTCACCCACGAGTTCACCGGCCGCGGCCGGCTGCCAGCGCTCGGCCGCCGCCACTCCAGGCGCCGCACCATCGTCGGCTACCTGGCCGGGTTCGTGCTGCCCTGGCTCCTCACCGCCGTGCTCTCCCAGGTGCACGCCACCGTCAACCTCACCACCGACGCCCTGATCTTCCAGCTCGGCGTGGTCATCGTCGCCCTGCTCGGCGGCGCCGTGTCCGCGCTGCTGGCCGCCGTCATCGCCTCGGTGCTGCTGAACTACTACTTCATCCCGCCGGTGCACAGCCTGACCATCGGCGAGACCAACAACATCGTCTCCCTGGTGGTCTTCGCCGCCATCGCGCTCGCCGTCTCCACCGTGGTCGACCACGCCGGCCGGCTCACCACCCGGGCCGCCCGGGCCACCGCCGAGGCCGAGACCCTCTCCACCCTGGCCGGCAGCGTGCTGCGCGGCGCCGACGCGCTGCCCGCCCTGATGGAGAAGTCCCGCACGGCCTTCGGCATGCGGACCGTCGCACTGCTCTCCCGCACCGGCGGCGAGGTGCTCGCCCACAGCGAAGCCGCACACCCGGACGACGGCGACGGACCGAACGAGACCACCGAGGTGCCGGTCGGCGCCGACGCCCTGCTGGTGCTCACCGGCCGCCGGCTGCCCGCCGCCGACCAACGCGTGCTCACCGCCTTCGCCGCCCACGTCGGCGCCGCACTGGAACGCGACCGGCTGGCCGTGGCCGCCGCCGAGGTCGAGCCGATCAAGGCCGCCGACCGGATGCGCACCGCCCTGCTCGCCGCCGTCAGCCACGACCTGCGCACCCCGCTCGCCGCCGCCCGCGCCTCGGTCGGCTCGCTGCGCAGCCCCGACGTCGAGTTCTCCCCCGACGACCAGTCCGAACTCCTCGCCACCGCCGACGAATCGCTGGCCAAGCTCACCCGCCTGGTGGACAACCTGCTCGACATGAGCCGCCTCCAGGCCGGCGCCCTCACCCTGCACCTCACCGAGACCCACGTGGACGAGATCCTGCCCAGGGCGCTCGACAGCCTCCCCGACCCGTACCCGCGGATCCGGCCGCCGGACCTCACCGTCGACCTCGACGAGGGCACCCCACCGGTGCTCGCCGACCCGCCGCTGCTGGAACGCGTCCTCGCCAACGTCATCACCAACGCGCTGCGCCACAACGCGCCCGGCGCCCCCGTCGTGGTCACCGCCAGCCACCACGCCGACCAGGTCGAGATCCGGGTGATCGACCGCGGCCCCGGCATCGCCCCCGAGGACCGCGACCGGGTCTTCCTGCCCTTCCAGCGGCTCGGCGACACCGACAACACCACCGGGGTCGGCCTCGGGCTCGCCCTCTCCCGCGGCCTCGCCGAGGCGATGGGCGGCAGCCTGGAGGTCGAGGACACCCCGGGGGGCGGCACCACCATGCTGCTCACCCTGCCCGCCGCCACCGAACCGGCCGCACCCGCGGAGGAGCCGCCGAACCATGAGTGAACGAGACGCCCGAGACGCCCGAGACGGCTGGGATGCACAGGACGGCTGGGACGGACAGGGCGGCTGGGATGGCCGAGACGTCCGGGACGAGTCCGGCGAGCGGGCGGCCGACCGGCGCGAGGTCCTGATCGTCGACGACGAACCGGCCCTGCTGCGCACCCTGCGGATCAACCTCAGCGCCCGCCGGTACGCCGTCCGCACCGCCGCCGGCGGCGCCGAGGCGCTCGACCGGGCCGCCTCCTCGGCCCCGGACGCCGTCCTGCTCGACCTCGGACTGCCCGACATCGACGGCATGGACGTACTGCGCGGCCTGCGCACCCGCAGCGCGGTGCCGATCATCGTGCTCTCCGGCCGGGCCGACGCCGCCGACCGGATCGGCGCCCTGGACGCGGGCGCCGACGACTACCTCACCAAGCCGTTCCTGATGGACGAACTCCTGGCCCGGCTGCGCGCGGTGCTCCGCCGCCCGTCGGGCGGGGTCCCGCTGAGCCGACCGGTGATCGGGGACCACACCGTCGACCTCGGGGCCACCGTGGTGACGGGCCCGGCCGGCCCGGTGCGGCTCACCCCGACCGAGTGGCGGATCCTCAGCCTGCTGCTCGCCAACCCCGGCCGGCTGGTGTCCGGACGGCAGATCCTGCGGGAGGTGTGGGGCCCGGCCCAGGAGGCGCGCGGCAACTACCTGCGGGTCTATCTGGCCGGCCTGCGCCGGAAGTTGGAGCGCGACCCGGCCCGCCCGCGCCATCTGATCACCGAGCCGGGGATCGGCTACCGCTACGTGCCGTGAGGCGTCAACGAACCGTCAACAGCGTCCGGCTGAGCGATAGGAGGATGTCAAGGACGGCCTGCCGGGGTGTTCCGGGGGCGTAGCGTCGATGCCGAACGAGCGGTCCTGCTCCGTGTGGGGGAGGCCGGGGCCGCTCCAGCCGCCGCCCGAGGCGGCCGGCAGGTGGGGAAAGGGGCGCGCGACGCACGTTGCGCGCCCCTTGGCCGTCCTCGGTGCCGGCCTCAGCCGTCCGCGCCACCCGACTGCCGGGGAAGCGCCAGTGCCACCGTGTCCGCGAACTCCCGTACCGCGCTGGTCCGGCTGACCACCCGGCCGCTGTGCACCACCAGCCGGCTGTGCCCGCCCGCGAGCGCCCCGGCCAGGCTGTCCCCGCGCACCGCCAGCAGCTCCGCGGGGAAGCCCGCGTCCACCCGGACCGGCGGCAGCCCGAGCAGTCCCCGGGCCTGGTTCGCCACCGCGTCGTACGCCTCCTCCGGGTCCAACTCCCCGCCCGCCGCGAGCAGATAGGCCGACTCCAGCGGATCGGCCCGGCCGACCGGATTGGACTGGTCCCGCAGCGCGCCGCTGCCCGCCGCCAGCGGCACCCGGGCCGAGGCCAACTCCCTTACCAGACCGGGCCGCAGACCGGTCGCCCGGCCCTCCAGCCCGGTGCAGCCGCCGTTCTGTGGCAGGCAGATCACCCGAACCCCGCTGGTCGCCAGCACGGTGGAGGCGCCCCGGGGTAGTGCTCCGCACGGGCCGAGCGCCACCCGTGGCCGCAGCGGCGCCAATGCACCCGTCAACCGGGCCAGTTGGGCGGCGTCGGCGGCCGTGGTGTGGAGGTCCACCGGGCAGTCCAGCTCCCGGGCGGCCTCCAGCAGCAGCTGCACATAGCCGGCCGGGTCCGGGTCCAGCTCGGGGCAGCCGCCTGCCGCCGTGGCGCCCAGTTTGAGCGCCTCGCGCAGCTGCGCCCGCCCGTCCGCGCCGGCCCGGCCGGTGAGCAGCCTGGGCATCGCCACCGCCTGGAGCTCGGCGAGGCCCCGGAGCGCCTGCCGGGCGGTGAGCACCGCCTCCAGTCGGCTCAGTCCGTGCACGTCGCCGATCCGGACGTGGGTGCGCTGGGCGGTGGCGCCGTAGCCGAGCGAGGTGAGCGCGGCCTCGGTGACCCGTCGGGTGAGGTCGGAGGGGGTCTCCGACGGTGGGGTGGGCAGGGCGGCGGAGAAGGCGGCGTCGTAGTGCGCGTGCGCCTCGGCGGGGGCCGGGAGCAGCAGGTAGCCCTTGAGGTCGATCCGGGCGCCGGTGGTGACGGTGGGCGCGCCGGGCAGGGCGGGCAACGGACCGAGGCTGCCGACGGTGCCGACCGCCTGGATCCGGTCGCCGCTGATCCGGACGTCCACCACCCGTCCGTCGGCCAGCCGGGCGCCGGTGAGCAGCAGGACCGGGCCGTGCCCGAGCGGGTTGGCCGCCGGGCCGGGCCCGGAGTGCGGCCCGTCGGCGGCTTCGCTGTCCATCGCCGGCTCCTCTCGCGCTGGGCAGTGGGGTCCGGTGGGATCGACCGCGGGATCGACCCCGGCGGGGATCGGCCGGGGTCCCGACCAATGAGGGTCGAGCCTATGGCGAGTGGTGGCGGGGCGCCGGGAGGCGGGCAATAGTCGTATCGGCTCGGGGCGTGGGCTTCGCGGGCCGGTCGAACGTCCGGCCTTGGATCGACTGCCCGTGCACCTCGCCGACCTGCGGTCTTCGCCGCGGGATACGGATTTCACCTCTGGGCGCGGAACGTGTAATCTCTTCCTCGTTCGCCCCTATAGCTCAGTCGGTAGAGCGTCTCCATGGTAAGGAGAAGGTCTGCGGTTCGATTCCGCATGGGGGCTCTGGTGAGAAGTGGTCAGCTCCGGCTGTGCTGCGGATCACTGTGGCGGTGTAGCTCAGTTGGTAGAGCAAGCGGCTCATAATCGCTGTGTCACCGGTTCAAGTCCGGTCACCGCTACCCCGCGTAGTCGGTCGGGAGATCGCACTCCCGGTCGGCTACTCTTGTCGTGTTCTTATTCGTTGTCCAAGGAAGGCACTCCCGTGGCTGCCACCGATGTCCGCCCGAAGATCACGCTGGCCTGCGTGGAGTGCAAGGAGCGGAACTACATCACCAAGAAGAACCGGCGTAACGACCCGGACCGTCTTGAGATGAAGAAGCACTGCCCCCGCTGCAACTCGCACACCGCGCACCGCGAGACCCGCTGACCCTGTCGCAGGGCGTCGGGCCTGTGTGAAACCAGGTCATCTGCTCCGGGCCGCATCCCTCAACGGGGGTGCGGCCCGGAGCTTTTTTCGTATCCACCCCGCGTTTCGAGGAGCTGCCATGGCGCTCGACCCCTCCTTCATCGGGCGTAGTTACCCGCCCACCGAGCCGTACGAGGTCGGCCGGGAGAAGATCCGCGAGTTCGCGATCGCGATCGGGGACGCCAACCCCGCGTACACCGACGCGGAGGCGGCGAAGGCCTTCGGCCACCGGGACGTGATCGCCCCGCCGACCTTCCCGTTCGTGATCACCTACCGCGCGGCCGGCCAGGTGGTCGAGGACCCGGAGCTGGGTCTGGACTACAGCCGGGTGGTGCACGGTGACCAGAAGTTCGTCTACACCCGCCCGGTGCAGGCCGGCGACCGGCTGACGGTCGCGGTCACCATCGACAACATCAAGTCGCTGGCGGGCAATGACGTGCTCACGGTGCGTGGTGAGGTGGCGGACGAGAGCGGCGAGCACGTTGTGACGTCCATCATGACGCTGGTGGCCCGGGCCGCCGACGAGGCGGGGGAGTGAGCGGCATGGCGGTCAACTACGACGAGGTCGAGGTCGGCACCGAGCTGCCGGCGCAGTCCTTCCCGGTGACCCGCGCCACGCTGGTGCAGTACGCGGGCGCCTCGGGCGACTTCAACCCGATCCACTGGAACGAGAAGTTCGCGCTGGAGGTCGGCCTGCCGGACGTCATCGCGCACGGCATGTTCACCATGGCCGAGGCGATCCGGGTGGTCACCGACTGGGTCGGCGACCCGGCCGCGGTGGTCGAGTACGGGGTCCGGTTCGTCCGCCCGGTGCCGGTGCCGAACGACGGTGTCGGCGCGGTGATCGAGGTCTCCGCCAAGGTCGCCAAGAAGCTGGACGACCGCCGGGTACAGGTCGACCTGCTGGCCACCACCGGCGGGCAGAAGGTGCTCGGGATGTCCAAGGCGGTCGTGCGGCTCGTCTGAGCCGCGGTCTTCCGCCGGCCGGCCGCCCCGGGGCCCGTTCGACGGGCTCGCGGGGCGGCTTCCGCCCTTGCCGGGATAGTGATTGGTCACTAAACCCGTCGGCGGCTACACCCCCCAGGAGGCGGGCATCCGGATGCTGCCGTGGACGGGCATGCCGCCGACGGTCGCGCCGATCGCCGGCGTCCTGGCCGACCGGTTCGGCGGCCGCCCGATCGTGGTCACCGGGCTGGTCCTCCAGGGCCTCGGCCTCGCGCTGTACGGGGCGATCACCGGCTCCCACGCCCACTACGAGTACGGCCCGGTGGTGCCCGCCGTGGTGCTCTGCGGCATCGGCATGTCGCTGTACTTCACCCCGACCGCCGGAGAACGAGCCGGCCAAGGCCTGAGGTCGAACGGAGCCGCTTCCCGGACGGCCCCCCGGAGGGCCTTCCCACGGGAAGCGGCTCCCCGCCGTCCCCGTACGCTGGTGGGCGTGCTGGTAGAAAACGACGCCCCCCTCGCCCCGCTGACCACGCTCCGGCTCGGCGGCCCGGCCCGCCGCCTGGTGACGGCCCACACCGACGACGAGGTGATCGCCGCCGTCCGCGAGGCGGACGCGGCCGGTGAGCCGCTGCTCGTCCTCGGCGGCGGCTCCAACCTGGTGATCGGCGACGCCGGCTTCCCCGGCACGGTCCTGCGGATCGCCACCACCGGCTTCGCCCTGGACGGCACCGTGCTGGAGCTGGCGGCCGGCGAGGTGTGGTCGGAGGCGGTCACCCGCACCGTGCGCGCGCACGGCCTGGCCGGCATCGAGTTCCTGGCCGGCATCCCCGGCTCGGCCGGTGCCACCCCCGTGCAGAACGTCGGCGCGTACGGCCAGGAGGTCGCCCAGACGATCACCGAGGTTGTCGCGTACGACCGCACCGCCGACCAGGTGGTCACCCTGACGAACGCCGAGTGCGTGTTCTCCTACCGCCACAGCCGCTTCAAGGCCAGCCCGGACCGCTACGTGGTGCTGCGGGTGCGGTTCGCCCTGGCGGACCACGCCGGGTTCTCCACCCCGGTCAAGTACGCCGAGGTGGCCCGGCACTTCGGCGTCGAGCAGGGCGAGCGGGTGCCGCTGGCGGAGGCGTACGAGGCGGTGCTGCGGCTGCGCTCCGGCAAGGGCATGGTGCTGGACCCGGCGGACCACGACACCTGGTCGGCCGGCTCCTTCTTCACCAACCCGGTGCTCACTGCCGCGCAGTACGAGTCCTTCCGCACCCGCCCGGGCGCCGAGAACGCCCCCGCCTACCCCGCGCCGGAGGGCTGCACCAAGACCTCGGCCGCGTGGCTGATCGACAAGGCGGGCTTCGGCAAGGGCTACGGCAGCGGCCCGGCGACGCTCTCCACCAAGCACACCCTGGCGCTCACCAACCGGGGCTCGGCCACCGCCGAGGACCTGCTGGCGCTGGCCCGGGAGATCCGGGACGGGGTCAGGGAGGCCTTCGGGGTGGAGCTCGTGAACGAGCCGGTGATGGTCGGCGTCAAGCTCTAAAGCCCGGGGGCGGTGGCGTGGGCGTCCGCCAGCCAGCCGTCGATGTCCGCGAGCAGCTCCTTGCGGACGGCTTCCGGCGCGCGCGAGCCGCGCACCGACTGCCGTGCCAGCTCGGCGAGTTCGGCGTCGCTGAAGCCCAGCACGCGACGGGCCAGGTCGTACTGGTCGGCGAGCCGGCTGCCGAACAGCAGCGGGTCGTCCGCGCCGAGCGCCAGCGGCACCCCGGCGTCGAACAACCGGCGCAGCGGGACGTCCTCGGGGCGCTCGTAGACGCCGAGCGAGACGTTGGAGGAGGGGCAGACCTCGCAGGTGATCTGCCGGTCCGCCAGCCTGGCCATCAGTCGCGGGTCCTCGGCGGCCCGCACACCGTGGCCGATCCGGCCGGCGCCCAGGTCGTCCAGGCAGTCCCGGACGGACTCCGGCCCGGCCAGCTCGCCGCCGTGCGGGGCGGCCAGCAGCCCGCCCTTGCGGGCGATGGCGAAGGCCCGGTCGAAGTCCCGGGCCAGGCCGCGCCGCTCGTCGTTGGAGAGGCCGAAGCCGACCACCCCGTGGTCGGCGTACCGGACGGCGAGCCGGGCCAGTGTCCTGGCGTCCATCGGGGACTTCATCCGGTTCGCCGCGACCAGCACCCGGATGCCCACCCCGGTGGCGGCGGCGGCGTGCTCCACCGCGTCCAGGATCAGTTCCAGCGCGGGGATCAGCCCGCCCAGCCGTGGTGCGTAGGACGTCGGATCGACCTGGATCTCCAGCCAGCGGGAGCCGTCCCGCTTCTCGTCCTCCGCCGTCTCCAGGACCAGCCGGCGGATGTCCGACTCGTCCCGGAGCACGGAGCGGGCGGTGTCGTACAGGCGCTGGAAGCGGAACCAGCCGCGCTCGTCGGTGGCCCGCAACCGGGGCGGCTCGGCGGAGCTGAGCGCCTCCGGCAGCCGGACGCCGTGCTTGGCGGCCAGCTCCAGCAGGGTGGCGGGCCGCATCGAGCCGGTGAAGTGCAGGTGCAGGTGGGCCTTCGGGAGGCCCCTGACGTCTCGCGGGTTCAACAGGCGTTCCATTCGCCGATACTGCCGTATGCGGCCCCCAAACGGGAACCGCCCCCTTCCCGTCCCCCGAAGGGGTGAAAGGGGGCGGTGCGCCGGGTGAATCCCGTACGTCGGATTGACGTCCCTACCGGCGCCACTCCGGGAGCGGAGCTCAGTCGCGGGCCTCGCCGAGCAGCTTCTGGATCCGGCTGACGCCCTCGACCAGGTCGGCGTCGCCGAGCGCGTAGGAGAGCCGCAGGTAGCCGGGGGTGCCGAAGGCCTCGCCGGGGACGACCGCGACCTCGGCCTCGTCCAGGATCAGGGCGGCCAGCTCGCCGGAGGTCTGCGGGCGCTTGCCGCGGATCTCCTTGCCCAGGAGGCCCTTGACCGACGGGTAGGCGTAGAACGCGCCCTCGGGCTCGGGGCAGTAGACGCCCTCGATCTCGTTGAGCATCCGCACGATGGTCTTGCGGCGGCGGTCGAAGGCGGTGCGCATCTCGGCCACCGCGTCCAGGTCGCCCGCGACGGCGGCCAGCGCGGCGCGCTGGGCGACGTTGGAGACGTTCGAGGTGGCGTGCGACTGCAGGTTGGTGGCGGCCTTGATCACGTCCTTGGGGCCGATCACCCAGCCCACCCGCCAGCCGGTCATCGCGTAGGTCTTGGCGACGCCGTTGACCACGATGCACTTGTCGGCCAGCTCGGGCAGCAGGGCCGGCAGCGAGGTGAAGGTGGCGTCGCCGTAGACCAGGTGCTCGTAGATCTCGTCGGTGAGCACCCACAGGCCGTGCTCCAGCGCCCAGCGGCCGATCGCCTCGGCCTCGGCCTCGGTGTACACCGCGCCGGTCGGGTTGGACGGCGACACGAAGAGCACCACCTTGGTGTTCTCGGTGCGGGCGGCCTCCAGCTGCTCGACCGAGACCTTGTAACCGGTGGTCTCGTCGGACACGACCTCCACCGGGACGCCGCCGGCCAGCTGGACCGACTCCGGGTAGGTGGTCCAGTACGGGGCCGGGATGATGACCTCGTCGCCCGGGTCCAGGATCGCGGCGAAGGCCTCGTAGATCGCCTGCTTGCCGCCGTTGGTGACCAGCACCTGGGAGGCGTCCACCTCGTAGCCGGAGTCGCGCAGCGTCTTCGCGGCGATCGCGGCCTTCAGCTCGGGCAGGCCACCCGCCGGGGTGTAACGGTGGTTCTTCGGGTCGCGGCAGGCCTCGACGGCCGCCTCGACGATGTAGTCCGGCGTGGGGAAGTCGGGCTCGCCGGCACCGAAGCCGATCACCGGACGGCCGGCCGCCTTGAGGGCCTTGGCCTTGGCGTCCACGGCGAGGGTCGCGGACTCGGCGATCGCACCGATCCGGGCGGAGACCCGGCGGTCGGCGGGGCGGATGGACTGGTCGGGCTGCGGGGTGGAAGCGCTCATGCCTGCATCGTCGCAGAACCGGGACGGACCGGGCATCGCGGTTTCAGCATCCGTACGGCCCCGTCCGCATCCCGGCCGACGACGATCCGCCGGTGACGCCCGCGCCCGGCCGCAGATCCGTCGGGCGGGGCGCGGTCGTGGAAGAAGAGGTTCGACCAAACACCCCTGGACCACGTACACTCGCTGCTCGACGGCCCACCGAAAACGACCGGAGCTTTCACCGCCTGTACGGACGGCGGGGGGAGATGCGGTAGGTTGGTCGCCACAGGAGCCGCGAGGTTCTGTAGGGCAATAGCTCAATTGGTAGAGCACCGGTCTCCAAAACCGGCGGTTGGGGGTTCGAGTCCCTCTTGCCCTGCTGCTTGATCCGTTATCAGCCCGTTCGCTCCACAGAGCGAGCGGGCTTGATGCGGAGAGGGCACCGATCAGCACCGCTTAAGCCGACCGCTCGTGCCTCAAACGGGTACGCAGGTGATGTTGGCCGGACCCGGATTCAGGTGAGGACGAGTGACGGAGACCACGGGCTCCACCGCAACGCCTGAGAGCGGCAACCCCGAGGGGACCGACGGCGCCGCCGAGACCACGCCCGTCGAGGGCGGCAAGTCCGGCAAGAAGAAGTCCGGCAAGCGGGCCAAGAAGGGCCTGTTCGCCCGGATCGGCCTGTTCTACCGCCAGATCATCGCGGAGCTGCGCAAGGTCGTCTGGCCCACCCGGAGCGAGCTCACCAACTACACCGCCGTCGTGGTGACCTTCGTCGTGGTCGTGATGGGCTTCGTCTACGGCCTCGACTACGGCTTCGCCAAGCTGAGCCTGTTGGTCTTCGGCTGATCCGGCCGCCCCAGCTCCGAAACGACTCCCGACCCGGGCCGAATCCTCGGCCCGGGTCGAGCTGTCGGCGGTGGACGTACGCGCGCGTACCGTGGACTCGGTACTGTTGAAGTCTCCGAGGCCTGTCCTGGCGCCCGCGCGAGCGGCCGCTCGCCGGTCCGGTTTCGGAGCGCGCCACCTTCACCATCTCCAGGAAAGAAGCAGCCACCGTGTCTGAGTCCCCCCTGTACGACGCCGACGAGACCGTCCGCGAGGCGGATGTCGCCGCCGAGCTGGACGCGGCCGAGCTGGCTGACGACGCCGACTCCGCCGAGCAGATCGTGGACGCCTCGGACAGCGACGAGGACGAGGCCGAGGCGTACGACGAGGCCGAGGCCGGCGAGCCGGCCGAGGAGGCCGCGCTGCACGTGGAGGGCGACGAGGAGCCCGCCGCCGGCGAGCCGGTCGCCGGGGAGTCCCTCGAGGAGCCCGCCGAGGCCGAGGTCGAGGCGGAGCCCGAGGTCGAGGTCGACCCCGTCGCCAAGTTCCGCGAGGACCTGCGCTTCATGCCGGGCGAGTGGTACGTGATCCACACCTACGCCGGCTACGAGAACCGGGTGAAGCAGAACCTGGAGCAGCGCGCCGTCTCGCTGAACGTCGAGGAGTACATCTTCCAGGCCGAGGTGCCGCAGGAGGAGGTCGTCCAGATCAAGAACGGCGACCGCAAGACCATCCGCCAGAACAAGCTCCCCGGCTACGTCCTGGTGCGCATGGACCTCACCCCCGAGTCCTGGGGCGTCGTCCGGAACACCCCGGGTGTCACCGGCTTCGTCGGCAACGCCTACGACCCGTACCCGCTGACCCTGGACGAGGTCGTCAAGATGCTCGCCCCGGACGTCGAGCGCCAGGCCGCCAAGGAGGCCGGCAAGCCGTCGCCGGTCAAGCCGAGCGAGATCCAGGTGCTGGACTTCGAGGTCGGCGACTCGGTCACCGTCACCGACGGTCCGTTCGCGACCCTCCAGGCGACCATCAACGAGATCAACCCCGACTCGAAGAAGGTCAAGGGCCTGGTCGAGATCTTCGGCCGGGAGACCCCGGTCGAGCTCTCCTTCGACCAGATCCAGAAGAACTAGCCCAGTCTTCGGATCCGGGGCGGGGCCGAGGGCCCTGCCCCGGATCCGTTTTGGTCCAGCGGCGCGAACGCGTTAGCCTGGTCCGATGTGTGTGCTGGCGGCCGGGTGTCGCCCCGGTTCCGCACGCACCAGCAATCACCTCTCGGAAGGACCCGGAGAGACATGCCTCCCAAGAAGAAGAAGGTCACGGGGCTTATCAAGCTCCAGATCAACGCCGGTGCGGCCAACCCGGCGCCGCCGGTCGGCCCCGCGCTGGGCCAGCACGGCGTCAACATCATGGAGTTCTGCAAGGCCTACAACGCCGCGACCGAGTCGCAGCGCGGCATGATCGTGCCGGTGGAGATCACGGTCTACGAGGACCGTTCCTTCACCTTCATCACGAAGACGCCGCCGGCCGCGCGCCTCATCCTGAAGGCCGCCGGCGTGGACAAGGGCTCCAGCGAGCCGCACAAGACCAAGGTCGCCAAGCTCACCAGCGCCCAGGTCCGCGAGATCGCCACCACCAAGATGCCCGACCTCAACGCCAACGACCTGGACGCGGCGGAGAAGATCATCGCCGGCACCGCCCGGTCGATGGGCATCACCGTCGAGGGCTGATCCCCCCGTCCCGTCAGGGGCAAATCGGCTCAGCCGTCCCTGTGGTAGGGCCTGCGCAGGCCCGTGACACCACAACTCCAATCACCATTCAGGAGCAGCAGTGAAGCGCAGCAAGGCTCTGAAGGCCGCGGACGCCAAGGTCGACCGCGAGCGCCTTTACGCCCCCCTCGAGGCCGTCCGCCTCGCCAAGGCGACCAGCACCACCAAGTTCGACGGCACCGTTGAGGTCGCCATGCGTCTGGGCGTCGACCCGCGCAAGGCCGACCAGATGGTCCGCAGCACCGTGATCCTCCCGCACGGCACCGGTAAGACCGCTCGGGTCCTGGTCTTCGCGACCGGCGAGCGTGCCGAGGCCGCGCGTGCTGCGGGTGCCGACATCGTCGGTGCCGACGAGCTGATCGACGAGGTCGCGAAGGGCAAGCTGGACTTCGACGCCGTCGTCGCCACCCCGGACCTCATGGGCAAGGTCGGCCGCCTCGGCCGCGTGCTCGGTCCCCGTGGTCTGATGCCGAACCCGAAGACCGGCACCGTGACCCCGGACGTCGCCAAGGCTGTCAACGACATCAAGGGCGGCAAGATCGAGTTCCGCGTCGACAAGCACTCGAACCTGCACTTCATCATCGGTAAGGTCTCCTTCACCGACGAGCAGCTGGTCGAGAACTACGCCGCCGCGCTGGACGAGGTGCTCCGCGCCAAGCCGTCCGCCGCCAAGGGCCGCTACATCAAGAAGACCGCGTTCTCGACCACCATGGGCCCCGGTGTCCTGGTGGACCCGAACCGCACCCGCAACCTCCTCGTCGAGGAGGACCCGGCCGCGGTCTGAGCGCCAGCGCTCTGAAGCAGTCCGCACGGCGGGCCCGTACCCCCTTCACCGGGGGTGCGGGCCCGCCGTCGTTGTGGGGCCGCCGAAACGGTTGCCGGATCGGGACACGGACGAATGGGAACGTTTGCCCGAGCCGTCGTACGCTCTGCCGGTCAGATCATGTGGGGAACCTGTGACCGCAGGAGTGTGCCGTGCCGTCCGCCCTTCGCCCCGCCGCGCTCGCGGCGGCCCTGCTGCTGCTCGGCACCGTCACCGGCTGCAGCGTCCTGGCCGTCCCCGGCACCGCCGTCCCCGGTGAGCCGGCGCCGGTGCCGCCCAAGCAGGTGGTGCTCACGGCCGCCCAGGCGCTGGACGACGCCGGCGGCGCCCGGATCGACGTGGTGCGGGAGGGGCCGGACGGCAAGCGCACCGCCGGCGGCACCCTGGCCTGGGGCGACCGGGACGAGGCCGAGCTGACCGTCACCGACGAGCTGGGCGCCGGACGGCTGACCCTCCGGGACGGCGCGATCGACCTCTCCTACCAGGGCGGCGCGGACAAGCACGCGGACCGCGCCACCGCCGAGTCGCTCGACCCGGCGGCCGGCGGCGACCCGGACGGCTACGCCGGCGGCTGGACCACCGCGCTGATCACCGACCCGGGCAGCCGGGCGTACGCGATCGCCCAGACCGGCCGGCTCGGCTCGCTCGGCGGCGAGCAGCTGGACGGGGTGACCGTCGCCCACTACCGGGGCTCCGCGCCGGTGGCCGAACTCTTCGACGCCGAACGGGAGCTGAGCCCGCAGCGGCTCGCCGCGACGGTCGACTGGTACCGGCAGCGCGGGGTGGCGGAGATCGACTACGACCTCTGGATCGGGCCCGGCCAGCGGTTGCTGAGGCTGCGTGAGACGGTCCGCGGCAGTGCCGGAACCACGGTGACCACGACCGATGTCTCAGCCTCCGGTGCAGGGGGCGCGACCACCGCCGCGGCCGGGTGACGGGAGCGGGATATCCGGTGCGGAGCGGACCCGGGCATCCGTTAGAGTCCGCGTGAGAAGAAGCTGAGGATCGGCTCTTCCGAAGAACAGATCTCAACGGGGGGTACCTTCCATGCGCGCTGCGCGCCTCGCCTCGACCGTCGCCACCGCCGCGGTCCTGCTGGCCGCCCTCACCGCCTGCGGCGGCAGCAAGGGCAACGGCGCCAAGAGCGCCGACACCAAGAGCGCCGAGGCCAAGGACCCGGGCTCGCTGGCGGCCGCGCTGACCGGCGACCCGAAGGCCGCGCTGGCCGCCGCCGCCCTGGTGATGCAGAAGGCCGGCAACGGCAAGGTCACCATGACCTCGCCGGACAGCTCCAACCCCAGCGGTGCCGGCACCGCCGACTGGAAGGACCCGGGCAAGGTGTCCGTGGACCTGTCCAGCGACATGGAGGGCAAGAAGCTCAAGATCCGGGTGATCGGGACCGACGCCTACCTCGGCGGCGACGACACCGCCGCCCCGGCCCTCGGCGGCAAGCACTGGGTCAAGGTGCCCTCCTCCGAGGAGATGGGCGGCACCTTCCTGGTGGTGGGCCAGATGATGAACCCCGTCGCCCAGCTCACCGTCGCCGGCCAGAGCGGCAAGCTGAGCAAGGTCGGCCAGGAGACCGTGGACGGCGTCCAGACCACCCACCTGCGGGCGGTCGAGGACACCTCGGTCCTGGTGGCCGGGATGACCTCGCTCTCGGCCGAGCAGCGCCAGTCCGTCCAGAAGTCGCTGGAGGAGGACGGCAAGACCCTCACCATCGACTTCTGGCTGAACGGCAAGCAGGAGCTCGTGAAGTACCAGGAGTTCGGCGACACCAACGGCGAGTCGAAGGCCGTCACCGTCGCCTACTCGGACCTCGGCAAGGGCGCGAAGATCGAGGCGCCCGCCGCCGGCGACCTGGGCTCCGAGGCGGACCTGCTCAAGCTGCTCGGCTGACGCAGGGCCACCGGCCCGCCCGCACCGACAACCGGCTGACGCCCCGGGCGCACCACGCGCCCGGGGGTTCTCGAGGGGGGAACCCATGGCTGGAACCCGCAAGACCGCCGTAGCCGTCGTGCTCGCCGCACTGGCGCTGACCGCGACAGCCTGCAACAACGACGACAGCAAGACCGCCGCCCCGGCGGCCCCGGCCGCGCCGAGCGCGGCCTCCGCCGCGAACACCCCGTCCGCCGCGCCGACCTCCGCCGCCCCGGCCAAGGTGAGCCCGGCGGCCTACCTGGAACAGGTCACCCAGAAGACCAGCGCCGCCAAGTCGGCCAAGGTCACCGAGGCGATCACGATCGGCCCGATCGCCATGAAGGGCGCCGGCGCGATCTCCTGGGCCGACGGCCTCCAGGGCGAGCTCACGATGGACATGTCCGGCTCCGCCATGGGCCAGGCCATCGCGAAGATCACCGGTAGCGAGTCCGCGCCGTACCGCTTCGCCAAGGACGGCATGTACCTGCGCCTCGGCGGCGAGGCGGTGGACGCGCTGGGCGGCCGCCACTGGATGCACTACAGCCAGGCCGACCAGGCCAAGGCCACCGGCGGCGGCTCCCAACAGCTCAAGGACGCGGACCCGGTCGAGGGCGTGCGGGCACTGATCGCCACCGGCAAGGTGACGGAGGTCGGCCAGGAGACCGTGGCCGGCAAGGCCACCACCCACTACTCCGGTGTGCTCGACCTCAACGACATCACCGCGGCGGCCGGCAAGGGCATGACCCAGCAGCAGCTCGACCAGCTCAAGGACAAGCTGACGACCGCCGGCATCAGCAAGGAGACGATCGACGTCTGGGTCGACGCCGACCAGCTGGTCGTCCAGCGCACCGAGACGGGCGACACCAAGGCCGGCGCGTTCAAGGCCTCCGTCCTCTACTCGGACTACGGCCTGGCGGTCGACACCACCGTGCCGGACCCGTCCGACACCGTGGAGGCGTCCGACCTGCAGAAGCTCGCGGGCGGCGCGAGCTGACCACGGCCGGACGTACGGCGTTCCGGACGCGGTCGAATCGCTGAGGTTTCCCCAGGGGGCCACCACCCCCTGGTCCCGGTCCGGATGGCAAGGTGGCCGGGTGAGAGAGGAACGGACGATGGCGGGACGGCAGCGGCTGGCGGCGCTGGCCGCCGTCGCCGTGCTCGCGGCCGGGCTGGCCGGGTGCGGCGGGGGCGGCGGCGCCGCCGGGACGCCCTCCGGCAGCCCGACCTCCGCCGACGCCCCGTCGACCGGTACGACCCCGAGCGGCCCGGCCAAACCGACCGACCGGTCGCCGCACGGGGTGCTGCTCTCCGCCGAGCTGACCATGCAGACCGCCCGCCGGGCCAAGGTCACCTACCGGCTGGGCGCGGGCGCCGGCTCCGGCCCGCTGTTCTGGGCGCCCAAGACGGCGCTGCAGATCAAGCGCTCCACCCCGGCCGACGCCGAGCAGCTGATCGTCGTGGACACCACCGCCTACCAGGGCGGCGACGCCGCGACCGCTGCCCGCAACGGCGGCCGGCACTGGGAGCGCTTCTCCGTCCCGCCCGGACCGGACGGCCACAAGGAGGTCCCGTACGCGGGGCTGATCGACCTGTTGAACCCGGTCGAGGCACTGGCGGCGGCCACCGCCGACGGCGTGGACCCGACCTTCGTCGGCGAGGAGAAGTACGAGGACTCGACCGTCGAGCACTACCGGGTGACCACCACCGCCGAGAGGTACGCGGCCGCCCAGACCCAGCTGAGCCAGGCCCGCCGGGACGGCCTGCGGGCCGCCCTCGCGCCGGGCGGCTCGCTCTCGCTCACCGTGGACCTCTGGCTGAACGACAAGGACCAGCTGGTCCGGCTCCAGCGCACCGGCACCGGGGACAGCGGCCGGGCCGACGACTCGGTGCTCTACACGGACCTCGCCGGGCCGCTGCTCTCGGCCCAGGCCCCGGCCGAGACCGACACCGTGGACACCGGGGTCCGGACGGTCTCCCCGCTGGCCCGCTGACCGGCCCGCCGGCCCGCCCGGTGTTCACCCGTCCGAGGGCGATTTGCGCCGTACGAGCGAGTCCGGCTACTGTGGCGGAAGCCAAAGACCGCTGGTTGTCACCGTGCGCCCGTCAGGGAGCCGGTGGCCGAAGGATCTGTGCTTAGCGCAGGCAGCCCGCGCAGGTGTGTTTGGAGCTTGGACTTCCGGGTCCCGCGTTCGCGTGGTCGCCCGTCGAGGTCGTGAAGAGCCCCGTGCGCCCCTGCGCACCGGGGCTCGTTGCATTTCGCAGGAGCTTTCCTTCCGTCCCGGCCGGTTCGAGGCGTGAATGGTCGACTTTCGCGGTCGGCCGGACTTCGACATCACGGAAGGAGGCGTAAGCCTATGGCCAGGCCCGACAAGGCTGCCGCCGTCGCCGAGATCACGGACAAGTTCCGTGGCTCCGCCGCGGCGCTGCTGACCGAGTACCGCGGTCTCTCGGTGAAGCAGGTCAAGACCCTGCGTCGCTCGCTCGGCGACAACGCCGAGTACGCCGTGGTGAAGAACACGCTGACCAAGATCGCGGCCAATGAGGCCGGGATCTCCGAGCTCGACGACCTGTTCAACGGTCCGACGGCTGTCGCCTTCGTCACCGGTGACCCGGTGGAGTCGGCGAAGGCTCTGCGTGACTTCGCCAAGGAGAACCCCGCTCTCATCATCAAGGGCGGTGTCCTTGACGGCAAGGCGCTGTCCGCCGATGAGATCAAGAAGCTCGCGGACCTCGAGTCCCGCGAGGTGCTGCTCGCCAAGCTGGCGGGTGCCCTGAAGGCCAAGCAGTCCCAGGCTGCCGCGCTCTTCCAGGCCCTCCCGTCGAAGCTCGTCCGCACCGTGGACGCGCTGCGCGACAAGGTCGAGCAGGGCGGTGCCGGTACGCCGGCTCCCGCCGCCGAGGACGCGGCCGCCGAGTAGTTCGGCAGGCTCACGCCTCGCTGCGGGCCCGTACGCCCGCCAACCCGTACATCCGGCACCACCTGCCGATTTAGTGGAAGGACGCCAATCATGGCGAAGCTGTCCCAGGACGAGCTGCTCGCGCAGTTCGAGGAGCTCACCCTCATCGAGCTCGCTGCCTTCGTGAAGGCCTTCGAGGAGAAGTTCGACGTCACCGCCGCCGCCCCGGTCGCCGTGGCCGCCGCCGGCGTTGCCGGCCCGGCCGCCGAGGCCGAGGCCGAGCAGGACGAGTTCGACGTCATCCTCGAGGGTGCTGGCGACAAGAAGATCCAGGTCATCAAGGAGGTGCGCACCCTGACCTCCCTCGGCCTGAAGGAGGCCAAGGACCTCGTTGACACCGCTGGTGCCAAGGTTCTCGAGAAGGTCGCCAAGGACGTTGCCGAGAAGGCCAAGGCTGCCCTCGAGGGCGCCGGCGCCAAGGTCACCGTCAAGTGATCCCGCGCCCCCGCTGAGGGGGCTCAGGGCCGGGCCGATCACCCTTGCGGGTGGTCGGCCCGGCCTTTTGGCGTTCCGGGGCCGGCCGGAACCACCGGTGTGGCCGATCGCGCACTCGGCAGCGTCGGCGGTGAGGAGTATGGTGATCACCGTCGTCGACGGTGGCCCCCACCACGGCTTCTGTAACGCCCGAGGGGTTCCGGCCGATAGACGGGTCGAGGTCCGCACCGCCGGCGGGCCCTTGACGAACCCGGCGAGGCGCGCGATTCTCAAGGCGCGAGTCCGCCCGGTTGGTTTGCTGCTGGATGCATAACCAGCGGCTCGGGCGGGAAATGACTCCACGTGAGTTAGAGCAGTACCCGGTGGGCGCCCCGCGTCCGCCGGCTACCGGGAGGAGTCTCCGATTCGGTCTCCGAATCAGAGCTGGACAGCAGTGTGGCCTTTGGCTACACTGTCCCTTTGCGCTGCCTGTTAGCTGCTCCGTGACTCGTCGCCCGGAGTTTGCGTTGCCCTGAAGGGGTCTGGCACCGCCTCCGCAAAGCGGCTCTGACCTGGGGTTTCGACCCCGGCAGAGGCCGGTGGCGATGGAGGCGGGACCACGGCTCAAGCAGGCCCGGCTGGTACGCGCGTAGTGAGCTCCGAGCCCTCGGAAGGACCCCCCTCTTGGCCGCGCCGCGCAACGCCTCGAACAATTCCGCCGCATCCACCGCCCCGCTTCGCGTCTCCTTCGCGAAGATCAAGGAGCCCCTCGAGGTCCCGAACCTCCTGGCCCTGCAGACCGAGAGCTTTGACTGGCTGCTCGGCAACGCGGCCTGGAAGTCCCGGGTCGAGGAGGCGCTGGAGTCTGGTCAGGACGTCCCCACCAAGTCCGGTCTGGAGGAGATCTTCGAGGAGATCTCGCCGATCGAGGACTTCAGCGGGTCGATGTCCCTGACCTTCCGCGACCACCGTTTCGAGCCGCCGAAGAACTCCATTGACGAGTGCAAGGACCGCGACTTCACGTACGCGGCTCCGCTCTTCGTCACGGCCGAGTTCACCAACAACGAGACCGGTGAGATCAAGTCTCAGACGGTCTTCATGGGCGACTTCCCGCTCATGACCCACAAGGGCACGTTCGTGATCAACGGCACCGAGCGTGTCGTCGTGTCGCAGCTCGTCCGCTCCCCGGGTGTGTACTTCGACTCCACCCTGGACAAGGTGTCCGACAAGGACATCTACTCCTGCAAGGTCATCCCCTCGCGTGGTGCCTGGCTGGAGATGGAGATCGACAAGCGCGACATGGTCGGCGTCCGCATCGACCGCAAGCGCAAGCAGTCCGTCACTGTGCTGCTCAAGGCGCTCGGCTGGACCAACGAGATGATTCTCGAGGAGTTCGGCGAGTACGAGTCGATGCGCAACACCCTGGAGAAGGACCACACCCAGGGCCAGGACGACGCGCTGCTGGACATCTACCGCAAGCTGCGCCCGGGCGAGCCGCCGACGCGCGAGGCCGCGCAGACGCTTCTGGAGAACCTGTACTTCAACCCGAAGCGCTACGACCTGGCTAAGGTCGGCCGGTACAAGCTCAACCGCAAGCTGGGCAACGCCGAGTCGCTGGACTCCGGCGTGCTCACCGAGCCCGACATCATCGGTGCGATCAAGTACCTGGTGAAGCTGCACGCCGGTGAGACCGAGTGGCGCGACGAGACCGGCCGCGACATCGTGGTCGAGGTCGACGACATCGACCACTTCGGCAACCGCCGCCTGCGCAACGTCGGCGAGCTCATCCAGAACCAGGTCCGTACGGGTCTGGCCCGCATGGAGCGCGTCGTGCGCGAGCGCATGACGACCCAGGACGTCGAGGCGATCACGCCGCAGACCCTGATCAACATCCGGCCGGTCGTCGCCTCCATCAAGGAGTTCTTCGGCACCAGCCAGCTGTCGCAGTTCATGGACCAGACGAACCCGCTGTCGGGCCTGACCCACAAGCGTCGTCTGTCCGCCCTCGGCCCCGGCGGTCTCTCCCGTGAGCGCGCCGGCTTCGAGGTCCGTGACGTGCACCCCTCGCACTACGGGCGCATGTGTCCGATCGAGACCCCTGAAGGCCCGAACATCGGTCTGATCGGGTCGCTGGCCTCGTACGGCCGGGTCAACGCCTTCGGCTTCATCGAGACCCCGTACCGCAAGGTCGACGAGACCGGCCTCGTGACGGACCAGGTGGACTACCTGACCGCCGATGAGGAGGACCGCTTCGTCATCGCCCAGGCGAACGCTCCGCTGACCGCGGACAACCACTTCGCCGAGCCGCGTGTCCTGGTCCGCCGCCGTGGCGGCGAGATCGACTACGTGCCGGGCTCCGAGGTCGACTACATGGACGTCTCGCCGCGCCAGATGGTGTCGGTCGCGACCGCCATGATCCCCTTCCTCGAGCACGACGACGCCAACCGCGCGCTCATGGGCTCGAACATGATGCGCCAGGCGGTGCCGCTGCTGAAGAGCGAGGCCCCGCTGGTCGGTACCGGCATGGAGTACCGCTGCGCCGTCGACGCCGCCGACGTGATCACCGCCGAGAAGCCCGGTGTGGTCCAGGAGGTCTCGGCCGACTACGTCACCGTGGCCAACGACGACGGCACGTACACCACGTACCGCGCCGCCAAGTTCACCCGCTCCAACCAGGGCACCTCCTTCAACCAGAAGGTGCTCGTGGACGAGGGTGCCCGGGTCGAGGCCGGCCAGGTCCTGGCCGACGGCCCCTGCACCGACGCGGGCGAGATGGCCCTCGGCAAGAACCTGCTCGTGGCGTTCATGTCGTGGGAGGGTCACAACTACGAGGACGCGATCATCCTGTCGCAGCGCCTCGTGCAGGACGACGTCCTCTCCTCGATCCACATCGAGGAGCACGAGGTCGACGCCCGTGACACCAAGCTCGGCCCCGAGGAGATCACCCGGGACATCCCGAACGTCTCCGAGGAGGTCCTCGCGGACCTCGACGAGCGCGGCATCATCCGGATCGGCGCCGACGTCGTCACCGGTGACATCCTCGTCGGCAAGGTCACCCCGAAGGGTGAGACCGAGCTGACCCCCGAGGAGCGCCTGCTCCGCGCGATCTTCGGCGAGAAGGCCCGTGAGGTCCGCGACACCTCGCTGAAGGTCCCGCACGGTGAGTCCGGCAAGGTCATCGGCGTGCGCGTCTTCGACCGCGAGGAGGGGGACGAGCTTCCCCCGGGCGTGAACCAGCTGGTCCGCGTCTACGTGGCCCAGAAGCGAAAGATCACCAACGGTGACAAGCTCGCCGGCCGCCACGGCAACAAGGGTGTCATCTCCAAGATCCTCCCGGTCGAGGACATGCCCTTCCTTGAGGACGGCACCCCGGTCGACATCATCCTCAACCCGCTGGGTGTCCCGTCCCGAATGAACCCGGGACAGGTCCTGGAGATCCACCTCGGGTGGCTCGCCAAGCAGGGCTGGGACGTCTCCGGCCTCGCCGACGAGTGGGCCCAGCGCCTGCAGGCGATCGGCGCCGACCAGGTCACGGGTGGCACCAACCTCGCCACCCCGGTCTTCGACGGCGCCCGCGAGGACGAGATCACCGGCCTGCTGGACAACACCACCCTCACCCGTGACGGTGAGCGCCTGGTGAACTCCACCGGCAAGGCCCGGCTGTTCGACGGCCGCTCCGGCGAGCCGTTCCCGATGCCGATCTCGGTCGGCTACATGTACATCCTCAAGCTGCACCACCTGGTCGACGACAAGCTGCACGCCCGTTCGACCGGTCCGTACTCGATGATCACCCAGCAGCCGCTCGGTGGTAAGGCGCAGTTCGGTGGTCAGCGCTTCGGTGAGATGGAGGTGTGGGCCCTGGAGGCGTACGGCGCTGCGTACGCGCTGCAGGAGCTGCTCACCATCAAGTCCGACGACGTCCTCGGCCGAGTCAAGGTCTACGAGGCCATCGTCAAGGGCGAGAACATCCCCGAGCCCGGCATTCCCGAGTCCTTCAAGGTTCTCATCAAGGAAATGCAGTCGCTCTGCCTCAACGTGGAGGTGCTGTCCTCGGACGGCCAGTCCATCGAGATGCGGGACTCCGACGAGGACGTGTTCCGCGCCGCCGAGGAGCTCGGCATCGACCTGTCCCGGCGCGAGCCGAGCAGCGTCGAAGAGGTCTGACGGAGGTCGGGCCGGCTGCCCCGAGCAGTCGGCCCGCCCCCAGGCCCCCCTCAGACCACAGATAAGACTCTCGAATTACGAAAGAGGGCTTGACGACCAGTGCTTGACGTCAACTTCTTCGACGAGCTCCGCATCGGCCTGGCCACCGCCGACGACATCCGCCAGTGGTCGCACGGCGAGGTCAAGAAGCCGGAGACCATCAACTACCGCACCCTGAAGCCCGAAAAGGACGGACTCTTCTGCGAGAAGATCTTCGGCCCCACCCGGGACTGGGAGTGCTACTGCGGTAAGTACAAGCGCGTCCGCTTCAAGGGCATCATCTGCGAGCGCTGCGGCGTCGAGGTGACCCGCGCCAAGGTGCGCCGCGAGCGGATGGGCCACATCGAGCTCGCCGCCCCGGTGACCCACATCTGGTACTTCAAGGGTGTGCCGTCCCGCCTCGGCTACCTGCTCGACCTGGCGCCGAAGGACCTCGAGAAGGTCATCTACTTCGCCGCCTACATGATCACCTGGGTCGACGACGAGCGCCGCCAGCGCGACCTGCCGTCCCTGGAGGCGCACGTCTCGGTCGAGCGCCAGCAGATCGAGAACCGCCGCGACGCCGACCTCGAGGCCCGCGCCAAGAAGGCCGAGACCGACCTGGCCGAGCTGGAGGCCGAGGGCGCCAAGGCCGACGTGCGCCGCAAGGTGCGCGAGAGCGCCGAGCGCGAGATGAAGCAGCTGCGCGACCGCGCGCAGCGCGAGCTCGACCGCCTCGACGAGGTGTGGGCCCGCTTCAAGAACCTCAAGGTCCAGGACCTCGAGGGCGACGAGCTGCTCTACCGCGAGCTGCGCGACCGCTTCGGCACCTACTTCTCCGGCTCGATGGGCGCCGCGGCCCTCAAGGACCGCCTGGAGACCTTCGACCTGGCCGAAGAGGCCGAGCGCCTGCGCGAGATCATCCGCACCGGCAAGGGGCAGAAGAAGACCCGTGCGCTGAAGCGCCTCAAGGTCGTCTCCGCCTTCCTGCAGACCAGCAACAAGCCCAACGGCATGGTGCTGGACTGCGTCCCGGTCATCCCGCCGGACCTGCGTCCGATGGTGCAGCTGGACGGCGGCCGCTTCGCGACCTCCGACCTGAACGACCTGTACCGCCGCGTCATCAACCGCAACAACCGCCTGAAGCGCCTGCTCGACCTCGGTGCCCCCGAGATCATCGTGAACAACGAGAAGCGCATGCTCCAGGAGGCCGTCGACGCGCTGTTCGACAACGGCCGCCGCGGCCGTCCGGTCACCGGTCCGGGCAACCGCCCGCTGAAGTCCCTCAGCGACATGCTGAAGGGCAAGCAGGGTCGTTTCCGTCAGAACCTGCTCGGCAAGCGAGTCGACTACTCGGCCCGTTCGGTCATCGTCGTCGGCCCGCAGCTCAAGCTGCACCAGTGCGGTCTGCCGAAGGCCATGGCGCTGGAGCTCTTCAAGCCGTTCGTGATGAAGCGCCTGGTCGACCTGAACCACGCGCAGAACATCAAGTCGGCCAAGCGCATGGTCGAGCGTGCCCGCCCGGTCGTGTGGGACGTGCTCGAAGAGGTCATCGCCGAGCACCCCGTCCTGCTGAACCGTGCACCCACCCTGCACCGCCTCGGCATCCAGGCCTTCGAGCCGCAGCTGGTCGAGGGCAAGGCCATCCAGATCCACCCGCTCGTCTGCACCGCGTTCAACGCGGACTTCGACGGTGACCAGATGGCCGTCCACCTGCCGCTCTCCGCGGAGGCGCAGGCCGAGGCCCGCATCCTGATGCTGTCCTCGAACAACATCCTGAAGCCGGCCGACGGTCGCCCCGTCACCATGCCGACCCAGGACATGGTGCTCGGTCTGTTCTTCCTCACCTCGGACCGCGACGAGGTGAAGGGCGCCGGCCGCACCTTCTCGTCGACCGCCGAGGCGATCATGGCCTTCGACGCCCGCGAGCTGGACGTCCAGGCCCCGATCGAGCTGCGCCTCGGCGCCGGCACCGTCCCGCCGCGCGGCTGGACCGCTCCGGTGGACGAGGACGGCCAGCCGACCTGGTTCGAGGGCGAGCCCTTCCGCCTGAACACCACCCTGGGCCGCGCGCTCTTCAACGAGCTGCTGCCCGAGGACTACCCGTTCGTCGACTACGAGGTGGGCAAGAAGCAGCTCTCCGCGATCGTCAACGACCTGGCGGAGCGCTACCCGAAGGTCGTCGTCGCGGCGACCCTGGACAACCTGAAGGCGGCCGGCTTCCACTGGTCGACCCGCTCGGGTGTCACCGTCTCGATCTCGGACGTCATCGTCCCGCCGAGCAAGCCCCAGATCCTCGAGGGCTTCGAGGCGAAGGCGGAGAAGGTCCAGAAGCAGTACGAGCGCGGTCTGATCACCAACGACGAGCGCAAGCAGGAGCTCGTCGGCATCTGGACCCAGGCGACCAACGAGGTCGCGGACGCCATGTCCGCGAACTTCCCGAAGACGAACCCCATCTTCATGATGGTCGACTCGGGTGCCCGTGGAAACATGATGCAGATGCGCCAGATCGCCGGTATGCGTGGTCTGGTGTCGAACGCCAAGAACGAGACCATCCCGCGACCCATCAAGGCGTCGTTCCGTGAGGGTCTGTCCGTGCTGGAGTACTTCATCTCCACCCACGGTGCCCGTAAGGGTCTGGCCGACACCGCCCTCCGTACCGCCGACTCCGGTTACCTCACCCGTCGTCTGGTCGACGTCTCCCAGGACGTCATCATCCGCGAGGAGGACTGCGGCACCGAGCGCGGCCTGAAGCTCGCGATCGGCCACGTGGGCGCCGACGGCGTGCTGCGCAAGGCCGACGACGTCGAGACCAGCGTGTACGCCCGCATGCTCGCCGAGGACATCACCGTCGACGGCAAGCTGCTGGCCACCGCCAACACCGACCTCGGTGACGTCCTGATCGACGAGCTGATCCGCCACGGTGTGGGCGAGGTCAAGGTCCGCTCGATCCTGACCTGCGAGTCGGCCGTCGGCACCTGCGCCATGTGCTACGGGCGCTCGCTGGCCACCGGCAAGCTGGTCGACATCGGTGAGGCGGTCGGCATCATCGCCGCCCAGTCCATCGGTGAGCCCGGTACCCAGCTGACCATGCGTACCTTCCACACCGGTGGTGTGGCGGGTGACGACATCACCCAGGGTCTGCCGCGTGTCGTCGAGCTCTTCGAGGCCCGTACCCCCAAGGGTGTGGCCCCGATCTCGGAGGCCTCCGGCCGGGTCCGCATCGAGGACACCGAGAAGACCCGCAAGCTGGTCGTCACGCCGGACGACGGCAGCGACGAGATCGCCTACCCGGTCTCGAAGCGCGTGAAGCTGCTCGTCAGCGAGGGCGAGGCGGTCGAGGTCGGCCAGAAGCTGACCATGGGTGCCACCAACCCGCACGACGTCCTGCGCATCATGGGCCAGCGTGCCGTTCAGATCCACCTGGTCGCCGAGGTCCAGAAGGTCTACAACTCGCAGGGCGTGTCGATCCACGACAAGCACATCGAGATCATCATCCGGCAGATGCTCCGCCGCGTGACGATCATCGAGTCGGGCGACGCCGAGCTGCTGCCGGGCGAGCTGGTCGAGCGCGGCCGCTTCGAGCAGGAGAACCGTCGTGTGGTCGCCGAGGGCGGTCACCCCGCCTCCGGCCGTCCGCAGCTGATGGGTATCACCAAGGCCTCGCTGGCCACCGAGTCCTGGCTGTCGGCCGCCTCCTTCCAGGAGACGACCCGGGTCCTCACCGACGCGGCGATCCACGCCAAGTCGGACCCGCTGCTGGGTCTCAAGGAGAACGTCATCCTCGGTAAGCTCATCCCGGCCGGTACGGGTCTGCCCCGCTACCGCAACATCCGGGTCGAGCCGACCGAGGAGGCCAAGGCCGCGATGTACTCGGCCGTCGGCTACGACGACTACGACCTGTCGCCCTTCGGCGCCGGCTCCGGCCAGGCGGTCCCGCTGGACGACTACGACTACGGCCCGTACACCGGCTGAGTCGCTCCCTCCCGCCCGGCACCGGGCGGAAGCGGTGGGTCCCACCACTGATCGCAGGGCGGTCACCCCTCACGGGGTGGCCGCCCTGCGGCGTTCCCGGCCGACGGGCGCGCTCAGCGCGCCGTGGCGGCCGCGGCCGCGCGCCAGTCCTCCAGGCGGCGGATCCGGGTGTGGGTGTCGGGGTGGCTGGAGAGCAGCCGCTGACCGAGGCCCGGCCGGACGGCCCGGCCGCCGTTCTCCCGCTCGGCGAGCTCCAGGGCCTGCGCCTCGTCCCTCAGGAAACCGTGGAACACCTCGATCATCGCGTCCGCGAAGCCGAGTTCCGCCGCCTGGATGTCCGCCCGCAACTCGGACCGGCGGCCGACCGCGGCGAGCAGGTACGGCGTGACGAGGACCAGGAGGAGCGGGGGGAAGGCGAAGGCCACGGCCACCGCCAGCACCACCGCGGCCAGCCCGACCGCGAGCGCGCCGAGCACCGAGAACACCGAGGCGATCTGGACCGCGATGACCGCGACGAACCGGAAGACGGCCCAGCTGATCCGGGCCGGCAGCGAGTACCAGTAGCCCAGCAGGGTCGCCCAGGCGTGGCCGCCGCGGTGGTGGCCGAGCTCGTGGGCGAGTACGGCGGCCAGCTGCGCGTCGGGCAGGGTCTCCAGCGCGTACCGGGTCACGCCGACGATGTGCCCGGCGGCCGCGGTGGCGTTGATGCTCTTGTGGTCCTCGATCCACAGGTCGTACGACGACGGGTCCACCCCGGCCTTCGCGGTCACCTGGTGCCAGACCGGCTCCAGGCGGACCAGCTCGGAGTGCAGCGCCGGGCGCATCCGGAACAGGTAGCGGGCGAGGACCTTCTCGGTGGGGCGGTGGAAGACCAGTGCGCCGGAGGCGATCCAGAGGCCGATCAGCAGCAGGTTCGCGGGCGAGGGCAGGAACAGCGAGACCATCGCGACCACCCCCAGGCTGCAGAGGAAGTGCGGGAGCTGGAACAGCAGTTGGCCGATCGTGGTGGCGTCGGCGCCGCGCTGGCGGGCGGCCAGGTGGATCCGGCCGGTGTGGGGGTCGATGTCGACGGTCGGGTCCAGTGCGGGCGGCTGCACCGGTGCGGGCGGCGGGGCGAAGCCCTGGGCGGGGACGCGGGGCGGCTGCTGCGGGGGCTGCTGGTGCCGGGGCGGGGGCGGCGCGTACTGCGGCGGGACGGCGGCGGGGTACTGCGGGGCCGGGTGCTGCGGTGCGGCGGCCGGGTACTGGGGTGGCGGGGGTGCGGCCGGGTACCGGGGGGCGCCCTGCGGGCGCTGCGGCGGGACGGTCGGATACTGCGGCGGGGCCGCGGTGGGGTACTGGGGTGGCGGTGCGGCGGCGGGGTACTGAGGGGGCGGCGCGTCCGGATAGGTCGGTTCGGTCATGACGGATTCCTTCGGGGACGGGACGGACGGTTGGGCGGCACGGACGGTTGGGCGGGACGCGCGCGGCAGCGGCGTCCGTACGGGGGTGGTCGTGGACTGGTGCGCGGCCCGGGTCAGCCCAGGAGCAGGGCGATGACCAGCGGGAACAGGCCGAGGCCGAAGGCGAGGATGCCGGTCCTGACCCAGGAGTGCTTGCGCGAGACGATCAGGCTGTTCTCGGCGAGCGCGGTGCGGACGGCCTCGGCGGCGAGCTGCTCGCTCTCGGCCAGGGCATCGGCGAGCAGGCCCTGCTCGGCGGCCCGGCGGATGTCCCCGAAGTACCCGAGCGGGCGCCCGGGACGCCAGGTGCTGCGGCGGTAGCGGGGCAGCACCGCGAGCAGCAGCGAGACCAGGGACACGGCGATGCCGAGGCCGCCGACGGCGAGCAGGACCTTGGCGGGGGCGGAGAGTTGCTGCGGCGCCCAGCCGTTGCTCGTGAGCAGGCCGCCGAGCACTCCGACGATGACGCCGAGCGCGGCGACCAGCACGGCGGCCTTGCTGTCCGCACGGGCGATCTCGGCACGGAGCTCGGCGAGCAGGGCCGTACCGGGCGGTGGGGTCGGGGCGGATGGGTTCGGAGCAGGCGGGTTCGGAGCAGGTGGGGCGGGAGCAGGCGGGGCCGGAGCAGGCGGGGCGGGAGGGTCGGACACGGTGGGGCTCCTCGGGGTCACTGGGTGAGGGGCGGGTTCGGGCCCTTGTCGAGCCGGGGCGTTCCCGGGGCACCGGGCCGGTGACGCAGGATGGCCTCGAACGCGGCCTTGGCGTCCCGGCGCGGGCCCTCCAGCTCGAAGTCCTCCAGGGCGTCCTGGTCGAGCAGCCGTTGGATCACGGTGAGCTGGCCCTGGACCAGTTCCTGCTGCTCGTCCTTCAGGTAGCCGAGCGCCCGCGGCAGGTCCTCGGGGTGTGCGGCCAGTTGGAGTGCCCAGGCGGTGACCCCGCCCTGCTCCAGGTGGTACTGGTAGAACTTCGCCTTCGCGGCGAGGACCTCGTTCGCCTCCTGGACCTGCCGGAGGGCGTGCGGATGGGCCTGGGTGTCGAAGTGGTAGCCGCGCAGCCGCTCCTTCTGGTCGCGGGCGGCCTGGTCGATGTCCAGCTGGACGGCGCAGCCCACCCGCAGGCCCTCGGCCCCGGCGAGGGGGTGTTCGTCCAGCGCCTGCTGGACGGCGAGTTCGGCCTCGCCGCTCTGGTCGGTGGAGAGGGTACGGGCGACGGCGCGCATCCGCTGCCGGATGCGGGGCACGAGCAGGGCCGGGACGTCGCCGATCCGGCTGGTCACCACCAGCTCGGGGGCCGAGACCTGCCAGTCGATCTCCACCACGGCCTCGAAGGCGCCGACGTCGTCCCGGCCCGGCAGCCGTTCCTCCATCCGGAGGTGGTGCAGGCCGAGGTCGATCTCGTAGGCGGCCTGGTAGCCGCGGCCGACCAGATCGCTGAACCCCGGGCGGTGCGGCGGCAGGAAGACCTGGTGCTCGCCGGTGGGCGAGGTCAGCACCAGCGCGGAGTCGGCCCGGGCGGCCGGCCGTTTGGGCAGGCCGAGCGAGCGGCCCAGGGGGTGGACCTTCAGGACCGGGTCGGTGAGGTCCCCGGCGGGGAGGTGTCGTGCCGACATGCGCGGATGCTCCAGGATCGGGACGGGCCGGTCAGTTGGTTCGTTCGGGCGGGGTGGTCGAACCGCCCTCGCGGACGGTGCGGACGAGGTGGTCGAGCCGCTGGCGGTCGCGCTCGGTGACCGCCAGGTCATCGAACATCTCGGTGAGGCGGGCGCTGGTCTCGGGCTGGTCGGCGGCGCCGACCAGCCAGCCGCGCAGCACCCCGAGGGCGACGGTGCCGTAGCGGCGGTCCGTGAGCGCCGTACGCCACAGGACGGCCAGCAGCGCGCGGACGGGCAGCGGCTCCTCGGGCGCCGACAGCACCGTCACGCTGACCACGGCGCCCGGCTCGGGGCGCGGGCTCCGGGCGTACCAGTCGAGCAGCAGCGGTCGGCCGACGACGGTGTCCTCGGTGCGCTGCGCGGCGGTGAGGAAGGTGGCCAGGGCGAGCTGCCGCAGGGCGGGCGGGCCGGACAGCCAGCGGACCAGGGTGCGCAGGGCCTGCTCGGCCTCGGGGGAGAGCAGCAGCAGTTCGGCCGCCTCGACCAGCCCGATCGCCTGGTAGCGGTCGGCCTGGCCGACGGTCGCCGCCTGGTCGCCGAGCCGCAACCGGTCGGCGAGCTGGTCGAGTTCAGCGGTGCTGAGCCGTTCGGCGGCCAGCGCGAAGGCCTCCAGGGCCTGGGCCGGGAGGAGCGGGCCGAGCAGGGCGTAGCAGCGGATCGCGGTCCACCGGCGGTGGGCGTTGTCGTCGGAGGCCCAGCTGCGCAGGATGCGCGGGACGGCGGCGGTGCCGGCGTGGTAGGCGAGGGCCAGGCTGTTGGCGGCCTGGACGCAGAGCCGGAAGTCCTTGGCGCCGGACCACGGGCCGAGCAGTCCGCTCATCGTGGCGGAGAGGTCGACGGAGGCCAGCAGGGCGGTGGCGGAGGCCACCCGGGTGCGGACCAGGGCGCGGGCGTCGGTGGCCAGCGCGTGCAGCCAGCCGGTGATCGCGGGGCGGGCGGAGGGGTGGCTCGCCCAGACCTCGCGCAGCAGGGTGTGGGAGGTGCGGGGGTCGAGGAAGGAAGCCATCCGCTGCGGCACCGGGCCCCAGGGGGTCTGCTCGGTCTCCTCGGTGAGCTCGGCCCGGGCGAGGGCGAGCCGGTCCTCGATCGAGCTGCCGAAGGGCGGGATGCCGTCCGGCTCGCCGGCGGTGCGGATGGTCTCCAGACGGCGGAACAGGCGGTCGGCGCACTCGGCGGCGAGGGCGTACGGGGCGTGGTCGAAGACGGCCAGGGAGATCAGGAACGCCTTCTCCCGGAGGTGGAGTTCGGGATCGCCGAACCACCGGCCGACCTGCTCCTGGACGATGCCGTGGCCGAAGTCGACGAGGTCTGCCGAACCGCCCGTCCCGGGCACGTAGGCGGACAGCGGGTCGGCGAACTCGGCGATCTCCCGGATCGGACGGGGCTTGGCGAGGAACTGGCGGACGGGCTCCTGGGCGAGCAACTCCTCGATGCGCTCGGCCGGCTCGCCGTCCAGCAGCAGGGCGTCCAGGTGGGCGGCGAGTACGGCCCGGGGTTCGGGCGGCCGCCAATCGACCGTGGGCAGTTCCCGGACCGAGCCGGAGCACACGGTCGTGATGACCAGGTAGCCGTCCTGCTTGGCGAGGGTCTCGCGGAGGCGGTCGAGGTCGGAGCGGCGCAGCGGGCGGGTACGGGAGGTGGTGTAGTCGGCGAGCAGGTAGCCCTCGGCCTCTTCGGCCCCGTTGAGCAGGGCGGCGGGGGAGACGTCGGGGTCCAGGTTGCGGATCCGGCTGCGTCCCAGGGCGCTCAGCAACATCAGTCCGGCGGAGCGTCGCCCCGTGTCGGCACGGCCGGTGAGGACCAGAACGCGCTGCTCGCGCAGCCGGCGGAGCGCCTGTTCGAAGACCGGTCCGCGCTGGAAGACCGCGGCCAGGGCGGCGAGTTCCTCGGCCGCGACCTCACCCGAGGCGTGCAGCGGCGCGCCGAAGGCGGAGCCGAGCTGGTAGACGGTGGTCTTGTGGCCGGTGACGACGTCGCCGTGGACCCGGCCGCCGGAGACCACGTGTTCGTCTCCGCCGACGAGGTTCCCGCCGAAGCGGGGGGTGCCGCCGGCGAAGAGGAAGCCGCGGTCGGCGAAGGCGTCGGGCACGTGCTCCAGGAGTTCCCGGGCGGCTTCCCAGGCGTTCTGCGGCTCCTCGGGCGGAGCCTCCTGGAGGCCGTCCTCGCGGTCGGGGTCGACCGGCTGGGCGGCGGCCTCCGGTTCGGCGGTGGCGGTCATCGGTCACCGCCGAAGGTGTTGCCGGTGTTGACGTCGCCGTGGACCCGGCCGCCGGAGACGGTGTGCTGGTCGCCGCCGATCAGGTCGCCGCCGAAGGACGGGGAGCCGCCGAGGAACTGGAAGGTGGCGGGGGTCCGGCTCCCGGCCGGGGCGGCGGCGGGGGCGGCAGCCGCAGCGGGTGCGGGCTGGTCGGGGGCGGCGGCCGGGGCCGGTGCGGGCTGGTCCGGCGTGGCGGCCGGGGTCGGGGCGGGTTCGCCGTGGAGCCAGGCCGGGAAGTCGCCCTCCTTGCCGTGGACGGTGATCCGGTGGAACTCGCCGGTCGGCAGTCCGCCGTGGCCGTGCCGGACGATGCCCTGGTAGACCGGGTCGGACACGCTGAGCACGCACGGGCCGTCCCGGTGCTTCAACGCCTCCCGCAGGGCCGTCGAGTCGAGCAGCCGGAAGGCCTGGTTGAGGTCCCAGCCGACCGCGCCGCCGAGTGCTCCGCCGAGCTCCTGCACGGCGACCTCGCCGGAGGCGAGCACGATGCGCAGCCGTACCCGGGCGCTGTCGGCGGCGAGGCGGTTGTTGGCGTGCAGTAGGGCGGGGGTCTCGTTGATCAGCGCGTGCAGCAGTTTCGATTTGGGGACGGTCGGGTTGATCAGGGCCATCACCGAGTCGCCGCGGTCCTCCAGCCGTTGTTCGGCGGCCTCGACGCCGGCGCTGCGCAGCGTCTCGTGCAGGACGGAGTAGAGCATCCGGCGCATGAAGGCCTGCTCGACGTCGTCCCGCCGGCCGAACTGCTCGATGTCCAGCAGCAGGATGGTGTGGTTCACCGGCTCGGTCATGGTCGCCTCTCGGTTCGTCGTCGGGGCCCAGCCTGCCCGCCGCGGGCGTGGTGGCGTGAGCGCGGGTGAAGCACTTGTTCTGTGACGGTGTGCACAGAACGCCTGTACGGGTCAGCGGAGTTGACCGGGCCTCCGGAGCAGGTCGGGGCGCGCGATGACCAACGAGCGGCGGCTGGTGGCGACGATGCCGCGGTCCCGCAGGGACTTGAGCAGCCGGGCGACGGCCTCCCGGGAGGCGCCGACGGAGCCGGCCAGCTCCTGCTGGCTGAGCGGGACGGAGACGACGATGCCCGCGTCGGTCCGGCGTCCGTGGGTGCGGGCCAGCTCCAGCAGGAGGTCGGCGAGCCGTTCGCTGACGCTGAGCGAGGCGAACTTCAGCCGGTGGTGGTCGGCCGCGCGCAGCCGGTCGGTGGAGAGCGCCAGCAGTTGCATCGAGGCAGCGGGGGTGCGCCGCAGGTAGGCGGTGAAGGTGGCGCGGTCGACGACGGCGGCCTCGACCCGTTCCAGCGCGGTGACGGTGGCGGCCCGGGGCCGTCCGCTGAGGGCGGCGGACTCGCCGATGATGTCGCCGGGGCCGCGCAGCGCGAGCAGCGCCTCGTAGCCGTTCTCGGCGGCGGCGGTCACCTTCAGCCAGCCGTGCAGGACGAGCAGGACGTGGTCGGAGGGTTCGCCCTCGCGCAGGGCGGTGGACCGCGCGGGGTAGCTGAGCCGGCGGCCGAGGGCGAGCAGTTCGCCGCGGTCGGCGTGGTCCAGCCTGGCGAGGAAGGGCACCCGGTCGTCGAGGCCGTGGCCGGTCGCGGAAGGGGGTCCGCCGGACGGCGTGTTGGCCATGCCTGATCAGCCCTCGCTGTGTTTCGCCTCGGCAGGGGTGGGCGCGGGAGGTTGAGCGCGGGCAAACAAGCTACTCGTGAACCGGCTGCTCCGCCGGTGAATCCGGGAATTTCCCCCACTGTCCCTCCCCCTTGAGGGGGAGCCGCGGGAACCGTTCCGACGGGGGAGGCGGCGCGGGGGCGGCCGCGGGAGGCTGCTCGGTGACGGATCAAGGGGCTCGTGAAGGGGGCGGACGTGAAGCGGTTGCTGGGCGCGGTGGCGATCACGGCGGTGGTGGTGCTGGGGATGCAGGGGTGCATACCGGTCTGGGAGTCGGACGAGCACCGGACGGTCGGCTACGGGGTGGCCGAGCAGGTCAAGGAGCTGGTGGTCGAGGGACGCAATGGCGGGGTGGTGGTGACCGGCGGCGGTGACTCGGTGGAGGTCGTCGAGAGGCAGAGCTACCGGGGGGACGCGCCGGAGAGCAGGCACGAGGTGAAGGACGGCGTGCTCACGCTGGGGTACACGTGCGACTCCTGCGGGGTCGGGTACACGGTGCGGGTGCCGGCCGGGACGAAGGTGCGGGTCACGGAGGGCAACGGCGGCATCAAACTGTCCGGGCTGGCCGCCGAGGTGGACGCCACGGTGGGGGACGGCGGGATCGAGGCCACCGGGCTGACGTCCCCGACGGCACACCTCAGCGCGACCGACGGCGGGGTGCGGGCCGACTTCACGGCGGCGCCGAGCACGCTGGACGCCGAGGTCGGCAACGGCGGGATCCGGCTGACGGTGCCGGGCGGCGAGGCGTACACGGTGGACGCCCGGACGCAGTCCGGCGGGACGGACGTGGGCATCCCCTCGCAGCCGGGCGCGGCGCACCACATCACGGCGGTGACGAAGACCGGCGGTGTGACGGTCAAGGGTGCCTGACCGGGCGGTGCCGGAGGTCCTGCCGGTAGGGCATGATCTTCTCCGCGGGGGCGGAGTCCCCGGCCGTGGGGGAGGTACGACGGTGGAGCGCGCGGCGCGTTGGCGGAGCTGGACGGCCGGGCTGAGCCCGTACGTGCTGGACACCTTTCTGACGCTCTGCTCGGTGGCGGTGTCGGTCTGGTCGGTCCACAACGACGACACGGACTGGCCCTGGTGGGTGTACCTGCTGGCGGTGTCCACCTCGCTGTTCCTGCCGTGGCGGCGCCGCGTCTCGCTGGCCGTCCTGGCCGTCGCCAGCGCGCCCTCGCTGGTGCTGTCGGCGGTGGCGCACTCGGCGAATCCGCAGGTGCCGCTGTACGTGGTGATCGGGATGTACACGGTGGCGGAGCGTTTCCCCGACCGGCAGCGCTGGACGGTGCTGGCGGTGGTGGTGGTCGCCAACGTGATCGGCACCCACTCCCCGAACGGCGCGCTGTTCAGCGTGCTCACCTCGGCCGGCTCGTTCGTCTTCGGCTCCCTGGTGCGCGCCCAGCGGCAGTTGGCCCAGGTGCAGGCGGAGCGGGCGCGGGAGGCGGGTGAGCGGGCGGCCACCGAGTCGGCGCGGGCGGTCGCCGTGGAGCGGGCCCGGATCGCCCGGGAGATGCACGACATCCTGGCGCACGCCGTGTCGCTGATGGTCATCCAGGCCGAGGCCGGTCCGCTGGTGGTGCGGGACGATCCGGACCGGGCGATCCGCGCCTTCGACGCCATCGCCGACGCCGGCCGCGATGCGATGGTCCAACTGCGGCGGGTGCTCGGTGTGTTGAAGGACCCGGAGGCGGGGCAGCAGCTGGCCCCGCAGCCGAAGCTGAGCGAGCTCGCCGACGTGGCCGAGCGGGTGCGCCGGGCCGGCCTGGACGTGGAGTTCGAACTCGCCGACGGGCTGGGTGCGCTGCCCGCCGACGTGGAGGCGGCGGCCTACCGGATCGTGCAGGAGGCGCTGACCAACACGGTCAAGCACTCCGGGGCCGACCGGGCCGCCATCCGGGTGCGGCGCTCCCGTGACGTGCTGGAGGTCATGGTCTCCGACAACGGGCGCGGCGTGCCGCTGGGAGCGGACCGTACGGTGGCGGGCTGGTCCGGCGGGCGCGGGCTGGTCGGCATCCGCGAGCGGGCGGCGGCCTGCGGGGGCCGGGCCGAGGCCGGTCCGGGGCCGGAGGGCAGGGGTTTCCTGGTGAGTGTCCGGCTGCCGTTGGGGCCGGCGGGCGTGCTGGAGAGGGTGGGCGGATGACGCCGATACGGGTGGTGGTCGCGGACGACCAGGAGCTGGTGCGGGCCGGCTTCGGGATGATCCTGGACGCGCAGCCGGACATCGAGGTGGTGGCCGAGGCCCGCGACGGCGCCGAGGCGGTCGAGGCGGTGCGCCTGCACGGCCCGGACGTGCTGCTGCTGGACGTCCGGATGCCGGTGATGGACGGGCTGGAGGCGGCCCGCCGGGTGTGCGCGGAGTTCCCGTCCACCAAGGTGATCATGCTGACCACCTTCGACATCGACGACTACGTCTTCGACGCGCTGTACGCGGGCGCCAGCGGCTTCCTGCTCAAGGACGTCCGCCGGGACGACCTGGCGCACGGGGTGCGGATGGTCGCCTCGGGGGAGGCACTGCTCGCGCCGTCCGTGACCAAGCGGCTGATCGGCGAGTTCGCCGCCCGTCGGCCGGGCGGGCTCGAGCGGGCCGTGCGGCCGCCGTCCCGGCTGCTGGAGCAGCTGACCCTGCGCGAGCAGGAGACGCTGCGGCTGATCGCGCGCGGGATGTCCAACGCGGAGATCGCGGCCGAGCTGGTGGTCAGCGAGCACACCGTGAAGACGCACGTCAGCAATGTGCTGGCCAAGCTCGGGCTGCGCGACCGGGTGCACGCGGTGGTGTTCGCGTACGAGGCCGGGGCGGTGGTGGCCGGGGAGTCCTGAGGGCTCCCTCGTACGGGGGAGGGGGAGAGTTCGCCGGTGCGGGCGATCCGTGACGAGGCCCTGGGCCGGGAGGCTTCGAGTGTCGGAACGGACACCACGACCGCCACGAACGCCACGGACACCACGGGAGAACTCGCATGAACGCCCTCCGGGACAGCCGCCTCACCTGCTACGCCGCCGTCGGCGCCCCCGCCCTGATGGCCCTCTACGGCGGCATCCGCCTGGTGCCCGGCTCCCGCGCCCCCGGCCTCGGCTGGACCGCCGGGCACACCGCGATGTTCGCGGGCCTGCTGCTGTTCGTCCCGGTGCTGTTCGGCCTGCGCCGGCTCCTCGCCCCGCGCGGCACCACGGCCGGGCGGCTGGCCGCCAACACCGCGCTGGCGACGGCGCTCACCGGCCTGGCCGCCTCCCTGGTGCAGATCGGGATCGACCTCTGCGTCGGTCTGGCCGCGGCCGGCAAGGAGGAGCAGTCGCGGCTGTTCGACCGCATCCAGAGCGTGCCCGGGGTGCTCCCCGCCGTCTACCAGGTCGGCCCGCTGCTCTTCTACGTCGGCCTGCTGGCCCTGCTGGTCGCCGCCTCGGTCGGCCGGAGCCGGACGCTGCGCTGGTGGAGCCCGGCGCTGATGCTGCTCGGCACCGTCGCCTCGGCCGCCGACCTCGCCTTCATCCCCCTCGCCGCCGCCTGCTACCTCGGCGCCCTCGCCCCGCTCACCCGCCCGGCCCCGGCCCCCGCGCGGCTCGCCATGGCGGCCTGACGGGTCGCTAGGGCGGCCCCTGCCCGTACACCGCGGTGGAGTTCGGTGCGAAGCTGATCATCCTGAACGCCGAGCCGACGCCCTGCGACGAGGCCGCGGCCGAGGTGATCCGGGAGCCGATCTCCGCCGCGCTGCCGGAGCTGGTGCGGCGGCTGGTGGGGAAGGGGCCTGAGAGGCGGGCCGTCGCAAGGGTCTTAAAGCGGGCGCACCGCGTGCGTACGATGACCGTTCCGCCCTCCCCCTCACGGCCTGGAGTGATCGAGCGATGACGACGACGCCGAAGTTCGACCCCTGGTCGGCGGCTTTCGTGGCCCACCCGTACGACGCGTACACCGAGTTGCGCGAGCACGCGCCGGTGACGTACTTCGAGCCGACGAACCAGTGGCTCGTCTCGCGCCACGAGGACGTCAGCGCCCTGCTGCGCGACCGACGGCTCGGCCGCACCTACACCCACCGCTTCAGCCACCAGGAGTTCGGCCGCCCCGAACCCGACCCGGCGCACGAGCCCTTCCACACCCTCAACGACCACGGGCTGCTCGACCTGGAGGCGCCCGACCACACCCGGATCCGCCGCCTCGTCTCCAAGGCCTTCACCCCGCGGATGGTCGAGGGGCTGCGGCCGACCGTCCGGCGCCTCGCGGGCGAACTGGTCGACGGGCTGCTCGCGGCCGGCGGCGGCGACCTGATCGCCGCCGTCGCCGAGCCGCTGCCGGTCGCCGTGATCGCCGAGATGCTCGGCGTCCCGGAGGGCGACCGGCACCTGCTGCGCCCCTGGTCCGCCGACATCACCGGGATGTTCGAGCTCAACCCCACCGAGGAGGCCGCCCGTCGGGCCGTCACCGCGAGCATCGAGTTCTCCGACTACCTGCGCACCCTGATCCGCGAACGCCGCACCACCCCCGGCACCGACCTGATCAGCGCGCTGATCCAGGCCCAGGAGGGCTCCGACGCGCTCAGCGAGCAGGAGATGATCTCCACCTGCGTGCTGCTGCTCAACGCCGGCCACGAGGCGACCGTCAACACCACCGGCAACGGCTGGTGGGCGCTGTTCCGCAACCCCGGCGAACTCGCCCGGCTGCGCGGCGCGGTGGACGAACTGCTGCCCACCGCCGTCGAGGAGCTGATGCGCTGGGACACCCCGCTGCAGATGTTCGAACGCTGGGTGCTGGAGGACATCGAGGTCCGCGGCGTCACCATCCCGCGCGGCGCCGAGATCGCCCTGCTCTTCGGCTCCGCCAACCGCGACCCGGAGCGCTTCGCCGACCCGGACCGCCTCGACCTCGCCCGTAACGACAACCCCCACATCACCTTCGGCGCCGGAATCCACTTCTGCCTCGGCGCCCCCCTTGCCAGACTGGAGCTCACCGAGTCCTACGGCACGCTGCTGCGCCGGGCCCCGGGCCTGCGGCTGGTCCGCGAGCCCGAGTGGAACCCGGGCTACGTGATCCGCGGGCTCAAGGAACTGCTGGTCGAGGTCTGAGACCTGAGGGGGAAAGCCGTGGGCAAGGCGACGGGGGCACTGCTGGGCCTGGCGATCGGGGACGCGATGGGCCGGGTGACCGAGTTCAAGAGCGTCGAGCAGATCGCCGCCGACCACCCGGACTGGCGGCAACTCCCGCTGCCGAAGAAGGCGTTGGTCACCGACGACACCCAGATGACACTCGCCCTCGGCCGCGGTCTGCGCACCGCCCTGGCGCGCGGGCCGCTGACGCCGCTGCGGCTGGAGCGGCCAGTGCGGGAGGAGTTCGTCGACTGGTGGCGCTCCCCGGCGAACAACCGCGCCCCCGGCATGACCTGCCTGCGCGCCTGCCAGCGGCTCAGCCACCCCGAGTACCGCTGGCAGCGGGCCAGCGACACCGGCTCCAAGGGCTGCGGCGCCAACATGCGGGTCGCCCCGGTGGGGCTGATCCGCGACCTGGACGCCCGTCAGCTCTCCGGCGCCGCCCAGCTGCAGTCCGCGCTCACCCACGGCCACCCGACCGCCCTCGCCGCGAGCGACCTCACCGCCTACGCCGTCCGCAAGCTCGCCGAGGGCGTCCCGCCGGCCGAGCTGCCCGCGGCGCTGCGGGCCTACGCGCTGGCGAGCCGCGAACGGTACGACGAGTTCTGGCTCGGCGACCTCGCCACCCACTGGCACGACAGTTCCCCGCAGGCCGCCATGGCACGCGGCTGGGACGACTGCCTCGCCGTCCTCGACCGGTTGGACGCCGGGCTCGCCGCGCCCGACACCGAGGCCGATCCGTGCCTGGCCACCGGCGAGGGCTGGATCGCCGAGGAAGCCTTCGCCACCGGTCTGCTCTGCTTCCTCCTGCTGCCGGACGACCCGGTCGCCGCCGTCCGCCGAGCCGCCTACTCCAGCGGCGACTCCGACTCCCTGGCCTGCCTGACCGGCGCCTTCGCCGGCGCCCACCACGGCGAGGCGGTCTGGCCGGGGGAGTGGGTCGAGCGCATCGAGTACCGGGACGAACTGCTGGCCCTCGGAGCGCTCTGGGACTGATACGCGTCCCGGCGGGAACCCGGGTGCGGGGCGCTGCGTCGAAAGGCCATGACGAACCGCAGCACGCTCGGAAACCACTGCCGTCGCCCGGCGGCGCTGCTCCTCGCCGCCGGGCTCGCCGCACCGCTGGCCGCCGGTTGCGGCAGCACCGGGGCCGCCGCCGGCGGCGAACTGCGGGCCTCCGCACCGGCGAGCCGGCCCGCGGTGGATCCGGCCCAGGTGGCCGCCGCCGCCAGGGGCACCAACGCCTTCGGGCTGGACCTCCTGCACAGCCTCACCGCGGCGCCGGACGGCGCCGGGCGCAACACGGTGGTCTCGCCCGTCGGGCTGGCCACCGCGCTCGCGATGCTGCTCCCCGGGGCCCGGGGAGCGACCGCCGAGGAACTCGCCAAGGCCCTGCACACCGAACTCGACCCGAAGCAGTACGCGCTCGTAGTCGGAGCACTCGACCAGCGGACCGGGAACACTGACCTGCACCAGGCCGACGAGGTCTGGACGCAGCAGGGCTTCCCCGTGGAGCCCGATTACCTGGCGGCGCTCGCCGCCGCCTTCGACGCCGGAGTGCACACCACCGACTTCAAGAAGGACCCGGACGGCAGCCGCAAGGCGGTCAACGCGGCCGTGGAGAAGTCCACCGAGGGGCGGGTCAAGGACCTCTTCGCCTCGGGCCAGATCAACGGTGCCACCCGGCTGGTCCTCACCGACGCGCTCTTCCTCAAGGCGAAGTGGGCCTCGGAGTTCAAGCCCGCGAACACCGCCGACCGGCCCTTCCACAAGCTCGACGGCTCCACCCCGGCCGTCCCGTCGATGAGCCAGACCGGTGAGTTCAAGTACGCGGACGGCTCCGGCGGGATCGCCGGCGAGCCCTGGCAGGCCGTGGAACTCCCCTACGCGGGCGGCACCTTGGCGATGGACCTGATCGTCCCCGCGCAGGGCGGCTTCGCGGCCTTCACCAAGGGGCTGGATCAGCCCCAGCTGGACCGGATCCTCGGCGCCCTCGCCGAGCGGCCCGTCGACCTCCAGCTGCCGCGCTTCCACTTCGACACGTCCAACGAGCTGAGCCCCGCGCTGCGCTCGCTCGGCGTCCACACGGCCTTCGACCAGGCCGACTTCGGTGGCATCGCCAAGGAGCCGCTCGCCGTCAGCGCGGTGGTGCAGAAGGCCACCGTCGAGGTCGACGAGGGGGGTACGGTCGCGGCGGCCGGCAGCGGTGTCGGGGTCGGAGCCGGGGCGGTGCCCGCCCCGCGCGAGCCCGCCCAACTGCACATCGACCGGCCGTTCCTGTTCCTGATCCGGGACACCGCCACCGGCCGGCCGCTGTTCCTCGGCCAGGTCACCGACCCCGGGGCGAAGTAGCCGCTACCAGAATCAGCCCCCACCAAAGGCCAGAAGTAACCCCTACCAGGCGGGGTAGCGTCCGCCGAGCGCCGGGTGCCCCGGGTCGCGGCTGCCGAACAGCACCAGCAGGTCGTCCGCGACCGTCAGCAGCTCGGCCCGGCCCTCGACCGCCCCGGCCCACTCCTCGGGCAGCGCCGAGGCGCCGTACGCGGCCCCGACCAGGTTGCCGCAGACCGCTCCGGCGGAGTCGCTGTCCCCGGAGTGGTTCACCGACAGCAGCAGCGCGGTGCGCACCGGGTCGGGGTCCAGGGTGGCCGCCAGCAGCGCGTACACGGCGATGGCCAGGCACTCCTCGGCGATCCAGCCCAGCCCGACCCGCTCCACCGTCTCCGCCGAGGGCTCCGCCTCCTGGGCCAGCCGGACCGCCCGGGCCAGCGCCTGGACGGTCTCCTTGGACTGCGGCAGCTCGCGGATCTGCTCCACCGTCTCGCCGACCGCCGCCCACGGCTCCGCCCCGGCCGCCAGCCGCTCGACCAGCGCCGCGAAGGCGCCCGCCGCGAGGTAGCCGGTCGGGTGCCCGTGGGTGAGCTGGGCGCACTGCACGGCCAGCCCGAAGGACTGCTCGACACCCAGCCTGGCCAGCCCGAACGGCGCCGAGCGCATCACCGTGCCGCAGCCCTTGGACCCGGGGTTGATCGGCCCCGGGCGCCCGATCGCGGACGGCGTCTCGAACGCCGGGTGCTCGGACACCCCGCTCAGACAGGCGTTGCCCGGCGCCCGCCGCGCGTACAGGAACGGCCGGCCCAGCAGCCAGCCGTCGTACGGGCGCGGCTGCGGTCCGGTGTCCGGAGCGTCCTGGTACTGGGTCCGCAGCCAGCGCCGGTAGGCCCCGTGCACCGCCTCCGGCACGGAGCCGCCGCCGCCCGACCACCCGCGGACGAAACCGCGGATCAGGCCCTCGGCGGTGAACAGCGTCATCTGGGTGTCGTCGGTGACCTGCACCGGGCCGCCGTCCGCGGCCGGCAGCGCCGTCACGCCCTGCGGCCCGAACCGGTCCTGGATCTGGTGGAGTTGCAGGAACTCCACCGGCCAGCCCAACGCGTCGCCGATCGCGCCGCCGAGCAGCGCCCCGCGCACCCGGTCCCGGTATCCCGACTCCGCTGCCGACTCCGTCACGGCGGATCCCCCTTCGTTCGTGGCGGGGTACGTTCTATCAGCCAGGACGTCAGGTGCGGATCTCACCCCGCCCGTGCAGCGCCGCCCGGTCGGCGGCGGCCCGTCCGGCCGCCCAGCCCTCGCCGTCGCTGACCCGGACCCGCTGCGAGACCAGCTTCGGGAACAGCCGGCCCACCTCCTCGTCCACCGCCGCCGAACGGGCGGCCAGCGCGGGCAGCAGCCGCTCGTCCGGCAGCACCTGCTCCTCGGTGCCGTCCTCCCTCAGGTGGCGGCCGGCCGCGGCGGCGCTGGTGGTCCGCTCGGTGGCGGTGGTCAGCCGCTCGCGGATCCGCGCCGCGTACGCGACCAGGAAGGACTGCCGGAACGCCTTGCTGCGCGAATCCCTGCCGGAACCGGCCTTGTTGAGCGCGTGGGTGGCCTGCACCAGCAGCGAGGTGTAGAGCAGCTCGACGCCGTCCAGGTCGCCGTCGAAGCCGATCACGGTGCAGAAGCCGAACTCCTTCGCCCACACCGCCCGGCACCGGTTCGCCGCCGCGACGGCGTCCAGCAGCATCGTCTTCGGGCCCTCGTACGGGTTGTCCACGCCGATCCGCAGCGCCGCCGGGGTGTTCCGGTCGGCCCCGGCCGCGGCCAGCAGCGCCTCGTCGATGCTGTGCTGGGCCATCAGCTGCTGGGCCTTGGCGGTCAGCGCCTCGGCCTCCTCCGGATACTCGGTGGACTCCGCCTTGGCCAGCAGCGCCCGGATCCGCGCCAGCATCCGCGGCTCCCCGGTGACCGGCCCGACGGGGCGCTGCGCTCCCACGGACCGGCCGGGCGCCGGGCCGACCGGGGCGATCGGGGGCAGCCGGCCCCAGCTGCGCAGCAGTTCCAGGACGGCGGTGGCGAGCGCGAAGCGGTCCAGCCGGTGCCGGTGGGCGAAGGCGCCGAGGTACTGCTCGTCGGCCGGCCACCAGACCTCGGTCTCCAGTTCGCGCAGCTGCTCCTGCCAGCGGCGGTCCAGGGCGGCCGCGGGGTGGCGGCGCCCCTCGGCGGCGATCAGGTCCACCGCGAGCGCCAGGTGGACGGGCTTCAGCTGCCGCCGCACCACCCGCACCAGGTCGGCCGGGCGCCAGCCCGCCGACCAGCACCGGCCCACGGCGGTGTCCGCGTACCCGAGCAGCGCCCGGCTGACCGCCGGCCACTGCCCGGCCGAGGCGGCCAGCAGCGAGGCCCCGGTGTCCAGCGCGAGGTCCAGCCCCTCGTCCGGGGCGGTGAGCACCGACCGCACCGCCTGCTCCAGCAGCGGCTCGGCGTCCCCGCCCTGCTGCGCGCGCTTGCCCACGGTGTGTCCCTGCTCTCCTCGACGGCCCGGCCGCTCCGGCCCGACCTCTCCGGCCCATGATGCCGGAGCGGCCGTGGTGAGCGGCGAGGCCGCCGTGGTGACCGGCGACGCCGTCGGGGTCCCCGGCGAGGCCGCCGGGGGGGGGTGACCGCTAACGCTCGATCGCCTTGGCCAGGATCTCCGGGGTGCGCTCCAGCAGCCGGGCGGCCGCCAGCCGGATGCCCAGGACGGCGACCAGGCCGCCGTAGAGCGGGCCGAGCGGCAGCACCGGCCAGGTCGGTCCGTCCGAGCTCAGCGCCCACAGCAGGTAGCCGCCGACCGGCAGGGCGAGCAGTGCGACGCCGACCATCGAGCCGAACTGGTTGAGCAGGATCAGCCCGCCCTGCCCCGGGGCGGCGTTGCGCATCGGGTTGCTGTCGGCGGGCATGGTGTACGGCGCGAGCACGCTGAACACCGAGCCGAGCGCGACACCGCAGCCGAGCATCGCCAGCGCGAGGCCGAGGGCGGACGGCAGCCCGGCCCAGTCGCTGGTGACGGTGGCCAGCACCAGCCCGAGCACCGCCGTGACCGGCACGGCGTACGAGAGCACCGCGTACGCCCGGCCGCGCAACTCGTCCCGGGCGTCGGCCGGGGTGCGCAGGGTGGCGGCGACCATCCAGAACGCCGAGCCGTCCATGCCGAACAGGTTGAGCATCTGCAGCCCGAGGAAGGTCCCGGTCATCGCCAGCAGGTAGACGCTCGACCAGCCCTGGACCATCGACAGCACGGAGATCACCAGCGTCATCCCGATGCTGGTGAACAGCGCGGCCTTGGCCCGCGGCTCGCGCCAGGCGTACCGCAGGTGACGCTGCATCACCGCGCCGGTGCGGCCCTCGGGCAGGAAGCGCGGGCCGCGCGACGCCTGCACTCCGCGGGCCACCTCCAGGGTGGAGGAGTCGGCGGTGACCATCAGCTCCTGCAGGCTGCCGCGCCACCAGCGCAGCAGCAGGCCCAGCAGCACCCCGGCCGCGACCAGTTGCAGCAGCGCCAGGGCGTAGCGGCCCTCGCCCGCGGTGTGGGTGGCGTCGGCCGCGCTGATCGGCGGTATCCAGCGCAGCACCGCGGCGATGGGCTTGAGCGGGCTGAGGTCGAGCGGCCCGCCGTGGCGGCCGAGGATGCTCTGCGAGCCGACGTTGGCGGCCTGGACCAGCAGCGCGAAGGCCAGTCCGCCGAAGATCGCGAAGTCCTTGCCGCGCCGGCTGGAGAGCATCCGGGCGTTGCCGGCCGCGACCGCCCGGGAGAGCGTGACCAGGCAGAGCACCGCGAGCGGCACCCCGACCACCGCAGCCGCGGCCGAGGCGCGCCCCTGGGCGCCGGACAGCGCGGCGCCGGTCACCAGCACCAGGCTGATCAGCGGACCGGGCCCGATCAGCGCGGCCAGCAGGGAGCCGCGCAGCAGCGGTCCGGGCCGCAGCGGCAGCATGGTGAGCCGGGTCGGGTCGGCGCTCTCGTCGCTGGAGAACAGGAACAGCGGCAGGGCGGCCCAGCCGAGGGTGAGCACACCGAGCAGCACCACTCCGGCGTCCGCGGAGCCGGTGTAGCGCCCGTTGAGCATCGCCATCGCGAAGGCGATGCCGCCGGCGAAGGCCAGGCCGACGACGCCGCCGATCACGTACACGGCGGTACGGCCGGGGCTGCGGCGCAGCCCGTTGCGCAGCAGGCGCAGCTTGAGCGCCACCAGGGCGCGGACCACCGTCCGCCCGTCGGGCACCGCGGCCGCGGTCACCGGGTGCCGCCGGGCCGGCCGTCCACGGACTGCCCGTTTCTGGCCGTACCGCTGTCGGTCTGGGCGGTCTGCGCGGTCTGCGCGGTCTGCCCGCCGCCGAGCCAGCCGAGCGCCAGGCCGTCGTCCTCGCGGACGCCGATCAGGTCGAGGAAGGCCTCGTGCAGGCTGCGCCCGCCCCGGACGGTGTCCAGCGGGCCCTGGGCGATCACCCGGCCGGCGTTGATCACCGCGACCCAGTCGCAGAGCTGCTCGACCAGCTCCATCACGTGGCTGGAGAAGACCACGGTGGAACCCGCCGCCGCGTACCGCTTGAGCACGCCCCGGATGGTCTGGGCGGAGACCGGGTCGACGCCCTCGAAGGGCTCGTCCAGGAACAGCACGTCGGGGTTGTGCAGCAGCGCGGCGGCCAGGCCGATCTTCTTGCGCATGCCGGTGGAGTAGTCGGCGACCAGCTTGTCGGCGTCCCGGCCGAGGTCCAGGACGGTCAGCAGTTCCTCGGCGCGGCGGTCGACCTCGGCGCCGGGCAGGCCGCGCAGGCGGCCGGTGTACTGCAGCAGTTCGCGCCCGCTGAGCCGCTCGAACATCCGCAGGCCCTCGGGCAGGATGCCGATCCGGGCCTTGACCGTGACCGGGTCGGCCCACACGTCGGTGCCGTGTACCAGCACGGTGCCCTGGTCGGGCCGGAGCAGGCCGGTGACCATGGACAGCGTCGTGGTCTTGCCCGCGCCGTTCGGCCCGACCAGGCCGACGAACGCCCCGGCGGGCAGTTCGAGGCTGAGGCCGGCCACGGCGGCCTGACTGCCGAAGTGCTTCCACAGTCCCTGGATGCTGACGGCGGACGGGGTGCCCGGTCCGGGGTGTCCGGAGGGCGGCGGTACTGACGCCTGCATGGCGGCCTTCTTTTGTCTGCGCTCGTGAGCGGCTGGTCGGACGGTCGTCCGGGGGCCAGCCTGTCACCGCCCGAACGGGCTGTCGCCCACTTTGAGGATCCCCTGAGCGTGTCCGCCGAACGGGTGAGCACCCGCCCGGTCCGGGCCGCGGAGGCCGGTGGGCCGATTCGGCAACTACTCAGCACCCGCTGTCGTCCTGCACTATGAGGAACAGTGAGCGCGCGCCGGGGCGCCGCGGTGCGGGAGGTGGCGGATGTCCGTTCAACCGTGGGGCGAGTCCCGTCCCGGGCATCGGCACGGTCAGCCGCCGCGGGTGCCCGGCTGGCAGCAGCCGGCGCCCTCCCCGCAGGCCGCGATGCGGGCGAGCCACACGGACCGTGACCGGACGGTCGACGTGCTGAAGGCCGGCTTCGCCGAGGGGCGGCTGTCCGCCGAGGAGTACGAGGAGCGCCACGAGGCCGCGTCCCGGGCGCGCACCTACGGCGAGCTGGCCGCGCTGGTGGCCGACCTGCCGGCCGGCCCGATGGTGGCGCCCCCGCTCCTGGCCGCGAAGCCCGTCCCGGCGACCTTCCTGCCGCCGCCCCCGGTGCCGCAGGTCCGCCCCACCAGCGTGCTGGCGGTGGTCTCCGTGGTGTGCAGCCTGACCTTCCTGTCGCTGCCCGCGGTGGTCACCGGCCACATCGCCCGGGCGCAGATCCGCGAGCGCCACCTGAACGGGGACGCGGCGGCCGTCGTCGGCCTGGTCCTCGGCTACCTGGGCTGCGCGTTCTGGACGCTGATGATCCTGCTCGGCACCGCGTAGCCCGCCGGGGTGCCGCCGCCGGGCGGGTGGCGTGGCCGCCGTCCGCTGGCGGGTGGTCGCCGGCTGTGGTAGAGCGGGTGGAGGCGGCCCGACACCGGCCGGTCGCGTACGGGACACCGGGGCGACACCCGGCCGAAGGCCGCGACCTGCGGCGTTGCATTTGTTTTGACCGAGCCCGATGCGCTAGGTACGCTCTGACCTTGTGCCTGGGGTGTCCCCGGGTCCTTGTGCGTGCATGCACACCGGTCGCCGCGCCGAGCCGGAGCGCCTCCCAGCGCGCCGCGCGTAGAGCGCCGTCGCTGTACATCAGCTCATGGGATTCCGTGTCGGAATAGCCCAACACACCCGACCGCGTGGGTCGACCACGGGGCCGTGTGTGAAGGAAGACACCGCAGGTTAGTTCCACCAAGCCTTGGCACACAGAAAACGGAGAAACGGTGCCTACGATCCAGCAGCTGGTCCGAAAGGGCCGGCAGGACAAGGTCGAGAAGAACAAGACTCCCGCGCTGAAGGGTTCCCCGCAGCGCCGTGGGGTCTGCACGCGTGTGTACACGACCACCCCGAAGAAGCCGAACTCGGCTCTTCGTAAGGTCGCCCGTGTGCGCCTCACCAGCGGGATCGAGGTCACCGCTTACATCCCGGGCGAGGGCCACAACCTGCAGGAGCACTCCATCGTGCTGGTGCGCGGTGGTCGTGTGAAGGACCTTCCTGGTGTCCGCTACAAGATCATCCGCGGTTCGCTCGACACCCAGGGTGTCAAGAACCGCAAGCAGGCTCGCAGCCGCTACGGCGCCAAGAAGGAGAAGTAAGAATGCCTCGTAAGGGCCCCGCCCCGAAGCGCCCGGTCATCATCGACCCGGTCTACGGCTCCCCGGTCGTCACCCAGCTGGTCAACAAGATCCTGCTGCACGGCAAGCGTTCCACCGCCGAGCGGATCGTGTACGGCGCCCTGGAGGGCGTCCGCGAGAAGACCGGCTCGGACCCGGTCGTCACGCTGAAGCGTGCGCTGGAGAACGTCAAGCCGGCCCTCGAGGTCAAGTCCCGCCGTGTCGGTGGCGCGACCTACCAGGTTCCGGTCGAGGTCCGTCCGGGCCGCGCCAGCACCCTGGCGCTGCGCTGGATGGTGGGCTACTCGCGCGCCCGTCGCGAGAAGACCATGACCGAGCGCCTGATGAACGAGATCCTCGACGCCAGCAACGGCCTGGGCGCTTCCGTGAAGCGTCGTGAGGACACTCACAAGATGGCCGAGTCCAACAAGGCCTTCGCGCACTACCGCTGGTAGTCCGTACCCCGTCACTAGACAGAGAGAGAACGAGCCACCATGGCTGCAACCTCCCTTGACCTCGCCAGGGTCCGCAACATCGGGATCATGGCGCACATCGACGCGGGCAAGACCACCACCACCGAGCGGATCCTGTTCTACACCGGTGTCTCGTACAAGATCGGTGAGGTCCACGATGGCGCTGCCACCATGGACTGGATGGAGCAGGAGCAGGAGCGCGGCATCACGATCACGTCGGCCGCGACGACCTGCCACTGGACGGTCGACGGCGTCGACAACACCATCAACATCATCGACACCCCGGGTCACGTCGACTTCACCGTCGAGGTGGAGCGTTCGCTGCGCGTCCTCGACGGTGCCGTGACGGTGTTCGACGGTGTCGCCGGTGTCGAGCCCCAGTCCGAGACCGTGTGGCGGCAGGCTGACCGCTACGGCGTCCCGCGCATCTGCTTCATCAACAAGCTGGACCGCACGGGCGCGAACTTCTTCTTCTGCGTGAAGACCATCGTGGACCGCCTCGGCGCGACCCCGCTGGTCATGCAGCTCCCGATCGGTGCCGAGGCGGACTTCAAGGGCGTTGTCGACCTTGTCCGCATGAAGGCGCTGGTCTGGTCGGCCGAGGCCGCCAAGGGCGAGATGTACGACGTCGTCGACATCCCGGCCGACCTGGTGGACCAGGCCGAGGAGTACCGCGAGCAGCTGATCGACACCGTCTCGAACGTCAGCGACGAGGTCATGGAGCTCGCCCTGGAGGGCGAGGAGATCCCGATCGAGCTGCTGCAGGACGCGATCCGCAAGGGCACGCTGAACTCGGACTTCACCCCGATCTTCTGTGGCACCGCGTTCAAGAACAAGGGCGTTCAGCCCCTGCTCGACGCCGTCGTCAAGTACCTGCCGTCGCCGCTGGACATCGAGTCCATCGAGGGCACGAAGCCGAACGACCCGGAGACCAAGATCTCCCGTAAGGCTTCGGACGACGAGCCGCTGGCCGCGCTGGCGTTCAAGATCATGTCCGACCCGCACCTGGGCAAGCTCACCTTCGTCCGGATCTACTCCGGTCGCCTGGAGTCCGGCACCTCCGTGCTGAACGCCGTGAAGGGCAAGAAGGAGCGCATCGGCAAGATCTACCGCATGCACGCCAACAAGCGTGAGGAGATCGAGTCGGTGGGCGCCGGCGACATCGTCGCCGTCATGGGCCTGAAGCAGACCACCACCGGTGAGACGCTGGCCGACGAGAAGAACCCGGTCATCCTGGAGTCCATGGACTTCCCGGCCCCGGTCATCCGCGTCGCCATCGAGCCCAAGTCCAAGGGTGACCAGGAGAAGCTGGGTGTCGCCATCCAGCGTCTCGCCGAGGAGGACCCGTCCTTCCAGGTCAACACGGACGAGGAGACCGGCCAGACCATCATCGCGGGTATGGGCGAGCTGCACCTCGAGGTGCTGGTCGACCGTATGAAGCGTGAGTTCAAGGTCGAGGCCAACGTCGGCAAGCCGCAGGTCGCGTACCGCGAGACGATCCGTCAGGCCGTCGAGCGCATCGACTACACCCACAAGAAGCAGACCGGTGGTTCCGGTCAGTTCGCCAAGGTGCAGATCGCGATCGAGCCGCTCGAGCAGGCCGAGGGCTACGAGTTCGTCAACAAGGTCACCGGTGGCCGCGTGCCGAAGGAGTACATCCCCTCGGTCGACGCCGGTTGCCAGGAGGCCATGGAGTTCGGTGTCCTCGCCGGTTACCCGCTCCAGGGTGTCCGCGTGAGCCTGCTCGACGGCCAGTCCCACGACGTCGACTCCTCCGAGCTCGCGTTCAAGATCGCCGGTTCGATGGCCTTCAAGGAAGGCGCCAAGAAGGCCAAGCCGGTCCTTCTTGAGCCGATGATGGCCGTCGAGGTCACCACGCCCGAGGACTACATGGGCGACGTGATCGGTGACATCAACTCTCGCCGTGGCCAGATCCGGTCCATGGACGAGCGTCACGGTGCCCGCGTCGTCACGGCGCTGGTGCCCCTCTCCGAGATGTTCGGCTACGTCGGTGACCTGCGCAGCAAGACCTCTGGTCGCGCCAGCTACTCGATGCAGTTCGACTCGTACGCCGAGGTCCCCAAGGCCGTGGCTGAGGAGATCATCGCCAAGTCCAAGGGCGAGTGAGGTCCGGCACTGCCGGCTTCAGGATCAGTCCGACATTCGGGATGATTCCGACCCCTTAGGCTATTAGGAGGCGACCCGGGAGGATCCGCACGGATTCTCCCGGGGCCTCCGGCCCCCACCCGCGGGACGGTACGAGGTGCTTGCGGCACCACGGACCCAGCCCGATCAAAGACCAACTGACGTCAGCACGGCGTACAGGAACTGTCCTCAGGAGGACTGCAGTGGCGAAGGCGAAGTTCGAGCGGACGAAGCCCCACGTCAACATCGGCACCATCGGTCACATCGACCACGGTAAGACGACCCTTACCGCGGCCATCACCAAGGTGCTGCACGACGCGTACCCGGAGATCAACCCCTTCACGCCGTTCGACCAGATCGACAAGGCGCCGGAGGAGCGGCAGCGCGGTATCACCATCTCGATCGCGCACGTCGAGTACCAGACCGAGGCGCGTCACTACGCCCACGTCGACTGCCCGGGTCACGCGGACTACATCAAGAACATGATCACCGGTGCGGCCCAGATGGACGGTGCGATCCTCGTCGTCGCCGCCACCGACGGCCCGATGCCGCAGACCAAGGAGCACGTCCTCCTGGCCCGCCAGGTCGGCGTCCCCTACATCGTCGTCGCCCTGAACAAGGCCGACATGGTGGACGACGAGGAGATCCTGGAGCTCGTCGAGCTCGAGGTCCGCGAGCTGCTCTCCGAGTACGAGTTCCCGGGCGACGACCTGCCGGTCGTGCGCGTCTCCGCCCTGAAGGCCCTCGAGGGCGACAAGGAGTGGGGCGAGAAGCTCCTCGGCCTCATGCACGCGGTCGACGAGAGCATCCCCACCCCGGCCCGCGCCGTGGACCAGCCGTTCCTGATGCCGATCGAGGACGTCTTCACGATCACCGGTCGTGGCACCGTCGTCACCGGTCGCATCGAGCGCGGCATCCTCAAGGTCAACGAGACCGTCGACATCATCGGCATCAAGACCGAGAAGACCACCACCACGGTCACCGGCATCGAGATGTTCCGCAAGCTGCTCGACGAGGGCCAGGCCGGCGAGAACGTCGGTCTGCTCCTCCGTGGCATCAAGCGCGAGGACGTCGAGCGCGGCCAGGTCATCATCAAGCCGGGTTCGGTCACGCCGCACACCGACTTCGAGGCCCAGGCCTACATCCTGTCGAAGGACGAGGGTGGCCGCCACACCCCGTTCTTCAACAACTACCGCCCGCAGTTCTACTTCCGTACCACGGACGTGACCGGCGTCGTGACCCTCCCCGAGGGCACCGAGATGGTCATGCCGGGCGACAACACCGCCATGACCGTCGCGCTGATCCAGCCCGTCGCCATGGAGGAGGGCCTGAAGTTCGCCATCCGTGAGGGTGGCCGCACCGTCGGCGCCGGCCAGGTCACCAAGATCGTCAAGTAATTGACGCTCTGACCTGTCCTACCTCGTCAGGCCAGTCCGAAGGGCCCCACGCACCGCGGGTGCGTGGGGCCCTTCGGCGTCTCACACGGCGCTCACCTGCGTGCCCTTGCTCTTACGGACAGCTCATGGCCGACTGTTATGGTCGGCTCACCATCCAGCCCCGCCGTCGCGGAAAGTGGGACCCAAGTCATGTCTACGGCACCGCTGCTCTCGGTCGTGATGCCGATCTACAACGAGCAGGAGGCGCTTCCGCTGACCGTCGAGCGGCTGCGTCCGATCCTGGACGGGCTGGGGGTCTCGTACGAGGTCGTGGGCGTCGACGACGGCAGCCGGGACGCCACGCCCGTCCTGATGCAGAAGATCCGGCAGGACTGGCCGGAGTTCCGCATCGTCCGCTTCGCCCGCAACTCGGGGCACCAGGCGGCGCTCACCGCAGGTATCCACCGGGCGCTCGGCGACTACGTGGTGAGCATCGACGCCGACCTCCAGGACCCGCCGGAGAAGATCCCGGAGATGCTCGGCCTCGCCCGTGAGCAGAGCCTCGACGTGGTCTACGGCGTGCGCGGGGACCGCGGCACCGACACCGTGTTCAAGCGCCGCACCGCCGGCGCGTACTACTGGCTGATGCGCAAGCTCGTCGGCAAGCGGATGCCCAACCAGGCCGGCGACTTCCGGCTGCTCAGCCGCGCCGCCGTGGACGCCCTCAAGCAGCTGCCCGAGCACCAGCCCGTCTACCGGCTGCTGGTGCCGTGGCTGGGCTTCCCCAGCGGCGAGGTGGTGTACGTCCGCGAGGAGCGGGTGGCCGGCGGCACCCACTACCCGCTCTCCAAGATGGTGCGGCTCGCGCTGGACAGCATCACCAACTTCTCCGCCGCCCCGCTGCGGCTGGCCACCTACCTCGGCCTGGTCAGCTTCGTGGTCTGCATCGCTCTCGCGATCCACGCCACCGTCTCGTACGCGTTCGGGTCGACCGTGCCCGGCTGGTCCTCGCTGTACATAGGGATGCTCTTCCTCGGAGGCGTCCAGCTGATCTGCGTCGGACTGCTGGGGGAGTACGTCGGCCGGATCTACTCGGCGGTACAGGCCCGGCCGACCTACTTCGTCGGGTACGACTCGGCCGAGGACGACGAGCGGGGGCCCGGGCGGTGACGCTGACCGGGGAGCCCGCCGAGCCCGCCCCGGGGAGCCGTCGGCAACTGCCGTCCTTCCTGGTCATCGGCGTCCTCAGCACCCTCTTCTACCTGGGGCTGTTCGTCGCCGCGCGGTGGTTCACCGATCCCCAGGCGGCGAACCTGATCGCCCTGGCGGTCAGCGCGGTGGCCAACACGGCGGCCAACCGCCGCTTCACCTTCGGCGTCGTCGGCTCCCGGGGCATGGTCCGCCACCAGTTGCAGGGCGCGGTGGCGTTCCTCATCGGGCTCGGCCTCAGCTCCGGGGTCCTCGCCCTGCTGGCGCGGGTGCTGCCGGACGCCTCCCGGCCGGTCGAGGTGGCCGGGCTGATCGCCGCCAACGGGCTGGCCACGGTGGCCCGCTTCGTGCTGCTGAAGGTCTGGGTCTTCCGGGCCCGGGAGTCCGGCCCGTCCCAGTCCTGAGCAGTAGACGTCCCGCGGGGAGCGCGAGGCCGGCCGGTGGCGCGCGGGCGGCCCGAGCGCGGGCCCTGGACCGTCGGCGCCGACGGCACCCTCGGTATGCTGGGCGCTTGCAGCCTGCCCGCAGACGGTAGAGGAAGTCCGGACCCGTAAAGGGGGGAGACGGGCGGCAGGGACTTGACCGGAGGGGCACGGCACGTGTCGACCGTACACAGCTCGCCCGACAGCGGGATCCATCGTCCGACCGCCCCGCCCGGGCCACGGCCCTCCGGCCACGGACGGCCGCGGCGAAACCCGCTCGTCCTGCTCGGTGGGCTCGCCCTGTCCTGGCTGCTGCCGACCGGCCTGATCGCGCTCCACCTGGGCGTGGTGCTGCTGCCGCTGCTACTGCTCGCCGTCGCCGCCGTGATCCGGGTCGGCGGCGTGCTGCTCGACCGGCTCTTCGTCGCGGGGCTGATCCTGGCCGGCGCCGTGCTGACCTTCGGCCTGGTCTTCTCGCTCTGGCCCTGGGGCCTCTCGCCGGTGGCCACCACGGGCGTGATGTTCACCGTCCTCACGACGGTGGCCTGGGCCGCCCGGCGCGCCCCCAGGCTGCCGCTGCGCTTCCGCTGGTCCGACCTGCTGCTGCTGGGCACCTTCGCCGGTTTCTGCCACTACCTGTTCCACCCCGTCGCCGGGGCCTCGGCGGCCGAGCGGGTCGCCTACTTCGCCACGTCGGAGGACCGGCTCGCGCACTTCTCCTTCTTCTCCGGCATCGAGGGCGTCGGCGGCTTCAACTTCCTCCACCAGGAAGCCGCCAGGGCCTACCTGATCCCGCCGTCCGAGGTGACGTACCCCCAGGGTTCGCACTTCCTGCTGGCCTGGACCGACACGCTGGTCCACTCCGCCGCAGACCCGGGCGAGATGCTCCAGACCATGAACCGGTACTTCCTGTACCTGCTGGTGGCGTACGCGCTGTTCTGCACGGCGCTGGTCTGGGCGGCCCGGTGGATCGGCGGGCCGCGGCTGCGCGGCTGGCGGGCCGCGTTGGTCTGCGCGACCGTCGGCTCGATCATGCTCGCCAGCAACTACCTGGACCTGCTGACCCACGGCTTCGACTCGACGTTCATCGGGCTGCTGCTGATCGCGCTCGCCCTGGCGGTGCTGATCCGGCCGGCGATGGGCTTCACCGAGTTCCTGCTGGTCGCCGCCGCCGGACTGATCACCGTCACCTACACCTACAACATCTACGGCGCGTTCGTCGGCGTGGCGCTGCTGGGCGCGCTGGTCGTACACCGGCGCAGGTTCGCCGGGCGCTGGTGGTGGACGCTCGGCACGCTGGCCTGCGCCCTGGGCGTGGCCGCGCTGCCGAGCGCCCTCTCCGTGCTGGGCGACCTCGACGTGGCCAGCGCCTCGAACATGAGCGGCCCGAGCGTCAGCGCGGACCGCTCGATCCTGATCGGCGGCGGGCTGCTCGGCCTGCTGGCCGCGGCCATGCCGCGCAACCGCCGCACCGCCACCGGCCAGGCGCACCTGGCGGTGCTGCTCGGCACCGGCGCGCTGCTGAGCGCCTTCGCCGCCTACCAACTGCACACCATCGGCAGGTACTCGTACTACTTCCACAAGATGACGGCCGTCGGCGTCGTGGTCGCCCTGATCTCGATCGGCGCGGTCGGGGCCGTCCTGCAGACGTCGTACCGGGGAGCCGGCCGGGCCCTGACCCGGCGGCTGGGCGAGCTGGTGCTCTCCGGCCTGGGCGTCGCCGCCGCGCTCAGCCTCTTCGCCAACGTGCAGTGGGGCTTCCTGACCACCGACGACGCTCCGTCCGCCTGGTCCGGCAACCCGCTGGTGGTCTGGGGCCGTGGCGAGTTCGAGAGCGACATGGGCCCCGAGGGCGCCGAGGCGCTGACCGCCCTGCGCAGTGACGGACCGGTGGTCGCGCTGGTCTCCAATGACGACTACAAGAACCTCAAGGCCACCTGGCTCGCCTCGCTGCTGAACCGGCGCGGTGGCGACATGAAGGCGCTGTACGACGTCCACTGGGTCGACATCGGCGGCCCGCAGGTGAAGGAGGAGGACTACCAGCGCTCGTTCGCCAAGCTCAAGGGCGCACTCCAGCAGCTCCCCGCGGCGCGCACCGCGCCCAAGATCCTCACCGCCGACCGGTCCGTGGGTGACCGGATCAAGCGGGACCTGGCCAAGCAGGGGCTGACGGTCAACGTGGTGAGCGATCCGGGCATCCTCTGGACCCAGCCGTGGGGCCGCACCTTCCCCGGCGGCTGATATGTCGTCGGATGCGGGGTCCGCGGGCACCGGGCGTTCACGGCCACCCGCTACTATTCACAGCAATCGCACGGCCTGGCCGGCCTCGTGCGGAAACGTGTGGCTCGGCCGGCCGGTGAATTCGGTGGTCATGTGATGAAGAACCCGATCGCCAAGCTGCTTGGGGTACTTCCCCCGGGGGCGCGGCTCGTGGTCGGTGGCACGGTCGTGCTCGGAGCCTCGGCGTACGTGTACATGGCGCTCGTGGGCTACAGCCTGAGCACCGTCGGCGCGGCCAGGGTGACGATGCTCTGGACCATCGTGATGTCCGTGGGGTGGGGACTCTTCCAGCCGGTCGAGCTGGAGCTGACCCGGCTGGTGGCCGCCCGCAAGGTGGCCGGGCACGGGGCGCTGCCCGCGGTACGGCGCATGCTGCTGCTGGCCATGGCGATCCTGGTCGCGGTCTGCGCGCTGCTGGCGGCCGGCGCCGGCCCGATCGCCGACCAGCTGTTCAGCGGCGACCGGACGCTGGTGGTCGCCCTGGCCGGCGGCCTGGCCGGTCTCGCGGTGAGTTCGGTCGCCCGCGGCGCGCTGGCCGGCCTCGGCCTGTTCGGGCCGTACGGCACCCAGCTGGCCGTCGACGGCGGGCTGCGCATCGGACTGGCCGGGGTGGCGGCGGCGGCCGGGCTGCACTCCGCGCTGGCCTTCGGTCTCATCCTCTTCGTCTCCCCGCTGGCCGCCTCGCTGATCGGCCTGCGCGACACCCTCGCGGACCGCACGCCGGGGCCGGAGGTGTCCTGGAAGCAGCTCACCAGCGGGCTCGGCCTGCTGATCGCCTCGGTCATGCTCAGCCAGCTGGTGGTCAACGCGACCGTGGTCTGCGTGCGCCTGCTCGCGCCGAAGCACTCCGAGGCCTCCGACGCCCTGGTCTTCGCGATCGGCCAGGCGGTGGTGATGGCCCGGGCGCCGCTGTTCGCCTACAGCGCCCTGCAGGCCTCGATGGTCTCCGCGCTCTCCGGCGCCGCCGCGGCCGGCGACCACGCCGAGTTCCGCAAGGTGCTGACCCGCACCACCGCGATCGTCGCCGCGATGTGCATCGGCGGCGGGCTGCCGGTGATCGTGCTCGGCGCCAAGCTCAACCCGCTGCTGTTCAACGCCAAGGACGTGCTCGGACCGCTGGACTTCCTCTGGCTGGTGTTCGGGACGCTCTGCTACGTCCTGGCGACGGTCTTCGGCCAGGCGCTGATGTCGAGCGCGCAGCACCGCCGTCAACTGGTGGGCTGGACCGCCGGTTCCGTAGCATTGGTGGCTGTCGCGCTGACGCCGGGCGACGTCGGTCTCCGTGCGGAGCTCGCGTACCTGGCGGGGTCGCTGGTCAGTGCCGTCCTGATGCTGTGGTCGCTGTACCGCGCATTCCCCTCCCGCCCCGCCGCCGACCCGGCCGACCGGACCGCGGCAGAGCCGCTGCGGACCTCCTGAGGGGCGGGGGACCGGACTGTGATCGGCCGACGCTCATGACCATCATCGATAGACAGACCCGAGGCACGGGCCGCCGTGCCGTTCGCCAAGCATGGAGCACCTGTGTCCGAGTATGACAACGTCTGGCTGGTGATTCCGGCGTACAACGAAGGCCAGGTGATCGCCGATGTCGTGGAGGGGGCACGCAAGACCTTCCCGAACATCGTGGTGATCGACGACGGCTGCACCGACGACACGGCCAAGCACGTGATGTCGACCGGCGCGCACCTCGTGCGGCACCCGGTCAACCTGGGTCAGGGCGCCGCGCTCCAGACCGGTCTGAAGTACGCGCTGGAGCAGGAGGGCGCCGAGTACTTCGCCACCTTCGACGCGGACGGCCAGCACCAGACCGCCGACGTCGAGAAGATGGTGGCGCTGCTGCGCCGGGGCGAGGCCGACATCGTCCTCGGCTCCCGCTTCATCGAGCAGACCGGCCAGGTGCCGTGGATCAAGCGGGTCGTGCTCCGCACCGCCGCCGCCGTCAGCCCGACCGCCCGAAAGCTGAAGCTCACCGACGCGCACAACGGTCTGCGCGTGATGAACCGTGAGGCCGCCAGCCGGATCAAGATCACCATGAACGGCATGGCGCACGCTTCGGAGATCGTTTCCTTCCTCGCCGGCTCGGACCTGAGGGTCGCCGAGGTCCCGGTGGACATCCTGTACACCGACTACTCGCGCGCCAAGGGCCAGTCCCTGATCAACGGCGTGAACATCCTCTTCGACATCTCGCTGCGGGAGCGTAACCGCCGATGAATCACCTCTGGATCCAGCTGATCCTGGTCCTGGCCGCGGTGGCCATGGCCCTCCTGTTCGTCCGGCGCTGGGACGCCGCGAACACCCGGGCGTGGAAGCGCATCGCCTTCGCGCTGTTCGTGATCGCCAACGTCGTCGCCATCCTGTGGCCGACCGGCGTGACCAAGCTGGCCACCGCGCTGGGCGTCGGCCGCGGCACGGACCTGGTGCTCTACCTGATGGTGATCGCCATGGGCTTCCTCACCCTCAACACCTACCTGCGCTTCCGCTCGCTCGAGAAGAAGCTCACCGACCTGGCCCGCACCGTGGCCATCAACGAGGGCGTCCGCCACAACAACGACCGCCTGGACACCCCGGTCGGCTCCGACCGCTGACCGCTGGCCGTACCGACGGCGCAGCACGTACGGCTGAGGGCCGGCACCCCGCCAGGGGTGCCGGCCCTCAGCCGTTGTGGTGGGCTCAGCCCCGCAGCAGGGACCGCAGCACCGTACTGATCCGGCCGTCCGCCTTGGGGGCGCGGGGGTAGGGGTTGCTGTCCGGGCAGCTCAACACCTGGTACTCGGGCTTCTGCTGGTTCTCCTGGTCCTTCCGCACCTTCGCCGCCTGGTCGTAGACGGCCGGCGGACGGGGGTCGACGCACTCCTTGGCCCACGGCGAGCAGATGCCGTCCGGGCCGCGCAGGCTCTGGGCGGTGTAGGCGAAGTTGCCGGTGCTGTCGATGCGTGAGCTCGGCTCGGGCATGTACCGGCTTCCGGTGGAGGATCCCGCCATGCCGAACAGCAGACCGAGCGCGCAGAGCGAGGCGAGGGCGTACCGGCGGGGCGTACGGACGCCGGTGGTCGCGGGTGCCTCGGCGGCCGTCCGTCGGCGCTTCTGCAGGTAGCGCTCGACGCTCAGGAACAGCGCCAGGCCGGTGAGCACGATGAAGCAGTACAACAGCTGCTGGTTGGTGCGCGGGTAGAGCATCACCGCCTGGTTCTTGTACATGTGGGCGGCGTACCAGTAGCGCATGAGGAAGGCGCTGGCCGCGGCGGCGGCGGTCGCCAGCACCACGGAGTTGCGCGGGCCGAGCACGATCGCGGCGGCGGCGCCGACCAGTAGCAGGATGGCGAACAGACCGACGCCGCCGATCTCACCGGGTTGGGGCCAGGTTCCCAGCCCGAGACCGCCGGGCATGTCGCTGCCCCACATCGTGAAGTAGGTCGGCTCGGTGTAGACGTCGAAGTAGCAGTAGCGGTCGACGGCTCCGCCGGCGGAGGAGACGAACTTGGTGAGGTAGAGACCGGAGACCGCGACGAACGCCGCGACGGTCGAACCGACCAGCACCAGGGCCGTGACCAGGGCGCCGGCTCCGTGGGTGCGCCACTGCCGGACCAGCAGGACGACGCCCATCAGCATCAGGCCGGCGGCGGACCAGACGAACCAGCCGGAGTACAGCAGGAACAGCAGGCCGAGCACCGCCCCGATGACGGCTCCCAGCACGGTGGCACGACGCCGGCTCAGCAGCTGGGAGCGCTGGATGAGTTGCAGCAGCTTGGCCAGCACCGGAAGCAGTCCGACCAGCACGATCGTGGTGTACGGCTTGTACGGGTCGGCGAGCGGGAGCGAGGCGGTGACCCCGATGCCCAGCGCCCACAGCGGCGGGAGGATCAGGCGCCAGGCCACGTACGCCGTCGGCCCCAGCAGGGCGATGAACGCCAGGCTGGTGATCTTGAGCGCGTGGCCCGGATCACCGTCGGTGAAGTGCTGGGCGTACCAGCCGAGCAGGTGCGGGAACAGCGGCGGATAGGTGTCGTCGATCGGCTGGCCGTGAATGAGGTTGAAGGCCCAGCCCTGCAGCACGCCGGCGTCGCCGCCCTGGCCGCCGAGCGGCCAGGGGGTGCCGCGCAGTGCGAGCGAGACGGCCCCGGCGAGCACTCCGCTGGAGAGCCCGGCGAATATCGCGGCGCCGAATTGCACCGGGAGTATCGGCCAACGGCGCATGACGAGAAGCAGCAGCCCGACCGTGGCGCCCATCGAGAGCAGCAGAATGAGCTGCAGGGAGGCGAGCCCGCTGACCTGACCGGCACGAACCATCGGATTCACGTCGATGAATCGGGCTGCCCAGGTCATGGTCACGGCCGCGGAGACGCCGATGAGTCCTTCGACCACCAGCCACCAGACTGAACTCTGGCGCCCGTACACCCGTTGAACCGGCGGGGGGATCAGCGGTTGTTCGGGCGACCGCTGAGGCCTGTCGGCGCGGTGCGGAACGCTGATGGTCATCGTGAGGAGCCCTTCAGAACCCGAGTGCCCGGGGGTCGGTATAGTCATCCGAACATATCTTAGGGGTGGAGGGTCGGCGAACTCGGCTGACGGTCATTTGAATCGGGAAATACGGACATTGGCCGCGTCAATTCATTTCCCGGTTACCCATGGGAAATCGTTGCCGATGGTCGGTATTTCCGATCGGCACCGTTTGCGAACCCGCGTGCGCGCCGCCGGTGCCGGGGGCGGAACGGTCGGCCGACGCGACCGTTCGAAAAAGCTGGTTGACTTGGCTCGCCCCGGCGGCCGCGGCCGGGCGGCACCCGAGCGTGATCCAGGACCAGGAGGTGCGGCGCCGTCATGAGCGTCGATTTCGTCATCCCGTACTACGGCGACCCGGAGTACCTGTTCGCCACCATCGACAGCATCCGGGCCCAGAACCAGCAGGACTGGCGGCTGACCGTGGTGGACGACCAGTACCCGGGCAACCGGGCGCTGGAGTACATCGAGGGCCTGAACGACGACCGGATCCGGTACGTCCGCAACGAGGAGCGGCTGGGCCCCAACGGCAACACGTACAAGGCGTCGACCCTGGCCGAGCGCGAGTTCGTCTCCATGATGGGCGCCGACGACCTGCTGGAGCCGGACTACCTGGACGTCGTCCTGGAGCGCATGAAGGCCGACCCGAACGCGATCGCGGTCCAGCCGGGCGTGAAGGTGATGGACAGCGACGGGAACCTGGTGCCCTCGCTCGGCATCGGCGACAAGGTCAAGCGCCGGATCGCCGCCCCCGCCCGCAAGGCCGGCGTGATCAGCGGTGAGGACGCGGTGAAGAGCCTGCTGTCGGGCAACTGGCTGTACACCCCGTCGCTCCTCTACCGGCAGTCCGCGCTGTCGAAGATCCCGTACCGCCCGGACATCGACGCCGTCCACGACCTGGCGTTCATGGTCGACATGCTGATGGAGGGCGGCAACCTGCTGGTCGACGAGCGCGAGGTGTTCCGCTACCGCCGGCACCAGGCCAGCGACTCCTCGACCCGGGTCAAGGACGGCAAGCGCTTCGACGAGGAGCTGCGCTACTACGGGCTGATCGGCAAGGAACTGCGTGCCAAGGGCTGGAACGCGGCGGCCCGCTCGGCCGACCTGCACCTCTCGTCCCGTCTGCACGCCCTGATGGTGGCCGCCGGACGCCTCGGCGCGGGTGACTTCGCCCACGCCGGCGCCATGGTCGGCCGTGCCGTCCGCAGCAGCTGACCGGCGCGGATCGTCCGCAGCCGGCTCTCCGCCCGGAGCACCGGCTCCGGGCGGCGGTTTTATCATGTCGGCTGATCCCGATCGCCGACCCACCCCGCCACTCCATGCCACTCACCGGACGTGGCCACGCACGGAAGTGACAGACATGACTGATCTGGCCACCAGCCCGGTCGGCGGCTCCGAAGCGGAGCCGCGACAACCGGAGGGCGCGTCCGCTGCCCGCCCCGGGTGGATGGACGGCCTGCTGGCGCGGCCCTGGGCGGTCCGTTCGGCCGAGGCACTGGTCTCGGTCGTGGCGGCGTTCGTCTTCACGCTGCTCTGCATGCGCATCAACGTCAACCCGCTCAACCGCGTCGGCCAGGTCAGCGGTCTGGCCATGGTTCAAAAGTACGCCGCCGTGGTCGGCCTGCCGGTCCTGGCGGTGCTGCTCTACACCGCCTACCGGGGGAGTCTGGCCCGCTACCAGCTCGCCCAGCGGCTGGTCTGCGCGGCCGTCGCCGGGCTGGCCACCGGCGCGGTCGCCGGCGGCATCGCGGTGGCGCTGAACGGCACCGACTGGGGCCTCGGCGGCCAGGAGGGCGACCCGGGCAACCTCATCGGAATGGCCAACGACATGCTGCGCGGCCAGGGCCTGCCCGGCGTCTACCCGCCCGGCTTCCCCGCCGTGCTGGCGGTCTGGTCGAAGCTGTTCTACGGGGGTGTCGGCGGCGTCGGCTACGCCATGAAGGACGTCCAGCTGATCTGCAGCGCGCTGGTCGGCCCGATGGCGTACCTGTCCTGGCGACTGCTGCTGCGCCCGTTCTGGGCGCTGCTGATCGCCGTCCCGTCCGCGATCCTCTTCCTGGACCCGATCCGTCCGTACAGCCACGTCACGATGCTGGTCATGGTGCCGATGCTGGCCGCGGCCCTGCGCGAGCTGCGCCGGGCGCACGAGCTGACCACGCGCTCCACCGTGCTGCGCGGCATCGGCTTCGGCGTCTCGTTCGGCGTGATGTTCCTCTGGTACTCGGGCTGGTTCGTCTGGGCCGCGCCCGGCGTGCTGGTGCTGACGCTGTTCCTGGTCCCGTGGCGCCGGGGCGCCGCCCGGATCAAGCGGGTGGTGCTGTTCCTGGCCGTGACCCTGGTGAGCGCCGGCGTGGTCGGCTCGCCGCTGCTGTACGAGCTGGTGAAGCAGGGGGCCCAGGCGAAGGACCGGTACGCGTACCTCTCGGTGTACATCGACCCGGCGTACGTCATGGGCTGGGCCTCGGACCGCAACGGCGACCTCAACTACCACGACTTCCCGTGGCGCGGCGAGCTCGCCGGGCAGAGCGCCTACACCCTGATGCTGCTGGCCGGCGCCGCGCTGGCGCTCGGCCTCGGACTGCGCAGCGTCCTGGTCCGGACCACCGCAGCGACCCTGATCAGCGCCTGGCTGCTGCGCTTCTACTTCGCCTCGCACCTGGCCAAGGACAAGGCCGTGATGCTGTACCCGCGCACCACCTGGATCATCCTGTACGCGCTGATGATCCTCGCGGTGCTGGGCCTGATGTTCGCCGTCCAGCGGGGCACCGCCTGGCTGCGGACGGTGCAGCGCGTCGGCGTCGACGGCGGGCCCGCGCCGATCACGCTGCGGCCGGCGGTCACCGGCCGCCTGGTCGCGGGCGCGGTCTGCGCGATGGCGCTGTTCGCCGCCATGTCGGCCTCCTGGTCGGTGGACCGGTACATGCCGACCACCAAGCCGGAGTACGTCCCGACCGCCGACGCCAAGGGCGTCGACATGGGCGCCGACGCCTGGCGCGCGCACATCCTGGTGAACCGCAACGGCAAGTGCCCCAAGTACGACCCCGCCGGTCCCACCGACTGCGCCCCGGTCAACAAGGGCCTGCACGAGTACAACAACGAGCCCGACAAGGGCCGGCTGTGGTGCGCCAACGTGACCGGCGACGAGTGGGCGCTGGTCTGCGGTTCGAAGCGTCCGTGGTGACGCGGGCCGGCGGCGGAGGCCGCCACTGACGACGGTCACCCCCTCGGGGCCGGTGAGGTGCGCCTCACCGGCCCCGATTGGCATCCGGGCTGCTCCATGTGGCAGTATGTCCAAGTTGCTCGGTTGAGTGCCGATGCTGCGCGCCTCCCGCCGGGAGGACTGGAAGCGAGTCCCATGTACTCGTCGTTCCCGTGATGGCCGTCAAGCGTGAGTTCTACGCCACGGCAGCTGCGGGGCGGACGTACGGGAATCTTCCGGGAAGCGTGTGCGGGGCCTCGACCCGGCTCCCCCCAACCCAGAAAGTTCGAAACCGACGAGTTCTTCGCCGGTTTTTTGCAAGCGCGAGTGCGACACGCCCGAGCGCGGGGGTCGGCGGGGATTCGTGCAGTGACTAACGACAGAAGGACTACTGAGTAGCCATGGCGGGACAGAAGATCCGCATCCGGCTCAAGGCCTACGACCACGAGGTCATCGACTCCTCGGCGAAGAAGATCGTCGAGACGGTGATCCGTACTGGTGCGCAGGTCGCGGGCCCGGTGCCGCTGCCCACTGAGAAGAACGTGTACTGCGTCATCCGCTCGCCGCACAAGTACAAGGACTCGCGCGAGCACTTCGAGATGCGTACTCACAAGCGTCTGATCGACATCCTCGACCCCACGCCGAAGACGGTTGACTCGCTGATGCGTCTCGACCTGCCGGCTGGCGTCGACATCGAGATCAAGCTCTGAGAGGCGCACCGAAGATGGCTAAGCAGATTAAGGGCATCCTGGGCGAGAAGCTCGGCATGACCCAGGTCTGGGACGAGAACAACCGGGTCGTCCCGGTGACCGTCGTCAAGGCTGGGCCGAATGTCGTGACCCAGGTCCACACCGCCGACAGCCCGGCCGGCTACGACGCCGTCCAGATCGGCTTCGGCGAGATCGACCCCCGCAAGGTGAACAAGCCCCTCGCGGGCCACTTCGCCAAGGCCGGTGTCACCCCGCGCCGTCACCTGGTCGAGCTCCGTACCTCGGACGCCTCCGAGTACACCCTGGGCCAGGAGATCACCGCCGAGCTGTTCGAGGCGGGTGTCAAGGTCGACGTGACCGGCACCTCCAAGGGCAAGGGCTTCGCCGGTGTCATGAAGCGCCACAACTTCCGTGGTCTCGGCGCCGGTCACGGCACCCAGCGCAAGCACCGTTCGCCCGGTTCCATCGGTGGCTGCGCCACCCCGGGCCGTGTGTTCAAGGGCCTGCGCATGGCTGGTCGGATGGGCCACGAGCGTGTGACCACCCAGAACCTGACCGTGCACGCGGTCGACGCGGAGAAGGGCCTGCTGCTCATCAAGGGCGCCGTCCCGGGCCCGAACGGCGGCCTCGTCCTCGTCCGCACCGCGGCGAAGGGGCTGTGAGGAAATGAGCACCATTGACATCCTGTCGCCGGCTGGCGACAAGACCGGCAGCGTCGAGCTGCCGGCCGAGATCTTCGACGCGAAGGTCAGCGTTCCGCTGATGCACCAGGTCGTCGTGGCGCAGCTCGCTGCGGCCCGTCAGGGCACCCACAAGACCAAGACTCGCGGCGAGGTCCGCGGTGGCGGCAAGAAGCCGTACCGCCAGAAGGGCACCGGCCGCGCCCGTCAGGGCTCGACCCGTGCGCCGCAGTTCGCCGGCGGTGGCGTCGTGCACGGTCCCGTGCCGCGCGACTACTCGCAGCGGACCCCGAAGAAGATGATCGCCGCCGCCCTGCGCGGTGCGCTCACCGACCGGGCCCGCCACAACCGCATTCACGTCGTCACCGGCGTGACCGCGACCGAGGCGCCGTCGACCAAGGCCGCCAAGGGTCTGTTCGGCAAGATCACCGACCGCAAGAACGTCCTCCTGGTCGTCGAGCGCTCGGACGAGCTGGGCGTCAAGTCCGCTCGCAACCTGCCGAACGTGCACATCCTGGACGCGGGTCAGCTGAACACCTACGACGTGCTCGTCTCCGACGATGTGGTCTTCACCCAGGCCGCCTTCGAGCGTTTCGTGGCCGGTCCGGCCGCGTCCGCCAAGGCCGTTGCCGCTGAGGGCGAGCTCGAAGGGAGCGCCGCCTGATGAGCGACGTTACGAGCAAGACGTTCACGGACCCCCGTGACGTCCTGGTGAAGCCGGTCATCTCCGAGAAGAGCTACAGCCTTCTCGACGAGAACAAGTACACGTTCATCGTGTCGCCGGGCGCCAACAAGACCCAGATCAAGCAGGCCGTCGAAGCGGTCTTCTCGGTCAAGGTCGAGGCTGTCAACACGATCAACCGTCAGGGCAAGCGCAAGCGGTCCAAGACGGGCTTTGGCAAGCGCAAGGACACCAAGCGCGCCATCGTGACGCTGGCCGAGGGCAACCGCATCGACATCTTCGGTGGTCCGGTCTCCTGAACAAGGAGATCGTGATCGTCGATTAGGACGAGGACGAGAGAGCCAAATGGGCATCCGCAAGTACAAGCCGACTACGCCGGGCCGTCGTGGCTCCAGCGTGGCCGACTTCGTAGAAATCACGCGGTCCACGCCGGAGAAGTCGCTGGTTCGCCCCCTGCACAGCAAGGGCGGCCGTAACAACGCCGGTCGTGTCACCGCTCGCCACCAGGGTGGCGGTCACAAGCGCGCCTACCGCGTGATCGACTTCCGTCGTCACGACAAGGACGGCGTGCCGGCCAAGGTCGCGCACATCGAGTACGACCCGAACCGCACCGCGCGCATCGCGCTCCTGCACTACGCGGACGGCGAGAAGCGCTACATCATCGCGCCGCGCGGCATCGCGCAGGGTGACCGGATCGAGAACGGCGCTGGCGCCGACATCAAGCCGGGCAACAACCTGCCGCTGCGCAACATCCCGGTCGGTACCACCATCCACGCGGTGGAGCTGCGTCCCGGCGGCGGTGCCAAGCTGGCCCGCTCGGCCGGCTCCGGCATCCAGCTGCTGGCGCGTGAGGGCAAGATGGCGCACCTGCGCATGCCCTCCGGTGAGATCCGCCTGGTCGACGCGCGCTGCCGCGCCACTGTCGGCGAGGTCGGCAACGCCGAGCAGTCGAACATCAACTGGGGCAAGGCCGGCCGCATGCGCTGGAAGGGCGTCCGCCCGACCGTGCGTGGTGTCGCCATGAACCCGATCGACCACCCGCACGGTGGTGGTGAGGGTAAGACCTCCGGTGGTCGCCACCCGGTCTCGCCGTGGGGTAAGCCCGAGGGCCGTACCCGTCGCCCGAACAAGGCGTCGGACAAGCTCATCGTGCGCCGCCGCAAGACCAACAAGAAGCGCTAGGAGCAGGTCAGATGCCGCGCAGTCTCAAGAAGGGCCCCTTCATCGACGGCCACCTCATCAAGAAGGTGGACGCTCAGAACGAGGCGGGTACTCAGAACGTCATCAAGACCTGGTCCCGTCGTTCCGTGATCTCCCCGAGCATGCTCGGTCACACGATCGCGGTCCACGATGGCCGCAAGCACGTCCCGGTGTTCGTCACCGAGTCGATGGTCGGCCACAAGCTCGGCGAGTTCGCTCCGACCCGCACCTTCCGTGGCCACGTGAAGGAAGACCGGAAGTCGAAGCGTCGCTAAGCGCCTGAGCTTTCAGCGCCAGTACGACTCAATGACTTACTCCATTAAGGGGACAACCATGGAAGCCAGGGCTCAGGCGCGGTACATCCGCGTGACGCCCATGAAGGCCCGCCGCGTGGTGGACCTCATCCGTGGCATGAATGCCACGGAGGCCCAGGCCGTCCTGCGTTTCGCTCCGCAGGCAGCCACCGTGCCGGTCGGCAAGGTGCTCGACAGCGCCATTGCCAACGCCGCGCACAACTACAACCACTCCAACGTGGACGACCTCTACATCTCCGAGGCGTACGTTGACGAGGGCCCGACCCTGAAGCGGTTCCGTCCGCGTGCCCAGGGCCGCGCCTACCGGATCCGCAAGCGGACCAGCCACATCACCGTGGTCGTCAGCAGCAAGGAAGGGACCCGGTAATGGGCCAGAAGGTTAACCCGCACGGGTTCCGCCTCGGCATCAGCACGGACTTCAAGTCCCGCTGGTACGCCGACAAGCTGTACAAGGACTACGTCAAGGAAGACGTCGCCATTCGTCGCATGATGACGAAGGGCATGGAGCGCGCCGGCATCTCCAAGGTCGAGATCGAGCGCACCCGCGACCGCGTCCGCGTCGACATCCACACCGCCCGTCCCGGCATCGTCATCGGGCGTCGTGGCACCGAGGCCGACCGCATCCGCGGCGACCTCGAGAAGCTGACCGGCAAGCAGGTCCAGCTGAACATCCTCGAGGTCAAGAACCCCGAGCTGGACGCCCAGCTCGTGGCTCAGGGCGTCGCGGAGCAGCTGTCCTCCCGCGTCTCCTTCCGTCGTGCCATGCGCAAGTCGATGCAGGGCACCATGAAGTCCGGCGCCAAGGGCATCAAGGTCCAGTGCTCCGGTCGTCTCGGCGGCGCCGAGATGAGCCGTTCGGAGTTCTACCGCGAGGGTCGCGTGCCGCTGCACACCCTCCGCGCGAACGTCGACTACGGCTTCTTCGAGGCCAAGACGACCTTCGGCCGCATCGGCGTGAAGGTCTGGATCTACAAGGGCGACGTCAAGAACATCGCCGAGGTCCGCGCTGAGAACGCCGCTGCCCGCTCGGGCAACCGCCCGGCCCGTCCCGAGGGTGGTCGTCCCGCCCGCGGTGGCGAGCGCCGTGGTGGCGAGCGCGGTGGCCGTGGCCGTCGTCCCGCCGCTGCCGAGGCCCCCGCGGCCCCGGCGGCCGAGACTCCGGCTGCTGAGAACACCGGAACGGAGGCCTGACCGCAATGCTGATCCCCCGTCGGGTCAAGCACCGCAAGCAGCACCACCCGAAGCGCCGTGGCGCTGCCAAGGGTGGCACCGAGCTGGCGTTCGGCCAGTTCGGCATCCAGGCCGTGACCCCGGCCTACGTGACGAACCGTCAGATCGAGTCCGCTCGTATCGCGATCACCCGTCACATCCGTCGTGGCGGCAAGGTCTGGATCAACATCTACCCGGACCGCCCGCTCACCAAGAAGCCGGCCGAGACCCGCATGGGTTCCGGTAAGGGTTCGCCGGAGTGGTGGATCGCGAACGTGCACCCGGGTCGGGTCATGTTCGAGCTGTCGTACCCGAACGAGAAGGTTGCTCGCGAGGCGCTCACCCGTGCCGCGCACAAGCTGCCGATGAAGTGCCGGATCGTCCGGCGCGAGGACGGTGAGAGCTGATGTCGGCCGCTACCAAGGCTGCTGAGCTTCGCTCGCTGGACAACGAGGGTCTCGTTGCCAAGCTGCGCGAGGCCAAGGAGGAGCTGTTCAACCTCCGCTTCCAGGCGGCGACCGGGCAGCTCGACAACCACGGACGGCTCAAGCTCGTCCGTAAGGACATCGCGCGGATCTACACCCTGATGCGCGAGCGCGAGCTGGGCATCGAGACGGTGGAGAACGCCTGATGACTGAGAACACCAACGAGACGCGCGGTTTCCGCAAGACCCGTGAGGGTCTCGTCGTCAGCGACAAGATGGACAAGACCGTCGTCGTCGCCGTCGAGGACCGCGTCAAGCACGCTCTGTACGGCAAGGTCATCCGCCGTACGAACAAGCTGAAGGCGCACGACGAGCAGAACGCGTGCGGCGTGGGCGACCGGGTCCTCCTCGCGGAGACCCGCCCGCTGTCCGCGACGAAGCGCTGGCGCGTCGTCGAGATCCTCGAGAAGGCCAAGTAACGAAGCCGATGAGGTACGGCCGTATGTGCAACGGGTCCCCCCGGGGACGCCGATGTGAGCAGCGGCCGGCCCGTCGACTCTCGTTGACGATCAGGAGAAAGCTGTGATCCAGCAGGAGTCGCGACTGCGTGTTGCCGACAACACTGGTGCCAAGGAGATCCTTTGCATCCGTGTTCTCGGTGGCTCCGGTCGCCGCTACGCCGGAATCGGGGACGTCATCGTCGCGACCGTCAAGGACGCGATCCCCGGTGGCTCGGTGAAGAAGGGCGACGTCGTCAAGTGCGTCGTCGTCCGCACCGTCAAGGAGCGCCGTCGTCCGGATGGCTCGTACATCCGCTTCGACGAGAACGCTGCTGTCGTGCTGAAGAACACCGAGGGTGACCCCCGCGGTACCCGTATCTTCGGCCCGGTGGGCCGCGAGCTGCGCGACAAGAAGTTCATGAAGATCATCTCGCTGGCGCCGGAGGTGCTCTGACCATGGCGAACAGCATGAAGATCAAGAAGGGTGACCTGGTCCAGGTCATCACCGGCAAGGACAAGGGCAAGCAGGGCAAGGTCATCCAGGCCATGCCGGCTGAGAACAAGGTCCTGGTCGAGGGTGTCAACCGGGTCAAGAAGCACACCAAGCCGGGTCCCGGTACCCAGGGTGGCATCGTGACCGTCGAGGCCCCGGTGCACGTCTCCAACGTCCAGCTGGTCGTGGAGAAGGACGGCAAGAAGGTCGTCACCCGCGTCGGTTACCGCTTCGACGACCAGGGCAACAAGATCCGCGTTGCCAAGCGGACCGGTGAGGACATCTGATGTCTGAGACGACTGTTGAGAAGGTGGCCCCCCGCCTCAAGGAGCGTTACAACTCCGAGATCAAGGGCCAGCTGCAGGAGCAGTTCTCGTACGAGAACGTCATGCTGATCCCCGGCCTGGTCAAGGTCGTGGTCAACATGGGTGTCGGCGAGGCCGCCCGTGACAGCAAGCTGATCGAGGGCGCGATCCGCGACCTGACCGCGATCACCGGTCAGAAGCCGGCCGTGACCAAGGCTCGCAAGTCCATCGCGCAGTTCAAGCTGCGCGAGGGCCAGCCGATCGGCACCCACGTCACCCTCCGTGGTGACCGCATGTGGGAGTTCCTGGACCGTCTGGTGTCGCTGGCTCTGCCGCGTATCCGTGACTTCCGTGGCCTCTCCCCCAAGCAGTTCGACGGCCGTGGAAACTACACGTTCGGTCTGACCGAGCAGGTCATGTTCCACGAGATCGACCAGGACAAGGTCGACCGTCAGCGCGGTATGGACATCACCGTCGTGACCACCGCTCAGACCGACGACGAGGGCCGGGCGCTCCTGCGCGCTCTGGGCTTCCCGTTCAAGGAGGCGTGAGCCAATGGCGAAGAAGTCCCTCATCGCGAAGTCCGAGCGTAAGCCGAAGTTCGGCGTCCGGGCCTACACCCGGTGCCAGCGCTGCGGCCGTCCGCACTCGGTGTACCGCAAGTTCGGCCTGTGCCGTGTGTGCCTCCGTGAGATGGCGCACCGCGGCGAGCTGCCGGGCGTGACCAAGAGCTCCTGGTAATCCAGCGCTCTAGGCACCGCTAGCGAAGCAGAGGTGCCCGATCCCACAGCGGCCCGTTTTGGGCCTGCCGTACGGAGTCCCGTAGGGTAGTGGGGTCGGGCCCCCTGCCGCGGCTTCCCCATGGATGTCCGTGGCCCTCTTCTGGGAGGGCTCGCACCCAGTCTTACTACGTCGCAGGTCCCCTGCGCTTGTGCCCTTGGCGCACTCGGAAGAGTGCGACAGGGGGACCTGGCGCGGAGAAACCACGGCGAGAGAGGCCTGAGGCCATCATGACCATGACCGACCCCATCGCAGACATGCTCACGCGTCTGCGCAACGCGAACTCGGCGTACCACGACTCTGTCGCGATGCCGTCGAGCAAGATCAAGGCGCACGTCGCCGAGATCCTGCAGCAGGAGGGTTACATCTCCTCCTACAAGGTTGAGGAGCCCGCTGAGGGCGAGGTCGGCAAGAAGCTGACCATCGAGCTCAAGTTCGGCCCCAACCGTGAGCGCTCCATCGCCGGCATCAAGCGCATCAGCAAGCCGGGTCTGCGCGTTTACGCAAAGTCCACCAACCTGCCGAAGGTGCTCGGCGGCCTGGGCGTGGCGATCATCTCCACGTCCTCCGGCCTCCTGACCGACAAGCAGGCCGCCAAGAAGGGCGTAGGCGGAGAAGTTCTCGCCTACGTCTGGTAATTCGGGAAACGGAGGTACAGCAATGTCGCGTATTGGACGGCTGCCCATCCAGGTCCCCGCTGGCGTGGACGTCACCATCGATGGCCAGACGGTCTCGGTGAAGGGCCCCAAGGGCTCCCTCACCCACGTCGTCGCTGAGCCGATCGAGATCGGCAAGGGCGAGGACGGCACCGTGCTCGTCACCCGCCCGAACGACGAGCGTCGCTCGAAGGCCCTGCACGGCCTGACCCGCACGCTGGTGGCGAACATGATCACCGGCGTGACCCAGGGCTACCGCAAGTCGCTGGAGATCAGCGGTGTCGGCTACCGCGTGAACGCGAAGGGCTCCGACATGGAGTTCTCGCTCGGCTACAGCCACCCGATCCTGGTCACGGCGCCGGAGGGCATCTCCTTCGTCGTCGAGTCGCCCACCAAGTTCCACGTGGACGGCATCGACAAGCAGAAGGTCGGCGAGATCGCCGCGAACATCCGCAAGCTGCGCAAGCCCGACCCGTACAAGGCCAAGGGCGTCAAGTACGCGGGCGAGGTCATCCGCCGCAAGGTCGGAAAGAGTGGTAAGTAAGCGATGAGCGTCTCTGTCAAGATCGGCAAGGGCAACGCCTACAAGAGCGCCGCTCGCAAGCGCCGCGCGATCCGCGTTCGCAAGCGCGTCGTCGGCACCGAGGTGCGTCCGCGTCTCGTCGTGACGCGCTCGAACCGTCACATGGTCGCCCAGGTCATCGACGACGCCAAGGGTCACACCCTGGCGTCGGCGTCCACCCTCGACGTGTCCATCAAGGGCACCGAGGGCGACAAGACCGAGCTGGCCAAGAAGGTCGGGAGCCTGGTCGCCGAGCGCGCCAAGGCCGCCGGCATCGAGTCGGTCGTCTTCGACCGCGCGGGCAACCGGTACGCCGGCCGCATCGCCGCCCTGGCGGACGCGGCTCGCGAGGCCGGGCTCGACTTCTAAGCCGCTCGTCGACTCTGTCGACGGACGTAAACGAGAGAGGTAATTCCAATGGCTGGACCCCAGCGCCGCGAAGGCGGCGCCGGTCGCGGCACGGGTGGCGAGCGGCGCGACCGTAAGCGTGACGGTCAGGGCAACGCCCAGGCTGTCGAGAAGACCGCTTACGTCGAGCGCGTCGTCGCGATCAACCGTGTCGCCAAGGTTGTCAAGGGTGGCCGTCGCTTCAGCTTCACCGCGCTCGTCGTGGTGGGCGATGGCGAGGGCACCGTGGGTGTCGGTTACGGCAAGGCGAAGGAGGTTCCGGCCGCCATCGCCAAGGGTGTTGAGGAGGCCAAGAAGAACTTCTTCCGCGTCCCCCGTATCCAGGGCACCATCCCGCACCCCATCCAGGGTGAGAAGGCCGCCGGCGTCGTGCTGCTGAAGCCCGCCGCCCCCGGTACCGGTGTTATCGCCGGTGGTCCGGTGCGTGCCGTCCTGGAGTGCGCCGGCATTCACGACATCCTGTCGAAGTCGCTCGGCTCGGACAACGCGATCAACATCGTGCACGCCACCGTGGCCGCTCTGAAGGGCCTCGTGCGCCCCGAGGAGATCGCCGCCCGCCGTGGCCTGCCGCTGGAGGACGTGGCTCCCGCCGCCCTGCTGCGGGCTCGTGCTGCCGGGGTGAGCGCCTGATGGCTCGCCTGAAGATCACGCAGACCAAGTCGTACATCGGCAGCAAGCAGAACCACCGCGACACCCTGCGTTCGCTTGGTCTCAAGCGCATGCACGACGTGGTGGTCAAGGAGGACCGTCCCGAGATCCGCGGGATGGCCCACACGGTCCGTCACCTGGTGACGGTTGAGGAGGTGGACTGATCATGGGCGACAACCCGATCAAGATCCACAACCTGCGTCCCGCCCCGGGTGCCAAGACCGACAAGATCCGCGTGGGTCGTGGTGAGGGCTCCAAGGGCAAGACCGCCGGTCGTGGTACCAAGGGCACCAAGGCCCGCTACCAGGTTCCGCAGCGCTTCGAGGGTGGCCAGATGCCGCTCCACATGCGCCTGCCGAAGCTGAAGGGCTTCAAGAACCCGTTCAAGATCACGTTCCAGGTCGTCAACCTCGACAAGCTGGCCGAGCTCTACCCGCAGGGTGGCGAGGTCACGGTCGAGGACCTGGTCGCGAAGGGCGCGGTCCGCAAGAACTCCCTCGTCAAGGTGCTCGGCACCGGCGAGGTCTCGGTCGCCCTGCAGGTGACGGTCGACGCCGTCTCCGGCTCGGCCGCCGAGAAGATCAAGGCCGCCGGCGGTACCGTCACCGAGCTCGTCTGAGTCCGCTGACACCCGGCTTCGAGCCCCGCACCTCCTCCGGGAGGTGCGGGGCTCGCGCTTTTCCGGGCGATTTCCGCGGGAGCCGCCGCGCCCGCGCCGGGGCCCTCGTTCTTTTGTGTGGCAAACCCGGGCATCCCGTACCCCGTGAGTGGGGGAGGGGCCGTACGCGCTTCTTCCGAGTGGCCGCGCACTGTTAGAGTCCGTGGAGTTCCCTTGTAGGCTGCGCGTAGGCTCGCCTGTGCCGTCTGTACGGGAGCCCGAACCGCAAACTCCCCATTCAGGACCGACCCTCCCGCCGACGACGCGCGGGAGGCGCAGGAGGCACCGTGCTCAGTGCGTTCGCGCGGGCGTTCCAGACGCCCGACCTGCGCAAGAAGCTGCTGTTCACGCTGGGCATCATGGTGCTGTTCCGGCTGGGCTCGCACATTCCGATCCCGGGCGTGAGCTTCACGGCCGTCAACGAGTGTGTGAAGGACACCAAGAACAACGGCCTGTTCGGGCTCGTCAACCTGTTCAGCGGTGGCGCGCTCCTCCAGTTGACGATCTTCGCGCTCGGCATCATGCCGTACATCACGGCGAGCATCATCCTCCAGCTCCTCACCGTCGTGATCCCGCGACTCGAGGCACTGAAGAAGGAGGGGCAGGCAGGCACCGCGAAGATCACCCAGTACACCCGCTACCTGACCATCGCGCTCGCCGTGCTCCAGGGCACCGGCATCGTGGCGACGGCCTCCAGCGGTGCGCTGTTCTCGGGCTGCCCGCTGGCCAACCAGATCGTGCCCGACACCTCGGTGTTCCGGATCGCGGTCATGGTCGTCACGATGACCGCCGGCACCACGGTCATCATGTGGCTGGGCGAGCTGATCACCGACCGCGGCATCGGCAACGGCATGTCGCTGCTGATCTTCACCTCGATCGCCGCGCAGTTCCCGACCTCGATGTGGGCCATCAAGCAGTCCGGCACCATCGGCGGCGGCTGGGTCGAGTTCCTCTCCGTCATCGCGGTCGGCGTCATCGTCGTGATGCTGGTCATCTTCGTCGAGCAGGCCCAGCGCCGGATCCCGGTCCAGTACGCGAAGCGCATGATCGGCCGCCGGGCGTTCGGCGGCACCTCGACGTACATCCCCCTCAAGGTGAACCAGGCCGGTGTCATCCCGGTCATCTTCGCCTCGTCGCTGCTGTACATCCCGGCCCTCGTGGTCCAGCTCACCAACAGCCAGGCCGGCTGGGCGGTGTGGATCAAGCAGAACTTCGTCAAGGGTGACCACCCGATCTACATGGCGACGTACTTCCTGCTGATCGTCTTCTTCGCCTTCTTCTACGTCGCCATCTCCTTCAACCCCGAAGAAGTTGCCGACAATATGAAGAAGTATGGTGGCTTCATCCCGGGCATCCGGGCCGGCCGGCCGACGGCCGAGTACCTGAACTACGTGCTGACCCGAATCACGTGGCCGGGTTCGCTCTACCTGGGCCTGATCGCGTTGATCCCGATGATCGCCCTGGTCGCCTTCGGACAGCAGACCAACTTCCCGTTCGGCGGCACCAGCGTGCTCATCGTCGTCGGCGTCGGACTCGAAACTGTGAAGCAGATCGAGAGCCAGCTCCAGCAGCGCAATTACGAAGGGTTCCTCCGCTGATGCGTATCGTCCTCGTTGGTCCTCCCGGGGCCGGGAAGGGCACTCAGGCGCACTTGCTTGCCGTGACCCTGTCCATCCCCCACATCTCCACCGGCAACCTGTTCCGTACGAACATCAGCCAGGGCACCCCGCTGGGGCTCGAGGCGAAGTCGTACATCGACAGTGGCCGTCTGGTGCCGGACGAGGTGACCATCGGGATGGCCAAGGACCGGATGCTCCAGGAGGACGCCGCGAACGGCTTCCTGCTGGACGGCTTCCCGCGCAACCTGGGCCAGGCCGAGGCGCTGGACGAGTTCCTCGCCGAGCAGGGCATCAAGCTGGACGGAGTGCTGGACCTGGAGGTCCCCGAGGACGAGGTCGTCAAGCGGATCGCGGGCCGTCGCCTGTGCCGCAAGAACGACACCCACGTCTTCCACGTCGTCTACAACCCGCCGAAGGTCGAGGGCGTCTGCGACGAGTGCGGCGGCGAGCTGTACCAGCGCTCGGACGACACCGAGGAGGCCGTGCGGGTCCGGCTGGAGGAGTACCACTCCAAGACCGAGCCGATCATCGGTTACTACAAGGAGCAGGGCCTCCTGGTGACCATCCCGGCCCTCGGCAAGGTGGACGAGGTCACCCAGCGCGCGATCGAGGCGCTGAAGCAGGACCGCTGAGTCTCTCGGCGGAGTACGCGTGAACGGCCGGGTCGCCCGAGGAGCGGGCAGCCCGGCCGTTTCGGCGTCGTACGGTGGTAGCAGTGGAATCCGGACTTGGAAGGCGTGACCTGATGGTGGAGATCAAGACCCCCGAGCAGATCGCGAAGATGCGAGCGGCCGGGCTGGTCGTCGCCGAGGCGCTCAAGGCCTGCCGCGAGGCGGTCGCCCCCGGGGTGACCACCCAGGAGCTCAACGACATCGCGGACAAGGTCATCACCGACCACGGTGCCACCTCGAACTTCCGCGCCCACCACGGCGGTCTGTGGTTCCCCGGCGTGATCTGCGCCTCGGTGAACAACGAGGTCGTGCACGGCATCCCCGGTGAGCGGGTGCTGCAGGAGGGCGACATCATCTCGATCGACTGCGGCGCCATCCTGGACGGCTGGCACGGCGACGCGGCGATCTCCGTCGCGGTCGGCGAGGTCCGCCCCGAGGTGGAGATGCTGAGCCGGGTGACCGAGGGCTCGATGTGGGCCGGCATCGCCCAGATGAAGAAGAACAACCGCCTGGTCGACGTCTCCAAGGCGATCGAGGGGTTCATCCGCCGCCAGCCGCTGCCGCCCAAGGGCAAGTGGGGCATCACCGAGGGCTACGGCGGCCACGGCATCGGCACCGCGATGCACATGGAGCCGCACGTGCTGAACTACGTCGAGCGCGGCCGCGGCAAGGGCCCGAAGCTCGTCCCCGGCACCGTGCTGGCGATCGAGCCGATGGTCTCCCTGGGCACCCCGCACACCACCGTGCTGGAGGACGACTGGACGGTCGTCACCAACGATGGCACCTGGGCCTCGCACTGGGAGCACTCGGTGGCCGTGACCGAGCAGGGTCCGCTGGTGCTGACCGCCTTCGACGGCGGCAAGGCCGAACTCGCCAAGCTGGGCATCACCGCGGCTCCGGACCCGCTGGCGTAGTCGGGGCGGCGCCGAGCGCCGCGCCCGACGAGGTATCAGGGCCCCGGAGGTTTGGACCTCCGGGGCTTTCGTCCTATTTTTATCCGCTGGCAGGGGCAGCGAGTGGCTTACGAGCGAGCAGGAGAGAGTACGTGCTCAAGGGATTCCGCGACTTCATGATGCGCGGCAACGTCGTCGACATGGCGGTCGGTGTGGTCATCGGCGCCGCGTTCACGGGGGTGGTGACCGGCTTCGTGTCGGCCTTCCTCACGCCGCTGGTCGGTGTGGTGGTCGGCGCGGCCGGCGACTTCAGCGCGTACAAGGCGACGGTCGCCGGGGTGACCTTCCCGTACGGCCAGTTCCTGAACGTGGTGATCGCGTTCGTGATGACCGCCGCGGTGCTGTACTTCTGCGTCGTGCTGCCGATCACCAAGGCCACCGAGCGCTACCTGCCCAAGAAGCCGATGACCCCCAAGCGGCCCTGCCCCGAGTGCCTGACCGAGATACCGGTGGCCGCCCGCCGCTGCGCGGCCTGCACCGCCCACGTCGAGCCGCTGGCCGTCCCCACCGGGGTCTGACCTGCCGGTGTGACGGGCGCCGCCTTCCGGGCCCCGGTTTTGGACCACCGGACGCGCTGGCGTAGGATGGACCGTCGGCTCACTCGTAGCGTGCTTCAGCACGCCCTCTTCCCCTCGGGGCTGGGGTGAACCCAGGTTCGCACGAGCGTTCCGCATACGGTAGCCGGTCCCGGAAGGTGGATCTCGCAGTTCATGGCTAAGAAGCAAGGCGCCATTGAGATCGAGGGCACCGTGATCGAGTCTCTTCCGAACGCGATGTTCAAGGTCGAGCTGCAGAACGGTCACAAGGTCCTCGCGCACATCAGTGGCAAGATGCGCATGCACTACATCCGCATCCTGCCGGACGACCGGGTCGTCGTGGAGCTCAGCCCCTACGACCTCACGCGCGGCCGGATCGTCTACCGCTACAAGTAAGAACGTCAGATCTAGACCCGGAGAACCTGAACATGAAGGTCAAGCCGAGCGTCAAGAAGATCTGCGACAAGTGCAAGGTGATCCGCCGCCACGGCCGGGTCATGGTGATCTGCGACAACCTGCGCCACAAGCAGCGCCAGGGCTGATCTCTCCCCAGCATTTCTCGTAGTACTTCGCGCGACGCGAAAACGTCATAAGCGGGCTACCCGATCCGTTCCGCAACGGGCGGACTGCCACCCCCGGTCAGAGGCCGGGGCTCCCTCACCGTGAGGTGTCGGAGTAGGTAGCACGCAAGACCTCTGAAGAACCACAGGAGCCTTTGATGGCACGCCTCGCCGGCGTTGATCTCCCCCGTGAGAAGCGGATCGAGATCGCCCTCACCTACGTGTACGGCATCGGCCGTACCCGCGCCCAGCAGACCCTGGCCGAGACCGGTGTCAACCCGGATGTCCGCGTTCGCGACATCTCCGAGGAAGACCTCGTCAAGCTGAGCCAGTACATCGACGCCAACTACACGGTCGAGGGTGACCTCCGCCGTGAGGTGGCCGCCGACATCCGCCGCAAGGTCGAGATTGGCTGCTACGAGGGTCTGCGTCACCGCCGCGGCCTGCCGGTCCGCGGCCAGCGCACCCACACCAACGCGCGTACCCGCAAGGGCCCGCGTCGCGCGATCGCCGGTAAGAAGAAGCCGGGCAAGAAGTAGTCCGTCCCGTCACCGGACATCCCTCCGGCCCGCGGGTCAGCGGACCGACCACCTCAGTAGGAGAACAGACTTATGCCCCCCAAGGGTCGTCAGGCTGCCGGCGCGAAGAAGATCCGCCGCAAGGAAAAGAAGAACGTCGCTCACGGCCACGCGCACATCAAGAGCACGTTCAACAACACCATCGTTTCGATCACCGACCCCGCGGGCAACGTGATCTCCTGGGCCTCCGCCGGCCACGTCGGCTTCAAGGGCTCGCGCAAGTCCACCCCGTTCGCCGCGCAGATGGCCGCCGAGGCCGCTGCCCGTCGCGCGCAGGAGCACGGCATGCGCAAGGTCGACGTCTTCGTGAAGGGTCCGGGCTCCGGCCGCGAGACCGCGATCCGCTCGCTCCAGGCCACCGGCCTGGAGGTCGGCTCGATCCAGGACGTCACCCCCACCCCGCACAACGGCTGCCGTCCGCCGAAGCGTCGCCGCGTCTGACGCAGCGCCTTCGGGCGTGCGGGTAACGCTGTAAACCTCGTACGGGCTCCCACGTAGTGATTAGTCGCTGCTCGCGGGAGCCCGTACGCTTGGTGCTGTCGGCATCAAATAGTGGGTGCCGAAGACAACTGGAGGAACATCCCCCATGCTTATCGCTCAGCGTCCCTCGCTGACCGAAGAGGTCGTCGACGAGTTCCGCTCGCGGTTCGTGATCGAGCCGCTGGAGCCGGGCTTCGGCTACACCCTCGGCAACTCTCTGCGCCGCACGCTCCTGTCGTCGATCCCGGGTGCCGCTGTCACCAGCATCCGCATCGACGGCGTCCTGCACGAGTTCACCACCGTGCCGGGCGTCAAGGAGGACGTGACCGACCTCATCCTCAACATCAAGCAGCTGGTCGTCTCCTCGGAGCACGACGAGCCGGTCGTGATGTACCTGCGCAAGCAGGGCCCGGGTGTCGTCACCGCCGCCGACATCGCCCCGCCGGCGGGTGTCGAGGTGCACAACCCCGAGCTGGTCCTCGCCACCCTGAACGGCAAGGGCAAGCTGGAGATGGAGCTGACCGTCGAGCGCGGTCGCGGCTACGTCTCCGCCGTCCAGAACAAGGCCTCCGGCCAGGAGATCGGCCGCATCCCGGTCGACTCGATCTACAGCCCGGTGCTGAAGGTCACCTACAAGGTCGAGGCCACCCGTGTCGAGCAGCGGACCGACTTCGACAAGCTGATCGTCGACGTCGAGACCAAGCCCGCCATGCGTCCGCGCGACGCCATGGCCTCGGCCGGCAAGACCCTGGTGGAGCTGTTCGGCCTCGCCCGCGAGCTGAACATCGACGCCGAGGGCATCGACATGGGCCCGTCCCCGACGGACGCCGCCCTGGCCGCCGACCTGGCGCTGCCGATCGAGGAGCTGGAACTCACCGTCCGCTCCTACAACTGCCTCAAGCGCGAGGGCATCCACACCGTGGGTGAGCTCGTCGCCCGCTCCGAGGCCGACCTGCTCGACATCCGCAACTTCGGTGCGAAGTCGATCGACGAGGTCAAGGCGAAGCTGGCCGGCATGGGCCTGGCCCTCAAGGACAGCCCGCCCGGGTTCGACCCGACCGCCGCCGCCGACGCCTTCGGCGCCGACGACCTCGACGACTCGCACTTCGCCGAGACCGAGCAGTACTAAGATATTTGGCCGCGGGGGCGGTTCCACGGAGCCGCCCCCGTCGTCATGAAAGCCGTACGGGCACAGTGCCCGTACGCCCGCTGTGGTACCTGGTACGGCCGCAGTCGGAGATTCGAGGAGTAATTCCATGCCGCGTCCCACCAAGGGTGCCCGCCTGGGCGGTGGCCCGCACCACGAGCCGCTGCTGCTCGCCGGTCTGGCCCGTGAGCTGTTCCAGTACGGCCGCATCACCACCACCGAGGCCAAGGCCCGCCGCCTGCGCCCGCTGGCGGAGAAGCTGATCACCAAGGCCAAGAAGGGCGACCTGCACAACCGTCGCCTGGTGCGCAAGACCATCACCGACGTCTCGGTGCTGCACACCCTCTTCACCGAGATCGCGCCGCGCTACGAGAACCGCCCGGGTGGCTACACCCGCATCACCAAGATCGGTCCCCGTCGTGGCGACAACGCCCCGATGGCCGTGATCGAGCTGGTCGAGTCGCTGACCGTCGCGCAGACCGCCGTCGGCGAGGCCGAGGCCGCCACCAAGCGCGCCGTCAAGGAGGCCGACGAGGCCGCCGTCGCCCCCCAGGCCGACGACGCCGCCAAGGCCGACGAGGCCGAGGCCGCCGAGCAGGCCTGACACCTCTGGGTGTGTTGCGGGCCCGTTCTCCCAGCGATGGGGGAGCGGGCCCGTTCCTTGTTCGTCGAGGTCCCCGGGAGAAGAGAGACACGTGGTCAACGATTGCGCCGAGCAGCCGCCGGTGAAGGACGGACCGGCCGACGGGTACGTCCGGGTCCGGCTCGACCTGGCCTACCACGGTGCCGAGTTCTCCGGCTGGGCCCGCCAGAAGGGCGGCCGGCGGACGGTCCAGGAGGAGATCGAGACCGCGCTGCAGGTCGTCACCCGCAGCCCGGAGCTCTTCCCGCTCACCGTGGCCGGCCGCACCGACGCCGGGGTGCACGCTCGCGGCCAGGTCGCCCACGTCGACCTGCCGGCCGAGCTCTGGGACGCGCACCGCGAGAAGCTGCTGCGCCGCCTGGCCGGCCGGCTGCCCGGGGACGTCCGGATCTACCGGGTCGGCGAGGCGCCGGCCGGGTTCGACGCGCGCTTCTCGGCGATCTGGCGCCGCTACGCGTACCGGGTCGCCGACCACCCCGGCGGCGTCGACCCGCTGCTGCGCGGGCACGTGCTCTGGCACGACCGGCCGCTGGACCTGGACCGGATGAACGCCGCCGCGAAGCTGCTGCTCGGCGAGCACGACTTCGCCGCGTACTGCAAGAAGCGCGAGGGCGCCACCACCATCCGCACCCTGCTGGAGCTGCACTGGGACCGCGTCCCGGTGGACTCGTACGCCGCCCAGGAGGGCTCGCTGGCAGTCGCCACCGTCCGCGCCGACGCCTTCTGCCACAACATGGTCCGGGCGCTCGTCGGCGCGATGCTGCTGGTCGGCGACGGGCACCGGCCGGTGGAGTTCCCCGGCGAGGTGCTGGCCGGCGGGGTGCGCAACTCGGCCGTCAACGTGATCCGGCCGTACGGGCTCACCCTCGAGGAGGTCGGCTACCCGCCGGACGACCAGCTCGCCGAGCGCAACCGCCAGGCCCGGCGGATGCGCACCCTGCCCGGGCAGCCCGCCGCGCCCCGGGCGGTGCCGGAGGTCGGCGCCTAAATCGGTTTTGGCCGGGCGCGTCCGCTTGGGACAATCCTCCGTATGGGACACGTCGAGATTTCGCACCTGGAGTACTACCTGCCGGACGGGCGGGTGCTGTTCGACGACGCGTCCTTCCGGGTCGGCGAGGGAGCCGCGGTCGCCCTGGTCGGCGCCAACGGAGCGGGCAAGACCACGCTGCTGCGCATGATCGCGGGGGACATCCAGCCGCACGGCGGATCGGTGACGATCAGCGGCGGGCTCGGCGTGATGCGCCAGTTCGTCGGCACCACCGGCCGCGAGGACCAAGCGGTCGGCCCCGGCGCGCTGCCGGCCGACGCGTCGGTGCGCGACCTGCTGGTCTCGGTCGCCCCCGAGCGGATCGCCAAGGCCGCCCGCGCGGTGGACGCCGCCGAGCTGGCGATGATCGCCCAGGACGACGAGAAGACGCAGATGGCCTACGCCCAGGCGCTCTCCGACTGGGCGGACGTCGGGGGCTACGACTACGAGACCGACTGGGACGTCTGCACCATGGCGGCCCTCGGCATCCCCTTCGACAAGGCCCAGTGGCGCGGCCTGAACACCCTCTCCGGCGGCGAGCAGAAGCGGCTGGTGCTGGAGGCGCTGCTGCGCGGCCCGGAGGAGGTGCTGCTGCTCGACGAGCCCGACAACTACCTCGACGTACCCGCCAAGCGCTGGCTGGAAGAGGCCATCAAGGCCACCTCGAAGACGGTGCTGTTCATCTCGCACGACCGCGAGCTGCTCTCCCGCACCGCCGACAAGATCATCAGCGTCGAGACCGGCGCGGCCGGCAGCAGCGTCTGGGTGCACGGCGGCGGCTTCGACACCTTCCACGAGGCCCGCAAGGCCCGCTTCGAGCGCTTCGAAGAACTGCGCCGCCGCTGGGACGAGGAGCACGCCAAGCTGAAGAAGCTGGTCGTCACCCTGCGCCAGGCCGCGGCGGTCAGCCACGAGATGGCCTCCCGCTACGCCGCCGCCCAGACCCGGCTGAAGAAGTTCGAGGACGCCGGCCCGCCGGAGACGCCGCCGCGCGAGCAGACCATCACCATGCGGCTCAAGGGCGGGCGCACCGGCGTGCGCGCCTTCACCATGGAGCAGCTGGAGCTCACCGGCCTGATGGACCCCTTCGACCTGGAGGTCTTCTACGGCGAGCGGGTCGCGGTGCTCGGGGCCAACGGCGCCGGCAAGTCGCACCTCCTGCGGCTGCTGGCCGGCGACGGGAGCGTCGCCCACACCGGCAGCTGGAAGCTCGGTGCCCGGGTGGTGCCCGGCCACTTCCGGCAGACCCACGCCCACCCGGAGTTGTTCGGCCGGACGGTCCGCTCGATCGTCGAGGAGGAGCACGCGCTCAGCCGCAGTGCCGCGATGGGCGCGCTGCGCCGCTACGAGCTGGACCGGCAGGAGGAGCAGAAGTTCGAGTCGCTGTCCGGCGGGCAGCAGGCCCGGCTGATGATCCTCAAGCTCGAACTCTCCGGCGTGACGGCCCTGTTGCTCGACGAGCCGACCGACAACCTGGACCTGGAGAGCGCCGAGGCGCTGCAGGCCGGGCTGGAGGCCTTCGACGGCACCGTGCTGTGCGTCACCCACGACCGCTGGTTCGCCAAGACCTTCGACCGCTTCCTGGTGTTCGGGGCCGACGGCCGGGTGTACGAGTCGCCCGAGCCGGTCTGGGACGTGACCCGGGTGGAGCGCGAACGCTGAGCGGCCGGGCGAGGCCCCGGGCCGGCGGAGGAGCCGCCGGCCGAGGCCATTTTTGACCCCTTCGGGTCGTGCCGGTAACCTGGACGCTTGATGTGCGTATTGGCTCGCTCTATCTCACGTGAGAGGTCGGTACGCCGGAGACATCAGGTCGACGACCAGCGGTCCCCCTTGAATTGCGTCCAAGGTTGGCCAGGCTGCTCTTCCGTCCGGGTGCTCCTGTCAGGACTCACTCACTGAAAAGCGAAGGCTACGACCGTGCGTACGTACAGCCCCAAGCCCGGCGACGTCCAGCGTCAGTGGCACGTCATCGACGCGACCGACGTCGTGCTCGGCCGCCTGGCTTCCCAGGCCGCCAACCTCCTCCGGGGCAAGCACAAGGCGATCTACGCGCCGCACGTTGACACTGGTGACTTCGTCATCATCATCAACGCCGACAAGGTGCACCTGTCCGGTAACAAGAAGACCCAGAAGCTGGCCTACCGCCACTCGGGCTTCCCGGGCGGTCTCCGGTCGGTGCGCTACGACGACCTGCTGGCGAACAACCCGGAGAAGGCCGTCGAGAAGGCCATCAAGGGCATGATCCCCAAGAACAGCCTGGGCCGTCAGATGCTCTCGAAGCTGAAGGTCTACTCGGGCGACCAGCATCCCCACGCTGCCCAGCAGCCGGTGCCGTTCGAGATCACCCAGGTCGCGCAGTAATTCGGCCACCAAGCCCCCCAACACTGAAAAGAGCTGAGGAACATCGTGGCCGAGACCACTGAAACCCTTGAGGTCGACTTCGACGAGGCCGCCGAGGCCGTCGAGGGCGAGTACACCTCCGAGGAGAGCTACACCTCCGAGTCCCTGGCCGGCCGCTTCGGCGAGGCCACCCCGGGCGCCGGCCTCGGCCGTCGCAAGGAGGCGATCGCCCGCGTGCGCATCGTCCCCGGCACCGGCCAGTGGAAGATCAACGGTCGCACCCTCGAGGGCTACTTCCCCAACAAGGTGCACCAGCAGACCGTGAACGAGCCCTTCAAGCTCCTCGAGCTGGACGGCCGTTACGACGTCGTCGCCCGCATCAGCGGTGGCGGCGTCTCCGGCCAGGCCTACGCGCTGCGCCTCGGCGTGGCCCGTGCCCTGAACGAGGCCGACGTGGACAACAACCGCGGCGCCCTCAAGAAGGCCGGCTTCCTGACCCGTGACGCCCGCGCCGTCGAGCGCAAGAAGGCCGGTCTGAAGAAGGCCCGCAAGGCGCCGCAGTACAGCAAGCGCTAATCGCGTCCCCGGGGGTGCGTTCCGCCCTGGCGGCGCACACCCCCTGGTTGCGCAAACCGTCGCCCCGGAGTACCCCGTGTACTCCGGGGCGACGTGTTCCCCGGCTAACGTGCGGCGGCCGCGGGATCATCGGTGGGTTCCGAGCATGGTGATGGAGGACGTGACAGTGGGACGACTCTTCGGTACGGACGGCGTGCGCGGGGTGGCCAACGAGGGCCTGACGGCGGAGCTGGCGCTCGGCCTGTCGGTCGCGGCCGCCCACGTGCTCGGCGAGGCCGGCGCCTTCGACGGGCACCGGCCCGTCGCGGTGGTCGGCCGGGACCCGCGTGCCTCGGGTGAGTTCCTGGAGGCGGCGGTCATCGCCGGTCTGGCCAGCTCCGGCGTCGACGTCCTGCGGGTCGGCGTGCTGCCCACCCCGGCCGTGGCCTACCTCACCGGCGCGCTCGGCGCCGACTTCGGCGTGATGCTGTCCGCCAGCCACAACGCCATGCCGGACAACGGCATCAAGTTCCTCGCCCGCGGCGGCCACAAGCTGGACGACCGGATCGAGGACGCCATCGAGGCGCACTACCGCAAGCACACCGTCGGCGGCGAGGACTGGAACCGGCCCACCGGTGCGGCCGTCGGCCGGGTGCGCGAGTACACCGAGGGCTTCGACAAGTACGTCGCCCACCTGATCGGCGTGCTGCCCAACCGCCTGGACGGCATCAAGGTCGTCATCGACGGCGCCCACGGCGCGGCCGCGTACGTCGCCCCCGAGGCCTTCGCCCGGGCCGGCGCCGAGGTCGTCCACACCCTGGGGGCCGAGCCCACCGGCCTGAACATCAACGACGGGGTCGGCTCCACCCACCTGGACCGGCTGCGCGCCGCGATGAAGGAGCATCAGGCCGACCTCGGCATCGCCCTGGACGGCGACGCCGACCGCTGCCTGGCCGCCGACGCCGAGGGCAACGAGGTGGACGGCGACCAGATCATCGCCATCCTCGCCGTCGCCATGCGGGAGGCCGGCACCCTGCGCCGCAACACCGCGGTGGCCACCGTGATGTCCAACCTCGGCTTCAAGCTGGCGATGGAGCGCGAGGGCATCGACCTGGTGGAGACCGCCGTCGGGGACCGCTACGTGCTGGAGGCGATGAAGGAGCACGGCTTCGCGCTGGGCGGCGAGCAGTCCGGCCACGTCATCCTGCTGGACCACGCCACCACCGGTGACGGCACCCTGACCGGCCTGATGCTGGGCGCCCGCCTGGCCGCCACCAAGCAGCCGCTGGCCGACCTGGCCGCGGTGATGACCCGGCTGCCGCAGGTGCTGATCAACGTCAAGGGCGTCGACAAGAGCCGGGTGAAGACCAGCACCGAGCTGGCCGGGGCGGTCGCCGCGGCCGAGGCCGAGCTGGGCGCCACCGGGCGGGTGCTGCTGCGCCCCTCGGGCACCGAGCCGCTCGTCCGGGTGATGGTCGAGGCCGCCGACCCGGCGCAGGCCGAGGCGGTCGCGCAGCGGCTGGCCGAGGCGGTCCGCACCCACCTGGGCTGAGCCCGCGTCAGTACGGCGAAGGCCCCCCACCGGTTCCGGTGGGGGGCCGCTTGCCGTTCCCGTACGTCCCGGGGGCTCAGAGCTTGCGCAGCAGCGCCCGGCGGACCTTGTGGTCCGCGCCCTTCTGCAGGATCAGGGTGGCCCGGCCCCGGGTGGGCAGCACGTTCTCCAACAGGTTGGGCTTGTTGATGGTGCGCCAGACCTGCCGGCCGTACTCCATCGCCTCCTCCTCCGGCACCTCGGTGAAGCGGCGGAAGTAGGAGTTCGGGTCCTGGAAGGCGGTCTCCCGCAGCGTGCGGAAGCGGTCCAGGTACCAGTGCTCGATGTCGTCCGTCCGGGCGTCGACGTAGATCGAGAAGTCGAAGTAGTCGGCCACCGCGAGGCGGGTGCGGCCGTCGGTGCCCGGCAGGGCCGGCTGGAGCACGTTGAGGCCCTCGACGATCAGGATGTCCGGGCGCTCCACCGTCAGCCGGCGGTCCGGCACGATGTCGTACACCAGGTGCGAGTACACCGGCGCGGTGACCCGCTCCTTGCCCGCCTTGACGTCCGCGACGAAGCGCATCAGGGCCCGGCGGTCGTACGACTCGGGGAAGCCCTTGCGGGCCATCAGGCCGCGCCGGCGCAGTTCGGCGTTGGGCAGCAGGAAGCCGTCGGTGGTGACCAGCTCGACCCGGGGGTGCTCCGGCCAGCGGGCCAGCAGGGCCTGCAGCAGACGGGCGGTGGTCGACTTGCCGACCGCGACCGAGCCGGCCACGCCGATGATGAACGGGGTGCGGGTGCGTTCGGTGTCCGGGGTGTCCAGGAAGGTGCCCAGGGCGCCGCGCAGGTCGTGGGTGGCGTGGATGTACAGATTGAGCAGCCGGGACAGCGGCAGGTAGACGTCACGCACCTCGTCCAGGTCGAGGGCTGTGCCGAGACCGCGCAGCTGCTCCACCTCCTCGGCGGTCAGCGGCAGCGGCGTACGCTCGCGCAGCGCGCTCCACTCGGCCCGGCTGAGGTCCACGTAAGGGGACGGCGACGGGCCGGGCGTGGGGGCGCCCCGCGTACAGAGTTCGGTCAGCACATGCTCCATTGTGAGCCGTCGCGGTGTTCACGGTGGCTGTGGTGTCGGTCACGCAGAGTTGGCCACGGAGGGGAAAACGGCCACAGAACGGCCCTTATGCTGGCACGCATGTGCGGAATTGTTGGATACGTGGGCGCGCAGTCCGCCCTCGACGTAGTAATCGCGGGCCTGCAGCGGCTGGAGTACCGGGGCTACGACTCGGCCGGTGTCGCGGTGCAGGCGAAGGACTCCCAGGGGCAGTGGGGTCTGGTCACCGACAAGCGGGCGGGGAAGCTCGCCAACCTGGAGAAGTCGCTCGCCGAATCGCCTCTGCCCGGCGGCACCACCGGCATCGGCCACACCCGCTGGGCCACCCACGGCGGCCCGACGGACGCCAACGCCCACCCCCACCTGGACGACGACAGCCGGGTGGCCGTGGTCCACAACGGCATCATCGAGAACTTCGCCCAGCTGCGCGCCGAGATCGCCGAGCGCGGCCACACCCTCCGGTCCGAGACCGACACCGAGGTCGTCGCCCACCTGCTGGGCGAGGCGTACGAGGGCGACCTCGCCGAGGCCATGCGGGTGGTCTGCCGCCGCCTGGACGGCGCCTTCACCCTCGTCGCCGTGCACGCGGACGCGCCCGGCGTGGTGGTCGGCGCCCGCCGCAACTCGCCGCTGGTGGTCGGCCGCGGCGAGGGCGAGAACTTCCTCGCCTCGGACGTCGCCGCCTTCATCGCGCACACCCGCGAGGCGATCGAGCTCGGCCAGGACCAGGTCGTCGAGCTGCGCGAGGACGCCGTCACGGTGACCGACTTCGACGGCAACCCCGCCGAGGTGCGCGAGTACCACGTCGACTGGGACGCCTCCGCCGCCGAGAAGGGCGGCTACGACTACTTCATGCTCAAGGAGATCGCCGAGCAGCCGAAGGCCGTCGCCGACACCCTGCTGGGCCGGATCGGCACCGACGGCCGGCTGACCCTGGACGAGCTGCGGATCTCCGACGCGGACCTGCGCTCGGTCGACAAGGTCGTCATCGTCGCCTGCGGCACCGCGTTCCACGCGGGCATGATCGCCAAGTACGCGATCGAGCACTGGACCCGCATCCCCTGCGAGGTCGAGGTCGCCTCGGAGTTCCGCTACCGCGACCCGATCATGGGCCCGGGCACGCTGGTCATCGCCATCTCGCAGTCCGGCGAGACCATGGACACCCTGATGGCCCTGCGGCACGCCCGGGAGCAGGGCGCCAAGGTGCTGGCGATCTGCAACACCAACGGCTCCACCATCCCGCGCGAGTCGGACGCGGTGCTGTACACCCACGCCGGCCCCGAGGTCGCGGTCGCGTCCACCAAGGCGTTCCTGACCCAGCTGGTCGCCTGCTACCTGGTCGCCCTCTACCTGGGCCAGGTGCGCGGCACCAAGTGGGGCGACGAGATCTTCGCCGTCATCAAGGAGCTCGGCGACGCGCCGAAGCAGGTCGAGCAGGTCCTGGAGACCATGGAGCCGGTGCGCGAGCTGGCCCGCTCGCTGGCCGACGCCCGCTCGGTGCTGTTCCTGGGCCGCCACGTCGGCTTCCCGGTGGCCCTGGAGGGCGCGCTCAAGCTCAAGGAGCTGGCGTACATGCACGCCGAGGGCTTCGCGGCGGGTGAGCTCAAGCACGGCCCGATCGCGCTGATCGAGGAGGGGCTGCCGGTCGTGGTGGTCGTGCCCTCGCCGCGCGGGCGGTCGATCCTGCACGACAAGATCGTCTCCAACATCCAGGAGATCCGGGCCCGCGGCGCGCGCACCATCGTGATCGCCGAGGAGGGCGACGAGGCGGTCGTGCCGTACGCGGACCACCTGATCCGCATCCCGGTGACCCCGACCCTGCTGCAGCCGCTGGTCTCCACCGTCCCGCTCCAGGTCTTCGCCTGCGAGCTGGCCACGGCCAAGGGCCACGAGGTCGACCAGCCGCGCAACCTGGCGAAGTCGGTCACCGTCGAGTAGTCGCCCGGCCTTCCACGGCGCCCCTGCGGTGGCTGCGTCCTACCGCAGGGGCGCCGTGTCGAGGGTGAAGGAGAACGGGGCGGGCAGGTCGATCGACTTGCCGAACTCGACCTGGGTGCGGGTGATGTAGTCCTCGCCCTCGGGCTGGGTGAACAGCGTGACCAGGCCGTCGGTGCGGTCGATCAGCAGATAGCACGGGATGCCGGCGGCGGCGTAACCGCGGCGCTTGGGTTCGCGGTCCTTGTGCGGGTTGGTCGACGTGATCTCGAACACCAGCAGGACGCCTTCTGCGGAGGCCCAGGAATCGGCGTGCTCGAAGTGGCCGACCGGGCTCAAGGTTCCGTCGGGGATGAACCGCCCCTTGGGCGTGATCAGCCCCTTGTTGCCGGAGATGTCGAGCTCGGCTTCGGCCTTGCGCATGAACTGGCGAGTGAGCAGCGAGAAAGCGGTCTCGTGGGCCCCGTCCGGCGGCGGCGTCACGACGATCTCCCCTTCGATAAGTTCAGCCTTGAAGCCCAGCGGGGTGTCCAACTCCAGAAACGCCTGGAGAACACTGTCCTGGTCCAGCGGCTGTTCGACTGCCGGCATGGCGACCATGGCCCTTCTCCCTCCTGTGGGTCCGTGCCGAGCCACAAGGTAGGCGTACGGACCGACACCGGCGGGGGATCGAAGTGGGTGTCACTCGAAAGTGTGCCGCAGGCCCGGCTCCCGTGGGGCGGTGACGCGGGCTAGCGTCGGCGGTAGCCGTGCCTGCCGAAGGAGTTCTCCCCATGCGTCGTGCCCACCCTGTGGAAGTCGTCCGGGCCGCCGAGGCCGCGTTGATGGCCAGGCTGCCGGAGGGCGCGCTGATGCAGCGGGCGGCCGCCGGGCTGGCGGCGACCTGTGCGCGGCTGCTGACCGGGCGTCGGGGGCGGGTGTACGGCAGCCGGGTGACGGTGCTGGCGGGCAGCGGGGACAACGGGGGTGACGCCCTGTACGCCGGGGCGGCGCTGGCCCGGCGCGGGGCGCGGGTGACGGCGGTGCTGCTGGCGCCGGAGAAGGCGCACCCGGGTGGACTGGCCGCGCTGCGGGCAGCCGGCGGACGGGTGACCGCGGACCGGGAAGTCGGCCTGGCCGACTTCTCGCGCGCGGACCTGGTGCTGGACGGGATCGTCGGCATCGGCGGCCGGGGCGGGCTGCGCCCGGAGGCGGAGCCGTACGCGCGGGCCGAGCGCGGCGGGATCGTGGTGGCGGTGGACCTGCCCAGCGGGGTGGACGCGGACACCGGCGAGGTGCCCGGGGCGGCGCTGCGCGCGGACGTCACGGTCTGCTTCGGCACGTACAAGCCCGGGCTGCTGGTCGACCCGGGGGCCGAGTACGCGGGCGCGGTGCAGCTGGTGGACATCGGGCTGGCGCTGCCCGAGCCGGAGCTGACGGCCCTCCAGCACGCGGACGTGGCGGCACTGCTGCCGAGGCCGGGCACGGAGAGCGACAAGTACCGGCGCGGCGTGGTCGGGGTGGCGGCCGGCTCGGCGACGTACCCGGGGGCGGCGCTGCTGGCGGTGGCCGGGGCGCTGCGGGGCGGCGCGGGCGCCGTCCGGTACGTCGGCACGGCGGCCGAGGAGGTGGTGCGGCGCTTCCCGGAGGTGCTGGTGACCGAGGGCGGCCCGGCCGGGGCCGGGCGGGTGCAGGCCTGGGTGGTCGGACCGGGTGGCGGCGAGGGGGCGCGGCAGACGCTGACCGAAGCGCTCGCGGCCGACGTCCCGGTCCTGGTGGACGCGGACGGGCTGACCGAGCTGGGCCGGCTCGGCCCGCGGGCGCTGGCCGGCCGGACGGCGCCGACCCTGCTCACCCCGCACACCGGCGAGGCCGCCCGGCTGCTCGCGGGTGCCGAGGGCACCGCGCCGCCCGCGGCCGACGCGCTGGCCGCGACCCGGCTGGCGACCGCCCGGCGGCTGGCGGCCGCCTACCGGGCGACGGTGCTGTTGAAGGGCTCCACCACGGTGGTGGCCGACCCGGGCGGGGCCGTCCGGGTGAATCCGACCGGCACCTCCTGGCTCGCCACCGCGGGCAGCGGGGACGTGCTGGCCGGCCTGGCCGGCTCCCTGCTGGCCTCGGGCCTGTCGCCGCTGGACGCCGCCTCGGTGGCCGCCTACCTGCACGGCCTGGCGGGCCGCGAGGCAGCGGGCGACCCCGGCGCGCCGGTGACGGCGACGGGCGTCGCCCGGGCGCTCCCGGCGGTCTGGCGGGCGGTGGGTGAGGGGTAGTCGAACGGAACCGACCGGGGCCGACCGGGCCCGGCGGAACCGAGCCGTCCGTTCCGGGCGTCCCAGACAGGCGGACCAGCCGTCCGCCGCAGGTCGGCGCGGTGCCCGGCGTCCTGGTGCCGACCGCCGCGCCGACGGGCCGTTCGGCGAGGACTTCGGGACGTCTGGGAGACTGACCCTGATGACAACTGCGAACACGACCGGCACGGCCACCCTCACCGACGGCGTACGGGCCGAGGCGACCATCGATCTCGCCGCCCTGCGCGGCAACCTCGCCGCGCTGCGCGAGCGCGTCGGCGGCTCCGCCGTGATGCTCGCGGTCAAGGCCGACGCCTACGGCCACGGCGCGGTCGAGTGCGCCCGGGAGGCGGTCGCCGACGGCGTGGGCTGGCTCGGCTGCGCGACGCCCGAGGAGGCGCTGGCGCTGCGGGCCGCGGGCATCCGCCCGGAGCAGGCCCGGATCCTGTGCTGGCTGTGGACCCCCGGCGGCCCGTGGCGCGAGGCGCTGCGCGCGGACCTGGACATCTCGGTGAGCGGCCAGTGGGCGCTGGACGAACTGCTGCCCGCCGTCCGGGAGACCGGCATCCGGGCGCGGGTCCACCTGAAGGCCGACACCGGCCTCGGCCGCAACGGCTGCCAGCCGCACGACTGGCCGCAGCTGGTGGCGAACGCCCGGCGCGCCGAGGCCGAGGGCCTGCTGGAGGTCGTCGGCATCTGGTCGCACTTCGCCGCCGCGGACGAGCCCGGCCACCCGTCCATCCGCGCCCAGCTGGACTCCTACCGCGCCGCGCTGGCGCACGCCGAGGCCGCCGGGCTGCGCCCGCAGGTCCGCCACCTGGCGAACTCGCCGGCCACCCTGCTGCTGCCCGAGGCGCACTTCGACCTGGTCCGCACCGGCCTCGCCGCGTACGGGCTGTCCCCGGTGCCCGAGGTGGGCTCGCCGGCCGACTTCGGACTGCGCCCGGTGATGGCGCTGACCGCCCGGCTGGCACTGGTCAAACACGTGCCCGGCGGGCACGGGGTCAGCTACGGCCACCACTACGTGACGCCCGGCCCGACCACGCTGGGCCTCGTCCCGGTCGGCTACGGCGACGGGGTTCCGCGCCACGCCAGCGGCACCGGCCCGGTGCAGATCGGCGGCAAGTGGCGCACGGCGGCCGGCCGGGTGGCGATGGACCAGTTCGTGGTGGACCTGGGCGGTGACACCCCGGAGGTCGGCGACGAGGTGCTGCTGTTCGGCAACGGCGAGCGCGGCGAACCGACCGCCGAGGACTGGGCCCGCGCCAGCGGCACCATCTCGTACGAGATCATCACCCGGATCGGCGCCCGGGTGCCCCGCCGCTACCTCGGCGGCAGCCACGGTCAGGGCCTGCCGGCATGACCGACACGCCGGCCGAGAACAGTCCGGTCGCGGCGGTGGCCAAGGCGGCCGGCGTGGCCACCGGGGTGAGCCGGGCCGGTGTGATCGGGATCTCCGTCGGGGTGCTCGCGGCCGGCGCGGCCGCGGGCGTCGCGCTGGAGCGGCTGACGGTCGGCCGGGCGATGCGCCGCCGGGCCCGGGCCGAGTTGGACGCGGCCGCCCCGTACGGCTCGCTGCGCGGGCGCCCGACGACGGTGGCGGCGCCGGACGGCACGCAGCTGTACGTCGAACTGGACGGCACCGGCTGGGACGAGCCGGACGGCCGCCGCCCTGAGCGCCCCGAGCGCCCCGAACGTCTGGAAGGCGAGCGGGCGGGCACCGGCCCCGAGCCGCTGACCGTGGTGTTCAGCCACGGCTACTGCCTCAACCAGGACAGCTGGCACTTCCAGCGGGCCGCGCTGCGCGAGGGCATGCGGCTGGTCTTCTGGGACCAGCGCAGCCACGGCCGCTCCGAGCGGTCCCGCTCCTACCTGGCGGGGGAGTCGGCGAGCATCGACCACCTGGGCGGAGACCTCAAGGCGGTGATCGACGCCGTCGCGCCGACCGGGCCGCTGGTGCTGGTGGGCCACTCGATGGGTGGCATGGCGGTGATGGCGCTGGCCGACCAGTACCCGGAGCTGTTCCGGGAGCGGGTCGCCGGGGTCGCGCTGGTCGGCACCCTGGCCGGGGGCTGGAACGAGGTGAGCCTCGGTCTCCCGAAGGCCGGAGCGAAGCTGTTCAGGAGGGTGGCGCCCGGGGTGGTGAAGCTGCTCGGCCGTCAGGTCGAGCTGGTGGAGGCGACCAGGCGGGCGGGCTCGGACCTGAGCGCCGTCCTCTACCGGCGGTTCTCCTTCGGCAGCCGGGACGTCGACCCCGCCGTGGTGCGGTTCGCCGAACAGCTGCTGGACGCCACGCCGATCGACGTGGTCGCCGAGTTCTTCCCGGTGTTCGGCGCGCACGAGAAGTACGAGGCGCTGGCCGCTCTGCGCGGCCTGCCCGTCCTGGTGCTGGCCGGGACGAAGGACCTGCTGACGCCCGCCACGCACAGCGAGGCGATGGCCGAGCGGCTGCCGGGCGCCGAGCTGGTCCTGGTCGAGGGCGCCGGCCACCTGGTGCTGCTGGAGTGCCCGGGGCTGCTCGACCACGAGCTGGCGCGGCTGCTGCGCCGGGCCGCGGCCTTCGCCGGCGCCGCGCCGCTGCCGGCCGGTGTCGTCCGGCTGGCCGGCGAACGGCCCCGCGACCGGGCCGGAGGACAGGGCCCGAACCCGGCCGTCGACCCGGCCTGACCCCCCGCCCGCCACGGCGGGGTGCGGCGATGTGGCACGGTAGCGGTGGCGGCCGGTGGTCGGTGCGCCGCTACGGAGCGAAGGGCAAGACACACGCATGGGCTCGCACGCCACTCTCACCGTCCCCACGCCGGAGCGGATGGGCCGGCTCGGCCGGGAGCTGGCCGCGCTGCTGCGGCCGGGTGACCTGGTGCTGCTCTCCGGGGAGCTGGGGGCGGGGAAGACCACGCTGACCCGGGGCCTGGGGGAGGGGCTGCAGGTCCGCGGCGCGGTGACCTCGCCGACCTTCGTGATCGCCCGGGTGCACCCCTCGCTGGTCGGCGGCCCGGCCTTGGTGCACGTGGACGCGTACCGGCTGGGCGGGGACCTGGACGAGATGGAGGACCTCGACCTGGACGTCTCGCTGCCGGAGTCGGTGGTCGTGGTCGAGTGGGGCGAGGGCAAGGTCGAGCGGCTGTCCGAGGACCGGCTGGAGGTGCGGATCGAGCGGGCGATCGGCGACACCGCCGGGGAGGACCACGACCCGCGCCGGGTGGTGCTGACCGGCATCGGAGCCCGCTGGGCGGACGCGCGGCTGGAGAAGCTGGCCTGACCCGGCCGCCGCCGTTTTGCCGACAGCCTGTCGGCATGGTGTTGCGGGCGGGGTGCCGGGCGTGGTGGGATGGGTGCTGCGGTTAGGTCTGCCTAACTAGGGAGGCGCCATGTCGAGCACCACCCCCGCCCCGGAGCGCGCCGCGCGCGACACCGGGGCCGGAGAGTCCGCCCGCCGCGCTCCGGGAGCGCCGATGCGGGCGCTGCTGGCCGCGTGCGCGGCCGCCGAGGCGGTCTCCACCCCGCCCGAACCGGAGCCGCGGCAGGCCGACGAGCCCGAGGCCGGAACACCCCGGGCTGCCGCCTGACGGCGCCTGGAACTCAGGCGATCACGACCACCTTGGTGCCGTTGGGCGCGAAGTCCCAGAGCAGCTGCCCGTCGGCACGGCTGCCGCGGATGCCGCCGGTCTTGGTCTTCGGGTCGGCGGGCGACGTCGTGCCGTCCAGCGCCGCGCTGAAGCCGAAGACCACGCCGTTCTGCTGCGCGAAGCGCACCACGTGCTCGATCTGCCGGCCGTCCGTGCCGGTGCCGCTCGGGGTGCGGCTGTACACCGAGTAGCTGCCCGGGGTCGGCTCGACGGAGCCCGGGGCGACCTGGAAGACGGCCGCGACCTGCGGGTTCTTCCTCGGGTCGACCAGCCAGACGTAGTGGGTGCTCACCGAGTAGACCACCCGGGTGCCGCTGCCCGAGCTGACCGGCAGCGCCGGGGCGGTCGGGGTGGCCGAGGCGCTCGGCGTCGCGGAGGCGGCCGGCCCGGTGGACGTCGCCGCGGTGGTGGGGCGGGCGCCGCCCGCGCGGTCCTGCGCGCCGTTGGCCTGGAAGGCCAGCAGGCTCACCACCGCCAGGGCCCCCAGGGTCAACCCCGTGACCACCACTCCAGGACCCATCTTCGCCACGTGCCGCTCCCGCCGCCGTCCTCTGTCCGTACCGCCCTTATCGTGCCAGGTCCGCCCGGCGGGTCCGCAGCGCCCAGTACGTGTGTTCCGGATGCGGACACCAGCTCGATCGGCCGGTCGGCCCAACGTCGGTCTAACCTTGACCCGTGCTGCTGCTCGCGTTCGACACCGCTACCCCCGCCGTCACCGCCGCCGTCCACGACGGCACGGCCGTCCTCGCCGAGACCCACCAGGTCGACGCCCGGCGCCACGGCGAACTGCTGCTGCCCGCGATCGACCGGGTCCTGAGCGCCGCCGGGGTGGACAAGCACCGGCTCACCGGCATCGCGGTCGGCGTCGGCCCGGGGCCGTACACCGGCCTGCGGGTCGGCCTGGTGACCGCCGCCGCGCTCGGACACGCGCTCGGCCTGCCGGTGCACGGCGTCTGCACCCTGGACGCGATCGCCTTCCAGGCCCGCGCCGAGGGCCTGGCCGGGGAGCCGTTCACGGTGGCCACCGACGCGCGCCGCAAGGAGGTCTACTGGGCCTCCTACGACGCCGAGGGCCGGCGCACCGAGGGCCCGGGCGTGGACCGCCCCGCCGAGCTGACCCCGCAGGCCCGCTCGGTCGGCGCCGGCGCGCTGCTCTACCCCGACGCCTTCCCCGGCGCCCACGGCCCCGAGCACGTCTCGGCCGGCGCCCTGGCCGGCTTCGCCGCCGCCGAGCTGGCCGCCGGCCGCGAGCTGCTGCCGAACCTCCCGCTGTACCTGCGCCGGCCGGACGCCCAGGTCCCGGCGGGCTACAAGACCGTGCTGGGGGGCAAGGCGGTGCTCCCGGCGTGAACCACGGCACCACCCTGCGCCCGATGCGCTGGTGGGACATCGAGCCGGTGATGGAGCTGGAGCTCAAGCTCTTCCCCGAGGACGCCTGGTCCCGCGGGATGTACTGGTCCGAACTCGCCGAGGCCCACCACGGCGGCACCCGCCACTACACCGTCGCCACCACCGGTGACGGCGCCGTCGTCGGCTATGCCGGGCTGATGGCGGTCGCCGGCGAGGGCGACGTCCAGACCATCGCCGTCGACGAGCGCCACCAGGGCACCGGCCTCGGCGCGGCGCTGCTCACCGACCTGATTTGCGAGGCCGCCCGGCGCGGCTGCGCCGAACTGCTGCTGGAGGTCCGGGTGGACAACCCGCGCGCCCAACGGCTGTACGAGCGCCACGGCTTCGAACCGGTGGGCATCCGACGCGGCTACTACCAGCCGGCCAACGTCGACGCGCTGGTGATGCGCCTCGACCACCCGAGCCTCGACCACCCGAGCCTCGACCACCCGAGTCTGGGCCACCCGAGCCTCGGCCAACCGGGCCTCGACCACCCGAGCACTGACAGCACTGACCTGAAGGACATTGAGGACACCCCCCATGGCTGACGAACCGCTCGTCCTCGGCATCGAGACCTCCTGCGACGAGACCGGCGTCGGCATCGTGCGCGGCACCACGCTGCTGGCCGACGCGGTCGCCTCCAGCGTCAACGACCACGCCCGCTTCGGCGGCGTCGTCCCGGAGATCGCCAGCCGCGCCCACCTGGAGGCGATGGTCCCGACCATCCAGCGCGCCCTGGACACGGCCGGGGTCAAGGCCAGCGACCTGGACGGCATCGCCGTCACCGCCGGCCCCGGCCTGGCCGGCGCGCTGCTGGTCGGCGTCAGCGCCGCGAAGGCGTACGCCTGGGCGCTCGACAAGCCGCTGTACGGGGTCAACCACCTCGCCTCGCACATCTGCGTGGACCAGCTGGAGCACGGCCGGCTGCCCTCGCCGACGATGGCCCTGCTGGTCTCCGGCGGGCACTCCTCGCTGCTGCTCAGCGAGGACATCACCACCGACGTCCGGCCGCTCGGCGCGACCATCGACGACGCGGCCGGCGAGGCCTTCGACAAGGTCGCCCGGGTGCTCGGCCTGGGTTTCCCCGGCGGGCCGGTCGTCGACCGGACGGCCCGCGAGGGCGACCGCAAGGCGATCGCCTTCCCCCGCGGCCTGACCGGGAAGAACGACCCGGAGTACGACTTCTCCTTCTCCGGCCTGAAGACCGCCGTCGCCCGCTGGGTGGAGGCCAAGCGCCGGGCCGGCGAGGAGGTGCCGATCGCCGATGTCGCGGCCTCCTTCCAGGAGGCGGTCACCGACGTGCTCACCCGCAAGGCCGTCAAGGCGTGCAAGGACAACGGCGTCGACCACCTGATGATCGGCGGCGGGGTGGCCGCCAACTCCCGGCTGCGCGAGATGGCGCAGCAGCGCTGCGACCGGGCCGGCATCCGGCTGCGGGTGCCCCGGCCGGGCCTGTGCACCGACAACGGCGCGATGGTCGCCGCGCTCGGCTCCGAGATGGTGTGGCGCGGCCGCACGCCGTCCGCCTTCGACCTGTCGGCGGACTCCTCGCTGCCCGTCACCGACGTCCACGTGCCCTCCGCGGACCTCGGGCACGGCGACGTGCACGGCCAGGCGTACGAGGCCCTGGGGGGCGGCGCCGCGTGACCGTCGCCGTCATGTGGGAGGCCCGGGCGGCGGATGGCCGTGGCGCCGAACTCGCCGCCTGGGTCCGGGAGTCCGCGCTGCCCGCGGTGCGCGGTGCGGCCGGCCTGGAGCGCCTGGAACTGCTTTCCGCCCCGGGCGCCTCCCCGGCCGAGGGACGGGAGCGGGTGCTGCTGATCACCTGGTGGAGCGGCGAGCCGGTACCGCTCGCCGACCCGCCGGCCGAGCTGATCGGCCGTCCGGTGCACCGCTGGTCCTTCACCAGCGAGCACGTCGAATAGCCGCACCGCGTAACCGCGTAACCGCGTAACCGAACAGCCGGTGGTCGGGAACCGCCGCCCCGGCCGCTACCGTGCATAGCTGAGAGAACGCTGGACGGGACCGGGAGCGCGGTGCAGTGAACAGGGACGGGCGAAGCAGGACCAGGACGTTCGCGGTGGGGGCGCTGGCCCTGCTGGCCTTCGCCACCGCGTGCGGCGACAACGGGGGCGGCGGTACGGCGGCCGCGACGAAGACCGCCCCGGCCGCGCCCCAGCCGCCCGGCGGCGGCGCCGCGCCGACGGCCGCGGCCACCACGCCCGGCGCGGCCCCGGCCCAGAGCGACGCCGCGGCCTGGGCGAAGTGGAACCTCAAGCCGCTCGCCCCGGCCCCCGCCCCGCCAGCCGACAAGCCGATCAAGCTCGAACGCAGCGGCACCGTCCCGGTGTTCAGCGACGTGAAGACGAGCGACAAGGTCGTGTTCATCACCATCGACGACGGCGCCGAGAAGGACCCGAAGTTCGTCGAGATGCTGACCGACCTCAAGGTGCCGATCACGATGTTCCTGACCAAGGACATCGTCAAGAACGACTACGGCTACTTCAAGCCACTCCAGGCGCTCGGCAACCACATCCAGAACCACACCGTCACCCACCCGGTGATGAGCAAGCTCTCCCCGGACAAGCAGAAGTCCGAGATCTGCGACGACCAGGCCGCGCTGACCCAGCAGTACGGCACCGCCCCGCTGCTGTTCCGTCCGCCGTTCGGCGACGGCGCCAACACCCCGACGCTCAACTCCTCGGTGCAGCAGTGCGGTCCGCGCGCGATCGTGTTGTGGCGCGAGTCGATGCAGATCCACGACATGCAGTACCAGGCCGCCGACAAGAAGCTGAAGCCCGGCGACATCATCCTGGCGCACTTCCGGGGCCCCAAGGAGCTCAAGGGCGCCACGATGACCCAGATGTTCGGCGACTTGCTGGCCCGGATCCAGGAGCAGGGCTTCTCGGTGGCCCGGTTGGACGACTACATCCAGCCACCGGCGTCGTAGGGCCGGGCGCCTACGGGGCCGTCACGGGCTGTCCCAGCATCATCAGCGGCCCCCGGTCGGTGCGGCTGAGGACCACCGTGACGGTGTTCGGCCCGGAGGGCTTGAGCTGGCGGCGCAGTTCCTCCGGGGTGATCGCCATCCCGCGCTTCTTGATCACCACCGTGCCGACGCCGCGCTCCCGCAGCAGGGCCTTGAGCTTCTTGATGTGGAAGGGCAGTACGTCGGTGAGCTCGAAGGCGTGCGCGTACGGGGTGGCGACCAGCCGGTCCGAGGTCAGGTAGGCGATCTTCGGGTCGATCAGCCGGCCGTCGACCTGCTCGGCCACCTCGGCCACCAGGTGGGCCCGGATGACCGCGCCGTCCGGCTCGTACAGGTACCGCCCGACCGGGCCGGCCGCCGGGTCGGGCAGGTCCCCGCCGGTCAGGCTGGCGCCCTGGGGCAGCAGGGTGGCGCGGTGCGGGCGGGCCGCCCGGGTGCCGAACCAGAGCACCGCCTCCTTGACGTCCCCGTGGTCGGACACCCACTCGGCCTCGGCGTCCGCCGGGACGGCCTCGTGCGGGATGCCGGGGGCGACCTTCAGCGCGCCGATCGGCGTCCGCCGTCCGGCCTCGACCGCCCAGGACAGCGGCGGGGTGTAGGCCTCGGGGTCGAACACCCGGCCGCGCGAGGTGCGGCGGGCCGGATCGGTGAACACCGCGTCGTAGCCGGTGACGTCCACCTCGGCGACGTCCGCGCAGCGCACCTCGACCAGGTCGGAGAGGCCGAGCGCGGCGGCGTTGGCCGCGGTCGCCGCGCAGGCCGCCGGGTCCTTGTCGACGGCCAGCACCTCGATCCCGGCCCGGGCCAGCGCCAGCACGTCGCCGCCGATGCCGCAGCACAGGTCGGCGAGCCGCCGTACCCCCAGCCCGGCGAACCGGCGCGCCCGCCACTCGGCCACGCTGCGCCGGGTGGACTGTTCGACGCCGTTGGGCGTGAAGTACATCCGGTCGGCGTCCGCACCGAACTTCGCCCGCGCCCGCTGCCGCAGCCGGGCCTGCCCGAACGCCGCGGACACCAGCTCGGCGGGGTGCTCCCGCCGCAGCCGGGTGGCCAGGGCCAGCTCCTCCTCGGGTGTGAACTCGCGCAGCTCGGCGAGCAGGGCCTGACCCCGGGGGGTCAGCAGGGGCTGGAGGTTCTCGGTGTCCACGGGCCCATTCTCGCCGGTGATCCGTGGCGGCTCACGACGGCGTCGGGCCGGTGCACCGGTGCGCGGGTGCGCCGGGACTCCCGGGCGCGACGCCGATCCGACGGCCCGCCAGGGCCGAACGGCCGTGCGGTTACTCGCCCGTAGCGCCGAGTCGCCGGGCGCGCCGTTGGCACTCTGGTTGACTGAGTGCTAACACAGGCCTATGGTCGTCCTTGGCACTCCCCAGTGGGGGAGTGCTAACGCGAAGACGCGTGTCTGACCCCCGCGACGGCAGGCTCGCAGGTTCGCCCCATACCCGTTAGAAAGCCCCGTAATCTCCGAAGGGGAGCTCGGACGTGACCACCAGCAGCAAGGTTGCCATCAAGCCGCTCGAGGACCGCATCGTGGTCCAGCCGCTCGACGCCGAGACCACCACGGCCTCCGGCCTGGTTATCCCGGACACCGCCAAGGAGAAGCCCCAGGAGGGCGTCGTCCTGGCCGTCGGCCCGGGCCGCTTCGAGGACGGCCAGCGTCTGCCGCTCGACGTCGCCGTCGGTGACATCGTCCTGTACTCGAAGTACGGCGGCACCGAGGTGAAGTACCAGGGCGAGGAGTACCTGGTGCTCTCGGCCCGCGACGTCCTCGCGATCATCGAGAAGTAAGACGCCCCCGACCCGCCCCGGAACCGTGTCCTCCATGACAGCGGCCCGGGGCGTGGTTGTTGGTTCACGTTGTTCGGCGGCCGGTCGGTCGGCCGCAGCCCCGAGGGAATAGGGAACATGGCGAAGATCCTGCAGTTCGACGAGGACGCCCGCCGCTCGCTGGAGCGCGGTGTCAACAAGCTGGCCGACACTGTCAAGGTGACCATCGGCCCCAAGGGCCGCAACGTCGTCATCGACAAGAAGTTCGGCGCCCCGACCATCACCAACGACGGTGTCACCATCGCCCGTGAGGTCGAGCTGGACGACCCGTACGAGAACCTTGGCGCGCAGCTCGTCAAGGAGGTCGCCACCAAGACCAACGACGTCGCGGGTGACGGCACCACCACCGCCACCGTGCTGGCCCAGGCCCTGGTCAACGAGGGTCTGCGCAACGTCGCCGCCGGCGCCGGCCCGGCCGCCCTGAAGAAGGGCATCGACAAGGCCGTCGCCGCCGTCTCCGAGCACCTGCTGTCCGTGGCCCGCGAGATCGAGGGCAAGGACGACGTCGCCGCCGTCGCGTCCCTCTCCGCCCAGGACCCGCAGATCGGCGAGCTGATCGCCGAGGCGATCGACAAGGTCGGCAAGGACGGTGTCATCACCGTCGAGGAGTCGAACACCTTCGGCGTGGAGCTGGACTTCACCGAGGGCATGCAGTTCGACAAGGGTTACCTGTCGCCCTACTTCGTCACCGACGCGGAGCGGCAGGAGGCGGTCCTGGAGGACCCGTACATCCTGATCAACCAGGGCAAGATCTCCTCCATCCAGGAGCTGCTGCCGCTGCTGGAGAAGATCCTGCAGGGCGGCTCCTCCAAGCCGCTGCTGATCATCGCCGAGGACGTCGACGGCGAGGCGCTGTCGACCCTGGTCGTGAACAAGATCCGTGGCACCTTCAACGCCGTCGCCGTCAAGGCGCCGGGCTTCGGCGACCGCCGCAAGGCGATCCTCGGCGACCTCGCCGTTCTGACCGGCGGCCAGGTCATCTCCGAGGAGGTCGGCCTCAAGCTCGACCAGGTCGGCCTGGACGTGCTGGGCACCGCCCGCCGCGTGACCATCACCAAGGACGCGACCACCGTCGTCGACGGTGCCGGTGACACCGAGGCCGTGGCCGGCCGCGTCGCCCAGATCAAGGGCGAGATCGCCGCCACCGACTCCGACTGGGACCGCGAGAAGCTGCAGGAGCGCCTGGCCAAGCTGGCCGGCGGCGTCTGCGTCATCAAGGTCGGCGCCGCCACCGAGGTGGAGCTGAAGGAGCGCAAGCACCGCCTGGAGGACGCCATCTCGGCGACCCGCGCCGCGGTCGAGGAGGGCATCGTCGCCGGTGGTGGCGCCTCCCTGGTCCACGCCGCCAAGGTGCTGAACGACGGCCTGGGCCTGTCGGGCGACGAGGCCACCGGTGTCGCCGTGGTCCGCAAGGCGCTGCACGAGCCGCTGCGCTGGATCGCCCAGAACGCCGGCCTGGAGGGTTACGTCATCACCTCCAAGGTTTCCGAGCTGGAGCCCGGCCAGGGCTACAACGCCGCCACCGGCGAGTACGGCGACCTGGTGAAGGCCGGCGTCATCGACCCGGTGAAGGTCACCCGCTCCGCCCTGGAGAACGCCGCCTCGATCGCCTCCCTCCTGCTCACCACCGAGACCCTCGTGGTGGAGAAGAAGGAGGAGGAGGCCGACAACGGTCACGGCCACTCGCACGGTCACGGCCACTCGCACTGAGGCTCCGACGCCTGACCGGAGGCCCGGTCCGCGCCCCGCGAGGGGTGACGGACCGGGCCTCCGGCGTTGGGCGCCCAGGGGCGGGCCGTCGTCCTTCCGGCTTCAACTATCAGGAGAATTTTGCGAAACGCAAAGTTTGCCTTATAACTGAAGCATGATCGAGGCCCGCCATCTGCGCGTCCTGCGTGCCGTCGCCCGCACCGGCTCCTTCTCCGCCGCCGCCCGCGAGCTGGGGTGTACGCAACCTGCCATCAGCCAGCAGATGAAGGCTCTGGAGAAGTCCGTCGACACCCCGCTGGTGGTCCGCTCCGGCCGTGGGATGCAGCTCAGCGAGGCCGGGCGGGTCCTGCTCAAGCATGCCACCGGAATCCTGGCCGGGCTCTCCGCCGCCGAGGAGGAGGTCGCCGCGATCGCCGGACTGCGGGCCGGGCGGGTGCGACTGGTCTCCTTCCCGACCGCGAGTTCCACCTTGGTGCCGCCCGCGGTAGCCCGGCTGCGGGACAGCCATCCGGGGGTGCGCGTGTCGCTGGTCGAGGCGGAACCGCCGGAGTCGCTGGCCATGCTGCGCGGCGGCGAGTGCGAGATCGCGCTGGCCTTCCGCTACCCGCAGCCGGACGGCGCGGCGGTGCTGCCGGCCCCCGCGCACGGGACCCCGCGCGAGGCGCGGGCGGAGGCGAACCTGGAGGCGCAGCAGCTCTCGGCCGGGACGGACTGGTCCGACCTGGTGGTCACCCCGCTGCTGGACGACGCCCTGGTGGGCCTGCTGCCCGCCGCCCATCCGCTGGCCGGGCGGGGTGGGCCGGTGAAGCTGGCGGAGCTGGCGGGGGAGCAGTGGATCGCCGGCTGCCCGCAGTGCCGGGGGCACTTGGTGGAGCTGTGCGCCGGGGCGGGCTTCGAACCCCGGATCGACTTCGCGACCGACGACTACCCGGCGGTGGTCGGCCTGGTGGCGGCCGGGCTCGGGGTCGCGGTGCTGCCCCGGCTGGCCCTGCGGTCGGTGCGCCCTGACGGCGTGTCGACGGTGCCGGTGCGGACGGCCTCCGGGGCTCCCGCGCTGCGCCAGGTGGTGGCGCTGACCCTGCCGGACCTCGCCGAGGTGCCGGCCGTCGCGCTGATGCTGGAGCGGCTGGCGGGCGCGGCCGCCGACCGCTGACGCCCGGTGGTGGCTCCCTCTCGGAGCCCGTAGCGGCGGTGCGAGGTCTGAGGCGCCGCGAAGAAACGTTTCTTCACGGCGCACCGCGGAGCCGGGTCTAGCGCCGGGCGACGGCCGGCGGGGTCAGCGGGACCTCCACCAGGCGGTGCCGCGAGCGGCCCAGCATCTCCTCGCGCTCGTCCTCCGTCATCCCTCCCCAGACGCCGTACGGCTCGCGGACCGCCAGGGCGTGCGCGGCGCACTCGGCGATCACCGGGCAGCGCATGCAGACCTCCTTGGCGCTGGCCTCGCGCGAACTGCGCGCAGCCCCGCGCTCGCCCTCCGGGTGGAAGAAGAGCGAGCTGTCCACGCCGCGGCAGGCTGCCGAGAGCTGCCAGTCCCAGAGGTCCGCGTTGGGACCGGGGAGGCGGGAGAAATCTGCCATGGCTCATTCCCTTCGGATGCGGTCGGCCTTCAGCCGGGTGTGTTCGGCGGGCTGCTGCCGAGCGGTGCCCGGCGGGGCGTCCCGCGCTGGTGTGGACACCTGGAAATATGACTTAAGGCAACTCCATGGACAAGTCACCCACAGACGGGCACAACAGTCAATGACCATGCGAAAGCTATAAAAGCGGGCAAAGCGGGCAATGGGTTTCGGCGGGCGAGGGTGCGGCAATCGGGTGGCCGACGGGCGCGCGAACGACCCGCACCGGTGTGCGGGTCGTGCGCCGACCGCGCGCGAGCTGCGGAAAAGTGCGGCGTGTGCACCGCGATGCGGCTGATCCGTAACGGGTCGGCCACGTACAGTGGTGGAGATGGCCTGAAGGCCGTAACTCATTCGAGTGACGGTCGTTGGAAGTGCGGAGGCGGTTAGCGGGCGCCGGACGTCGGGAACGATCGCGGGCAAGTCGGGGCGATCAGGTCGAAGTCCGTCGCCGATCGGCCGTGTCGGAGAGGTTCGTACCAGCCAGGAGGCTCAACGTGACGCGGATCAGCTGCGGAGGACGACGGTCATGACTTCCGTTCTCGTTTGCGACGATTCCCCGCTCGCCCGCGAGGCGCTTCGCCGCGCCGTCGCGACCGTACCCGGCGTGGACCGGGTCACCACCGCGACGAACGGGGAGGAGGTCCTCCGCCGCTGGGTGGCCGACCGCTCCGATCTCGTCCTGATGGACGTCCGGATGCCCGGCCTCGGCGGGGTCGAGACGGTCCGGCGGCTGCTGTCCGCCGACCCGGGCGCCCGGATCATCATGCTCACCGTCGCCGAGGACCTCGACGGTGTCGCGCTCGCGGTGGCCGCGGGTGCCCGCGGGTACCTGCACAAGGACGCCTCGCGCGCCGAGCTGCGGGCCACCGTCACCCAGGCCCTAGCCGACCCGACCTGGCGGCTCGCCCCGCGCCGGCTGCGCAGCCCCGACATGGGCGCCGCGCCGACCCTGACGGCGCGTGAGATCCAGGTGCTGGAGGGCATGAGCCACGGCCGTAGCAACGCGGAGATCGGCCGCGAGCTGTTCCTCTCCGAGGACACCGTCAAGACCCACGCCCGACGGCTGTTCAAGAAGCTCGGGGCCTCCGACCGCGCGCACGCGGTGGCGCTGGGCTTCCGCTGGGGCCTGGTCCGCTGACCGCCGCGGCGCCGGGGATGCGGCGCGCCGCCGTCGATTCCCGGAGCGGGTACCGCACGGGCGTGTGACGTTACGGTCCCGAGGTTGCACCATGGAGGAGTGGAGCACCTCGGGGACCAGCGGACAGGCACTGCGGCGAGCCACACGGCCGCGGGACACTCGGCGGACGGCGCGACGGACGGGACCACCCACGGCGGCGGTGCGGGAGGCGGCACGGTGCAGGAGGGGCCGGTGAGGCGCGGGGCGCCGCGCGGTGCCGCAGCGCATAACGTTCCGGTGCACAACTCCGGACGCGGTGCCGCGTTTTCCCGGTCGACCAGGCACCATGGACCGATGCGCGACGACGTCGCCGGTGCGGCCGGCCAGGCGGACCCGGGTGAGGCCGAGCCCTCCGACCCGGGCCACGATCCGTCGTACGCCGGATCCGGCGGCCCTGACGCCGGGATCGGACCGGTCCGCCCGCCGGTGCTCGGCACGGGCGGCTCGCCGCTGGTGGGTGAGCTGGTCGCGGCCGCCGTCCGCGGCGAGGGCCCGGCCATCGACGCCCTGCTCGCCTACGTCCACCCGCTGGCGCTGCGCTACTGCCGCGCCAAGCTGGTCCGACTGCCCGGCGGGGCCCGGCACCACGTGGACGACGTGGCCCAGGAGGTCTGCGTCGCGGTGCTGTGCGCGCTACCCCGGTACAAGGACCAGGGGCGGCCGTTCGAGGCCTTCGTCTACGGGATCGCCGCGCACAAGATCGCCGATCTGCAGCGGGCCGCGATGCGCGGGCCCGGCTCGACGGTCGTGCCGCAGGACGACCTGCCGGAGGTGCCGGACGAGGCGCTCGGCCCCGAGGAGCAGGCGCTGCTCAGCAGTGACGCGGCCTGGGCCAAGGAACTGCTCTCCAACCTGCCGGCCCGTCAGCGGGAGCTGGTGCTGCTGCGGGTGGCCGCCGGGCTGTCCGCGGAGGAGACCGGCGAGGTGCTCGGGATGTCGCCGGGGGCCGTCCGGGTGGCCCAGCACCGGGCGCTCAGCAGACTGCGGGCGCTCGCCGAGGAATCGTCCTGAGGGCCTGACGCGCCTGAGGCCTCCGGTCGGCCGTACCGTCCGGAGCTTCGCCCGGGGTGGAATGACCCATGGTGGGGGGTTGTTGTCAAGGGCACACGAGGGCACATTCGAGGTGCCAGTACCATGGGGTATCGGCGCCTGGGCGGGTTGCCAAAGTTTCGCGGGTGTGCGCGGGGTTCCCTTGGAGGTTCCTCCAATCCACCCGGCTTTCGGCGGTCTGCGCGAGTGAGCGATGAACGCGCCCCCTCCCTCAGGGCGTGAGCGGATAAGGCCGGCCACGGAAGGTACCCCCAAATGTCTTACAACGCCGCAGGCGTACCCGAGAAGTTCGCCATGCTCGGGCTCACGTTCGATGACGTCCTGCTGCTGCCCGGGGCCTCCGAGGTGCTGCCGAACCAGGTCGACACCTCCTCGCGGGTCTCCCGGAACGTCCGCGTCAACATCCCGCTGCTGTCCGCGGCGATGGACAAGGTCACCGAGGCGCGGATGGCCATCGCGATGGCCCGCCAGGGCGGCGTCGGCGTGCTGCACCGCAACCTGTCGGTCGAGGACCAGGCCAACCAGGTCGACCTGGTGAAGCGCTCCGAGTCCGGCATGGTCAGCGACCCGATCACCGTCGGCCCCGACACCACCCTGGCCGAGGCCGACGCGCTGTGCGCCAAGTTCCGCATCTCCGGCGTGCCGATCGCCGACGGGACCGGCAAGCTCCTCGGCATCGTCACCAACCGCGACATGGCCTTCGAGTCGGACCGCAGCCGCCAGGTCCGCGAGATCATGACCCCGATGCCGCTGATCACCGGCAAGGTCGGCATCTCCGGTGTGGACGCGATGGCGCTGCTGCGCCGCCACAAGATCGAGAAGCTGCCGCTGGTCGACGACGAGGGCCGGATCAAGGGCCTGATCACCGTCAAGGACTTCGTCAAGGCCGAGCAGTACCCGAACGCCGCCAAGGACGCCGAGGGCCGTCTGCTGGTCGGCGCCGCGGTCGGCGCCAGCGCCGAGGCCTTCGACCGGGCCCAGGCCCTGGTCGAGGCGGGCGCGGACTTCCTGGTCGTCGACACCTCGCACGGCCACAGCCACAACGCGCTGGCCTGGATCGAGAAGATCAAGTCGGCCGTCAGGATCGACGTGGTCGGCGGCAACGTCGCCACCCGCGACGGCGCCCAGGCGCTGATCGACGCCGGCGTGGACGGCGTCAAGGTCGGCGTCGGCCCCGGCTCGATCTGCACCACCCGCGTCGTCGCCGGCATCGGCGTCCCGCAGATCACCGCCATCTACGAGGCCGCCCAGGCCTGCCAGGCGGCCGGCGTGCCGGTCATCGGCGACGGCGGCCTGCAGTACTCCGGCGACATCGGCAAGGCGCTCGCCGCCGGTGCCGACACCGTGATGCTGGGCTCGCTGCTGGCGGGCTGCGAGGAGTCCCCGGGCGAGCTGATGTTCATCAACGGCAAGCAGTTCAAGTCCTACCGCGGCATGGGCTCGCTGGGCGCCATGCAGTCCCGCGGCCAGGGCCGCTCGTACTCCAAGGACCGCTACTTCCAGGCCGAGGTGGCCACGGACGACAAGCTCGTCCCCGAGGGCATCGAGGGCCAGGTGCCCTACCGCGGCCCGCTGTCGGCCGTGCTGCACCAGCTGGTCGGCGGGCTGCGCCAGACCATGGGCTACGTCGGCGCCGCCACCATCGCCGAGATGGAGAGCAAGGGCCGCTTCGTCCGGATCACCTCGGCGGGCCTCAAGGAGAGTCACCCGCACGACATCCAGATGACCGTCGAGGCGCCGAACTACTCGTCGCGCTGAACGGCCTGAGCGGTCCGGACGGCCCGAACGGTCGAGGGGCCGGGGGCCCGCTGTCGCACCGCGGCGGCGGGCCCCCGGCGTGTTCGGGGTGTGGGCCGTCGGGGCGCCGCCGGCGCCGGTACGGGATACTGGGGGCGGCCGGGGTGACCCGGCGGGCATGAGCAACAAACCAGAAGGGCTCGAAGTGACTGAGATCGAGATCGGGCGTGGCAAGCGCGGCCGCCGGGCGTACGCCTTCGACGACATCGCCGTCGTCCCCAGCCGCCGTACGCGTGACCCGAAGGAGGTCTCGATCGCCTGGCAGATCGACGCCTACCGCTTCGAGCTGCCGTTCCTGGCCGCCCCGATGGACAGCGTGGTCTCGCCCGAGCAGGCCATCAAGATCGGCCGCCTGGGCGGTCTGGGCGTGCTGAACCTGGAAGGCCTCTGGACCCGCTACGAGGACCCGCAGCCGCTGCTGGACGAGATCGCCTCGATCACCGACGCGTCGACCGCGACCCGCCGCCTCCAGGAGATCTACGCCGCGCCGATCCGCGCCGAGCTGATCAAGCAGCGGATCCAGGAGATCCGCGACTCCGGCGTGGTCACCGCCGCCGCGCTCTCGCCGCAGCGCACCGCCGAGTTCTCCAAGGCCGTCGTGGACGCCGGCGTGGACGTCTTCGTCATCCGCGGCACCACCGTCTCGGCCGAGCACGTCTCCAGCGCCGCCGAGCCGCTCAACCTCAAGCAGTTCATCTACGAGCTCGACGTGCCGGTGATCGTCGGCGGCTGCGCCACCTACACCGCGGCGCTGCACCTGATGCGGACCGGCGCGGCCGGCGTGCTGGTCGGCTTCGGCGGCGGCGCCGCCCACACCACCCGCAACGTGCTCGGCATCCAGGTGCCGATGGCCACCGCCGTGGCGGACGTCGCGGCCGCCCGCCGCGACTACATGGACGAGTCCGGTGGCCGCTACGTGCACGTGATCGCGGACGGCGGCGTCGGCTACAGCGGCGACATCCCGAAGGCGGTCGCCTGCGGCGCCGACGCCGTGATGATCGGCGCCGCGCTGGCCCGGGCCACCGACGCGCCGGGCAAGGGCTTCCACTGGGGGATGGAGGCCGTCCACGAGGAGCTGCCGCGCGGCAAGCGGGTGGACCTCGGCACGGTCGGCACCACCGAGGAGATCCTCGCGGGGCCGTCGCACACGCCGGACGGGACCATGAACCTGTTCGGTGCGCTGCGGCGGGCGATGGCGACGACGGGGTACACCGAGCTGAAGGAGTTCCAGCGGGTCGAGGTCACGGTGAATCCGGCGCTGGCTCACCGCTGAGGTCGAGGTCGCCGCGCAGGCCCCTGTCCGGATCGCCCGGGCGGGGGCCTGCGCGCTTTCCGTGGCCCGGCCGGAGCGTCAGGTGCGGGTGGCGGTGCGGCGGGTGAAGAGGAAGCCGCCGATGAGGGCGATGGCGTAGAAGGTGACGTCGAGGGGGCGGAGGTCGGCGCGCCAGGAGGTGAGGGTGGCGGGGAGGAGGCCCCGGGGGGTGGGGCCGGTGGCCTGGGTCAGCCGGAGGTGCTGGGTGAGCTGGCCGAGGAGGAGGGCGGTGGCGGCGAGGAGCGCGCCGAGGGGCGGGAGGAGCCGGTTCCGGCCACCGAGGACGCCGAGGGGAAGGGCGATCAGGCCGGCCTGGGCGATGGTGAGCCAGCCGAGGCTGTCGGCGGCGCGGAGCGGGGCGCAGCCGTAGGCCAGGCCGCTGAGGACGGTGGCGAGCAGGGCGAGGGTGATCGCGAGGGCGGTGCGGCGGCGGGGGGCGGTCCGGGTGCGCACGGGGGTGGTGGGGTCGTAGCCGGCGACCGGGACGCCGGGCATGCCGGGGGCGACGTAGCCGTCGGGGGTCTCGAGGAGCGGTGCGACCGAGTAGTGCTCGGCGGTGCGCGGCCGGGTCGAGGGGCCGTCAGCGCCGGGTGCTGATGCGGTCATGGGCGTCGAGTCCCCCCGGAAAAGACGATGAGCTGCCGAACGGTAGCAGGGCTTCGAACAGATCTTGGCGAGTTTTCGATCACAGATCGGGCACGGACGGCCGTACCCGTTCCGGTTCGTCCCGGCTTGGGACGGGGGCCGGGTGGTCGGGGCCCCTCGGGACAGGAGATGATGGAGGCTTGGGCGTTCGGGCCCGGGCCGGGCCGACGCGCCGTCACCACGACCGCCAGCAGCACATGGGGGAACGTTCCGAATGACCCAGGCGCAGGGTTCCACCGGCCGCCTCCTGGCGGGCCGCTACCGGCTGAACGGCGTGCTCGGGCGCGGTGGCATGGGTACGGTCTGGCGCGCCGAGGACGAGATGCTGGGCCGGACCGTCGCGGTCAAGGAACTGCGGATGAACGCCAGTGTCGACGAGGAGGAGAAGCACCGGCTGATCGTCCGGACGCTGCGCGAGGCGAAGGCGACCGCGCGGATCCGGCACAGCTCGGCGGTGACCGTCTTCGACGTGGTCGACGAGGACGACCGGCCGTGGATCGTCATGGAGCTGGTGGAGTCCCGCTCGCTGGCCGACGTGGTCCGGGAGGACGGGCCGCTGGCCCCCGCCCGGGCGGCGGAGATCGCGCTGGACGTGCTGGGCGTGCTGAGCGCGGCGCATGCGCTGGGCATCCTGCACCGGGACGTCAAGCCGTCCAACGTGCTGATCGGCGAGGACGGCCGGGTGGTGCTGACCGACTTCGGGATCGCCAGTGTGGAGGGCGACGCCTCGGTCACCTCCACCGGGATGCTGGTCGGAGCGCCCTCGTACATATCCCCGGAGCGGGCACGCGGCCAGAAGCCCGGGCCGCCGGCCGACCTGTGGTCGCTGGGCGGCACGCTGTACGCGATGGTCGAGGGGCGGCCGCCGTACGACCGGGGCTCGGCGCTGGCCACGCTGACCGCGGTGATGACCGAGGAGCTCGCCCCGCCGGCGAACGCCGGGCCGCTGCTGCCGGTCATCGAGGGGCTGCTGGAGAAGGACCCGGCGAAGCGCCTGGACGCCTCGCAGACCCGGTCGATGCTCAAGCGGGTGGTCGCCGAGGCGACCGTGAAGGCGGAGTCGACCACCGAGCACGCGATGCCGGTCGATACGGTGGTCACCCCCGAGCCGGAGGCCGCGGTCGAGGCGCCGAAGCGGACCGTGGCCGGGCTGCTGGGCACCGTCCGGGTGGGTAGCCGGGCCCGGGACGCAGAGCCGGCGGAGCCCGTCGCGAAGGCCCCCGCCGAGCCGGAGGCCGCTCCGGCGGGCGAGCCGATCCGGCCGGTGACCAGCGAGTGGACCAGGGGGGCGACCCAGGCGGCCGGGGCCGACCCGCGCACCGGCCGGCGCCGGCTGGCGATCGCGACGGTGGTGGTCGTCCTGCTGCTGATCGCCGGGGTGGTCGCGCTGGTCAAGGCCATGGGCGGCGAGGAGGACGGTTCGAGCGGCGGTGGCACCCACAGCGCGGGAGCCACCGCGCCGGTGGCGGCGACCACCGAGGCGGTGCCGAGCCAGGCTCCGGCGGCGCCGTCCACCGAGCCCGGGGCCGCCGGGACGAGCGCCGCGCCGGAGACCACGGCCGCCGCGCCGCCGCCGGCCGCCGCTGCTCCGACGACCGGCGCTGCCCCGCCGGCCGCTGCCACCCCGACGACCGCGCCCGGTCCGACCGAGCCCGTGCCGGCCGGCTACCACGCGTACCAGGACCCGAGCGGCTTCTCGGTGGTGCTGCCGGACTGGCTGCAGCCCGCCGGGTCGGACCCCAACCGGCGGATCTTCAAGAACGCGGCCGACGGCAGCCAGTTGCGGATCGAGTGGAGCACCACCCCGCACGCCAGTGCCGTCGCGGACTGGCAGGACTCCGAGCCCGACCTGCGTGCGCAGGTGACCAACTACCAGCGGCTGAACCTGTCGGCGATCAGCTACCGACAGTGGACCAACGCGGCCGACTGGGAGTGGACCAGCGGCACGCCCAAGACCCACTCGCTCAACCGCGGCTTCGTGACCGGCACCCCGGCCAAGTACGGCTACTCGATCTACTGGATCGTCCCGGACGCCCAGTGGGCCGCCCAGGCGCCGGTCCGGGACGTGGTGTTCAACAGCTTCCAGCCGGCGCCGTAACCGGGCCGGCGGCGGCTCACGATCCCGGCGGTGACGGCCGTAAGCGGAACCGGGACTGGTGGTTCTCCGTCCTTCGGGAAGAGCACCGGGTGGGTGAGGCGATCGGTTTCTCACCTCCGATGAACGCGGCTTCGACCGTCGGAAGGACCTTCGCCTGGTTGGCTTGGCCCTGGTCGCCCGCCATCTCGACGGCGGTGTCGATCCGATCGGTCCGGTCCACGGGATCGAGCCCGAAGGAGCCGCTCAGTAGGCTGCTCGTGAGCGAGAGGAACTGGCATGCGAGGCGGCCCTGGGCAGTTGTCGGCGGGGCGGTACCGGGTGACGGATCGTCCGGAGCTGCTGCGCGCCCTCGCGGTGGACGAGCGGACCGGTGAGTCGGTGCTGCTGCGCGCCGTGGAGCTCCCGGTGCTGCTGACCGGTGGTCAGGACCCGGAGGGGGAGGCGTCCGCGCAGGGGGACCGGTTGGTGCGGCGGGTGGCGGCCGTCGGGTCGGCCGCGCCGTCCTGGCACCCGCGGCTGCTGCGCGGGGTCGGGGCCTTCGTCGAGGGTGAGCTGCTGTGGACGGTGGAGGAGCGGCCGGCCGGGCAGTCGTTGGCCGAGCTGCTCACCGCCGGGCCGGTGCCGCCCTACCGGGCGGCCGAATTGGCGGCGGACGTGGCCGGCGCCCTGCGGGCGCTGCACGAGGCCGGGCTCTCCCACGGCAACCTGACCGCCGAGTCGGTGCTGGTCTGCGAGGACGGTGCGGCGATGCTCGGGGGGCTGCTGGCCGGGGTGGCGGAGGAGGCGCTGGCCGAGGACCTCGGCGGGCCGGGGGGCCGCCGCCGGTACGAGGTCCGGGCCACCCTGGTCGGCCCGGTGGCCGAGCGCTGGCCCCTGGACGGCGGTCCGGCGGGGGACTGCTGGGCGCTCGGAGTGCTGCTGCAGCGGCTGATCACCGGGCGCGCGCCGTACCCGGAGCGAGGGGTGCCGGAGCTGGTGGCGGCGGTGCGGGACGGGCGGCGCGAGCCCTCGGCGGCCTGCGGGCCGCTGGCGCCGCTGGCCGAGCGGCTGCTGCAGCCGGACCCGACGCTGCGGCCGACCGCGGAGGCGGTGCGGCGGGAGCTGGCGGTGCTGCTGGCAGGCGCGCCGGAGCCGGTCGACGGGGAGCGGATGGCCCGGGCGGTGGAGCTGAAGCCCGACGCGCCGCTGGTGCCGCTGCGGCACCGTCGCCGCGGCCGGGCCGCCCGGCCGGAGGCCGGGATGGAGGCCGAGCCGGAGGCCGGCGTCCGTACGCCGCGGATACCCCCCGCCCTGCTGGGCCCGCTGCTGGTCGGGGGCGTGTTCCTACTGCTGGTGCTGGGAATGGTCGCCGTGGTGCTGTTCGCAGGCTGACGGCCCCGCCGCGCACCGGCTTGCCGGTCCGGGGGGTGGGCGTGATTACCGGGGTGCGCGAGGTACGCCTAATGTGTGCGTGGGATTTGTTCGAACAGCGGTCTGCACCACGCGATCCGTCGCGGTGACGGCGAGTGGACTCGAGAGGGGGAGCGGTCGCCGATGGGCGTGCAGGACCGGCCGGAGGCGGTCGAAGCGGAGCGGCTGTTGGCCGGGCGGTACGAGCTCGGCGAGCGGCTCGGCCGCGGCGGGATGGGCACGGTCTGGCGGGCCTGGGACCGGATGCTGGACCGTGAGGTCGCGGTCAAGGAGCTGACCGTCAACCACCTGCCCGAGGAGGACCTGCAGATCCTGCACGCGCGGATGAAGCGCGAGGCCAGCGCGGCCGCCCGGATCAAGCACCCCGGCGTGATCACCGTGCACGACGTGCTGGAGCAGGACGGCCGGCCGTGGATCGTGATGGAGCTGGTCGACGGCCGTTCGCTGGCCGACGTGATCAGCCAGGACGGCACCCTCCCGCCGCGCGCCGCCGCCGAGGTCGGCAGCCAGGTGCTGGCCGCGCTGCACCGCGGCCATCAGCTCGGCGTGCTGCACCGGGACGTCAAGCCGGCCAACGTGCTGCTGGAGCGCGGCACCGGGCGGGTGGTGCTGCTGGACTTCGGCATCGCGAAGTACGAGGGCTCCACCGAGCTGACCCGGCCGGGCGACCTGGTCGGCTCGCCGGACTACCTGGCGCCCGAGCGCGCCCAGGGCCAGCGGCCCGGCCCGGCCTCCGACCTGTGGGGTCTGGGGGCGACGCTGTACGCGGCGGTCGAGGGGCAGTCGCCGTTCCGCCGGGACTCGCCGATCACCACGCTCGCCGCGGTGGTCGACGAGCCGCTGCCGGAGTCGCGCCGGGCCGGGCCGCTCGGGCCGGTGCTGGCCGCGCTGATGGCCAAGGACCCGGCCGAGCGGCCGAGCGCGGACGAGGTGGCCCGGATGCTGGCCGAGGTGCAGGCCGGGCACACCATGGGCCTGAAGTCGGTCGCCTCGGTCCGCACGCCGACCCAGTCGGTGCCGGTGGTGGACCGCAGCGAGGTGCCGGTGGGCGCCGCGGAACCGCCGGCGGAGGGCTCGGAGGAGCCCACCGAGCCGCGCCCGGTCCAGGCCGGGGCCGCCGCCACCCCTACTGGCACCTCCGCCGTCACCCCTGCTGTCACCCCTGCCGTCCCGGCCGTCGCCGAGGGCGTGCCCACCGCGCCGCAGGCGCACGCCGGAACCGGCGTGCCGGTCGCGCACACCGTCGCGCCCGCGCGCGGACCGGCCAAGCGCCGCAGCCGGATGAAGCTGATCGCCATCGCGGTGGCCGTCGGACTGCTGGCGGCCGCGGCGACCTTCCTCGTCACCCGGCACGTGGTCGACACCCCGGACGCCGACACCACCCCGACCGGTCCGGCCGAGACCACCGAGCCCGAGCCGAGCAGCACCGCCGACACCGAGGCGTCCGCGCCCAACGGCTACCACTGGGTCGACGACCCGGCGGGCTTCCGCTTCCCGCTGCCGAGCGGGGACCCGGCCTGGCAGCGGATCACCGGGACGGACAACAACCAGATCTTCTACAGCCCCGACGGCAAGGTGCACTACCTGCAGTTCGCGGTCACCGTCGGCCAGTCGATCAAGCCGCTGGACCACATGAAGCAGATGGAGACCACCGTCTCCAAATCGCTCAAGGACTACAAGCAGCACCGGATGGCGAGCGCCGCCGTGAACGGCCACGAGGCGGCCGTCTGGGAGTTCAGCTACCTGGCCCAGGGCGGCGGCCGGCGCCGCGCGATCGAGGCCGAGTTCATCGACGAGGACGGCACCGCGTACGCGATCTACTCGTCCAGCCCGGACAAGGGCAACGAGTGGAACGAGGCCGAGCAGCGCTTCACCACGGTGCTCAACCACTTCACGCCGACCCGCTGAGCCGACCCGCCGAGGCGGCCCGCTGAGGCAGTCCGCTGAGGCAGGCCGCTGAGCCTCGGCGGGCGGGGCGCCCGCTTTCGCCCGACTGCGGCAGATTCTTGTTACCGACGGGTACCGCGCCGGCGCCCGAAGGCCTAGGCTGCGCCGTATGTCGGACCTCACAGCAGATGCAGCGGCCACCGAACACCCCGGCGTCGGGCCCGCGAGCGGCAACCCGGCAGCTCCCGGCGGCGGACGCACCGTCTCCGCCGCCGTCCCGCCGTCCCTGGTGGCCCGGCTGGCCGCGGGCGTCACCGCGACCGGCGTGCCCAGCGTGGTGGAGACCGTCGCCCCGCTGACCGGTGAGCGGCTGGCCGCCCTGCCGCAGTCCACCCCGGCCGACGTCGAGGTCGCCTTCCAGCTGGCCCGGCGCGCCCAGCCCGCCTGGGCCGCCCTGCCGGTGCGCCGCCGCGCCGCCGTCCTGCTGCGCTTCCACGACCTGCTGCTCAAGCGGCAGGACGAGGCCCTGGACCTGATCCAGGCCGAGACCGGCAAGGCCCGGCTGCACGCCTTCGAGGAGGTGCTCGCCGTCGCCATGGCCGCCCGGCACTACGGGCGCGGCGCCCAGGGCTACCTCCGGGACCGCCGCCGCGGCGGGGCGCTGCCGGTGCTCACCCACACCGTCGAGGGCCGCCGCCCCAAGGGCGTCATCGGCCACATCTCGCCGTGGAACTACCCGCTGGAGCTGTGCGTCGGCGACCTGCTGCCCGCCTTCGCGGCCGGCAACGCCGTGGTCAACAAGCCGGACACCCAGACCGCGCTGACCGGGCTGTGGGCCCGTGAGCTGCTGATCGAGGCCGGGCTGCCCGCCGACCTGTGGCAGGTGGTGATCGGCGACGGCCCGGTGATCGGCCCCGCCGTGGTGGAGCACGCCGACTACGTCTCCTTCACCGGCTCGACCCGCACCGGCCGCGAGGTCGCCCAGCGCGCCGCCGCCCGACTGGTCGGCGCCTCGCTCGAACTCGGCGGCAAGAACGCCATGTTGGTGCTCTCCGACGCGGACCTCGACGCGGCCGCCGCGGGCGCCGTGCGGGCCTGCTTCTCCTCGGCCGGGCAGTTGTGCATCTCGATCGAGCGGCTGCTGGTGCACCGCTCGGTGGCCGACGGATTCCTGGAGCGCTTCACCGCCCGCACCCGGGCGCTGCGCCTGGGCGGCGGCCTGGCGTACGGCGCCGACATGGGCTCGCTGGTCTCCGCACGCCAGCTGGACACCACCACCCGGCACGTGGAGGAGGCGGTCAAGGCCGGCGCCACCGTGCTGGCCGGCGGGCGGGCCCGGCCCGATCTCGGCCCGTACTTCTACGAGCCGACCATCCTCGACGGGGTGACCCCGGAAATGGCGGTCTGCGGCGAGGAGACCTTCGGCCCGGTCGTCTCCGTCTACCGCTTCGACACCGAGGAGGAGGCGGTCGCCGCCGCCAACTCCACGCCGTACGGCCTGAATTCCAGCGTCTGGACCAGGGACCAGCGGCGCGGCCGGGCGGTCGCGGCCCGGCTGCGCACCGGCACGGTCAACGTCAACGAGGCCTATGCGGCCGCGTACGGCTCGGTCGCCTCCCCGATGGGTGGCATGGGCGACTCCGGGCTCGGCCGGCGCCACGGCGCCGAGGGCATCCTGCGCTTCACCGAGGCGCAGACCGTCTCGACCCAGCGGGTGATGCCGCTGGCACCCGCGTTCGGCCTGGACGACCGGCAGTTCGCCGCCGTGATGACCGGTGGGCTGCGGGTGCTCAAGGCCCTGCGGCTCAAGTAACGCCCGACGGGCTTCCCCCCAGGCAGGTTCGACCCTCGAAGGAGCAGTGGCAGATGGTGGAGTCCGGCGGTGCGGCGGAGTTCGACTACGACGTGGTCGTGGTCGGGTCCGGCTTCGGCGGTTCGGTCGCGGCGCTGCGGCTGACCGAGAAGGGCTACCGGGTCGCCGTCCTGGAGGCCGGGCGGCGCTTCGAACGGGACGAACTGCCCCGGAACTCCTGGGACCTGCCGAACTACCTGTGGGCGCCGCAGCTCGGGCTGTACGGCATCCAGCGGATCCACCTGCTGGCCAACGTGCTGATCCTGGCGGGCGCCGGGGTCGGCGGCGGCTCGCTGAACTACGCCAACACCCTGTACGTACCGCCGAAGGCCTTCTTCGAGGACCGGCAGTGGCGCCACATCACCGACTGGCAGCAGGAGTTGGCGCCGTTCTACGACCAGGCGCAGCGGATGCTCGGGGTCCGGCTCAACCCGACCGTCACCCCCTCGGACGTCCACCTCAAGGCGGCCGCCGAGCGGATGGGCGTCGGCCACACCTTCCACATGGCGCCGGTCGGGGTGTTCTTCGGCGACGGCGAGGACGCGGGGGGCACCGCCAAGGCGGCGCCCGGGGACGAGGTTCCCGACCCGTACTTCGGCGGCGCCGGCCCGGCCCGCAAGGCCTGCGTGGAGTGCGGCGAGTGCATGACGGGCTGCCGGCACGGCGCCAAGAACATGCTCACCGAGAACTACTTGTACCTGGCGGAGCGGCTGGGCGCCGAGATCCACCCGCTCACCACGGTGGCCCGGATCCGGGAGCACACCGACGGCCACGGGAACGCCGGCTACGCCGTGGACGTGCGCCGCACCGACTCCCGCTCCAGGACCGACCGGGTCAAGGCGGGGGCGCGGACGATCACCGCCGCCCGGGTCGTGGTCGCGGCCGGCACCTACGGCACCCAGTCGCTGCTGCACCGGATGCGCGACGCCGGCCACCTGCCCCGGATCTCCGCCCGGCTCGGCGAGCTGACCCGCACCAACTCCGAGGCGCTGGTGGGCGCGCAGACCACCGACCGGCGCTACGGCGCCAAGGCGGACTTCACCAAGGGCGTCGCGATCACCTCCTCGATCCACCCCGACGCCAACACCCACATCGAGCCGGTCCGCTACGGCAAGGGCTCCAACGCGATGGGCGCGCTGTCCATCGCGCAGGTCAAGGGCGGCGGGAAGGCCCCGCGCTGGCTGCGCTACCTGGGCAACTCGGTGCTCCACCCGGTGACCTTCGCCCGCTCGATGAACCAGCGCGGCTGGTCCGAGAAGACGATCATCGGCCTGGTGATGCAGTCGCTGGACAACTCGATCACCGTCTCGCTCAAGAAGGGGCCGATCGGCAAGCCCCGGCTCACCTCCAGCCAGGGCCACGGCACGCCCAACCCCACCTGGATCCCGGCCGCCGAGAAGGGCGCCCAGGCACTGGCGGACGAGATCAACGGCTTCCCGGGCAGCACCGTCGGCGAGATCTTCGACATCCCGATGACCGCCCACTTCCTCGGCGGCTGCCCGATCGGCGACGCGCCCGAGACCGGCGTCGTCGACCCGTACCACCGGCTGTACGGGCACCCCGGGATCAGCGTGGTGGACGGCGCGGCCGTATCCGCCAACCTCGGCGTCAACCCCTCGCTCACCATCACCGCGCAGGCCGAGCGCGCCATGTCGATGTGGCCCAACAAGGGCGAGGAGGACCCGCGGCCCGCCCCCGGCGAGGCGTACCGCCCGGTCACGGCCGTCGTGCCGGTGCGACCGGCCGTGCCGGAGGGCGCGTTCGGCGCGCTGCGGCTGCCGCTGCTGCCCGTCCCGGAGGTGCCGAAGAAGCGGGACCGGTGACGGCCGACCGGCCCCGGGCCACCCCTGAGCCCGTCCGTCCGAGGCCAACCGGCTTGCGACTTTTCGCGGTTGACATCCGTTCGGATCCGATGGGATAAACGGGCTCCCTGGGGGACCAGGGACTCGTCGAGCGGGGGGAATCCGGTCCATGGCCAACTGCGCATCGTGCGACGCGACTTCGGTGGAGGGGGCGCCCGCCTGCGGTTCCTGCGGCCGACCGGCGGCACCTCCGCTCCCGCCCGCACCCCCGCCTCCCGCCGCCGCCCCGACCGTCGTGGCCGTGCCCGCGGTACCGCCGCCGGCCCCCGGGTACCCGCCGGCCGGCGGCCCGCCCGCGACGGGCACTTGGGGCGCCGGCGTCCCGTACGAGACGCCCGGGCGCCTGCGTATTGGCCCCGGCTGGCGACCGGCGGTCCTGGCGGCCGTCGCCCCGACGCTGGCCCTGCTGCTGACGGCGCTGATCGTGGCCGTCCCCAGCGACTACACCTACGACGGCACCTTCCCCGCGCCCGCCTTCGGCGAGCGCTTCTGCGGGACGCTGTCCCTGGCCCTGAACGCGCTCGGCGCGCCGTTCCGGATCGGTTACCAGAGCCCGCTGTCCAGGAGCCGTTCCGAGGGCATGGACGTCACCATCTGGGTGGTGCCGATGACCGTCACCGTCCTCTGGTGCCTGGCGCTCTGGCTCGCCCTGCGGGCCGGGCTGCGCCGGCGCAAGGCCGACGGCTCCCAGCTGACCCGCGGCCAGGCGGCCGGCGAGGCGCTGCGCACCGCCGCGGTCCTCGGCCTCGCCACGCTGCTGCTCGGGCTGCTCGGAAGCACCAGCTGGCAGCCCGGCGGCCGCGAACTCGACTCCGACTACTACGGCACCGGCGGCGTCCGTCTGGGGAAGGCGACCTTCACCGCGGACTCCGGCTGGCTGTGGGCGGTCGGCTGGGCCGCCGTGCTGGGCGGGCTGCTGGCCTTCACCGTGTACGGCACCGACGCGCTGCGCTGGGCCGCCTGGCGCAGCCGGGCGGTACGCGGCTGGGCGGTGGCCGCGCTGACCGCGGGCCGGGCGCTGACGCTGACCCTGGGCCTGGCCTCGGTGACGGCCTTCGTACTGGTCGCGGTCAACGGCGACAGCGGTTCGGTGACGGCGGGCTCGCTGGCCTTCCTGCCGAACCTCGGGCTGCTCCTGCTGGGCATCGGCTCGGGCGCGACCTTCCGCGGACGCAGCGACTTCAGCGCGGACGTGCCGGACTGGCGTGGCCGGGACGGCGGCGAGTTCTCCTTCTTCGACCTGCACGACCAGAGCGCCGACTGGCGCTGGACCGGCCTGCTGGCGCTCGCCTCGGCGGGCGTCCTCGGCTGGACGGCGTACCGGCGGCGGCTGGACCCCGCCGACCGGCTGCGGCTGGCGGCCGTGTACGCCGGGGTGCTCACCCTGCTCTCGGCGGCGGCCGGCGCACTGATGACCACCTCGGTGTCGTACGTGACCCCGGCGGTCGAGGGCTGGGGCGGTTCGGGCAGCCGGTCCACCACGCAGGACAGCTCGGTGAGCCTGGCGTTCCCGAGCGTGCTGCTGGCCGCCGTGGTGTGGGCGGTGATCGGCGCGCTGGTGGTCCCCGCGGTCCTGTCGGCTCTCGGGGGCCGGGGCCGGACCGTCGAGCCCGCGCCGGGCGCCGCGCCGTACGGGCCGCCGGACGGCCCCTACGGCACCGTGCCGCCGCAGCCGCCCGCCTCCCCCGCCGGTCCACCTGCCGCGGCGCCCGAGGCCCCCGGGACCGTGGTCAGCGAGGTGATCGCCTCCCACGAGGCGCCGCCGCCGCCCGCCGCCCCGCCCCCGCCCTCCGCCGAGCCGCTCGACCCCAGCGTCTGGCGCAAGCAGCCGTAACGACTCCCGGGCCGGGTGTGTGAGGCGCGCACCCGGCGACACGCGGTCGGCGTGTTCATCGAATCCCCCGATCCGTTAATGTCCCGCGAGTGATGCGAATCCGACAACTCCTCACCCCGCTCGCAGCCCGTCGCGGACGCCGAACCGCTGCCGGCGGTGTCCAGTCCAGGCTCGGCTGGCTGGACGCCGTGCGCGGGATCGCCGCATTCGCGGTCGTCCTCCAGCACTTCGACATCTGGCGGCTGGTGCCCTGGGGCAACGAGGTCTGGGTCCACTTCGACTTCGGCCTCTACGGCGTGATGACGTTCTTCCTGGTGAGCGGCTACATCATCCCGGCTTCGCTGGAACGGCGTGGAGACGTCCGGGCGTTCTGGCTCGGGCGGATCTTCCGCATCCACCCGGCGTTGATCGTCACGATCGTGGTCTGCCTGCTGACGCTGCCGGACGAGCACATGCCGGTGCTGCTCCTCAACGTGCCGCACATGCCGACCGTGCTGACGGCGAACGCCATGATGCTCCAGGACATGCTCGGTCAGCCGAACTCGCTGCGGGTGATGTGGACCCTCTCCTTCGAGATGGTCTTCTACTTCTTCGTCACTGCCCTGTTCGTCCGCGGCTGGCACCGCAAGACCAGTTCGATCGCGGTCGGGCTCGCCGCCGGTGCCCTGTTGCTGGGGGTCAGCCTCACCCAGCACGGTCTGCCCGCCGGCCCCGCGGCGACCACCCACGTGGTGATGGCGGTCGCCATGTTGGTGGGCGCGGCCCTCGTCTTCATCATGACCGGCCGGACCGACCTGGTCCGCACCGGTGCGCTGCTGCTCGGCGGGGTCGGCCTGGTGCTGGCCTTCCACAACGGCCGGGCGATCGGCTTCGAGACGTTCATGGTCTTCGCGACCATGTTCGCCGGTACGGTGGTCTACCGTGCGGAGAAGGGCCAGATCGACCGGCTCCAGGGGTGGCTCGTCTGCGGGTTCGTCATTGCCGCCGGCGTTCTGGTGGGGTGGCTGTACAACCGCGGTGCCAACGCCGAGGCGACCTGGACCTCGGGCTGGATGGCCTGGTGCATCTCCTACGTGCTGGCCTGGGCCACCTTCGGCGTCGCGATGTTCTTCCGCGAGCGCCGGTTCCCGCGACCGCTGACCTGGCTCGGTGCCATCAGTTTCTCGATGTACCTGGTGCACGTTCCGGTGCTGTACGCGGTGGACGGTCCGCTCCTGACCCACCCGACGGTGGCCAGTCCCGCCTCCCAGAAGATCGTCTGGGTCGTCGGCTACCTGGCCTGTGTCCTGGTGGCCAGCCAGCTGCTCTACACCCTGGTCGAGATGCCGATGCAGAAGCTCGGCCGCAAGGTGATCAAGCGTGTGAACACCTTCGACGCGCGCCGGGCCGAAGCCGCGGCCGCAGCCGTGGTTGCCGCGGTGCCCACGGCCCGGGCGGACGGCGAGGGGCCCGAGCAGGAGCACCAGGAGCCGGCCCTGACCCGCTGAACACCCGGCCCCGGACCGGCGGCGAACGGACGGTCCGTGGACGGAGACCAGGGGTGGCCCCCGGCCATGCGGCGGCCGGAAAGGGCAAAGGGCCCCGCGGGGGAACGGGGCCCTTTGTCGCTCAGCACTCGGCGTCAGGGCGGCGCCGGTGCTGGGGTGACGGCGCCGGGGGAGGAGCGCCGTCGTGTCGGTCGGTTCGGGGGGCGCGTCCTGGCGCTCCGGCGCGGATGGCCGGCGCGGTGGGTCGCGCACGTCCGTGCGGCGACGGTCGGCGCCTGGGTCTGCGCCGGGCCCCGCTCACGGAGCGTGAAGTGAGCACCGCTGTCGCCCCCTGTGCGCGGCGACGGCGAGACGTCGGTCCGGTCCTCCGCGATGAGCCTGCAGGCCGCCGGGAGAACCGTTCACACGGAGCATCGTGCTGGACGGAGGGCTCGCTCTGCAACCGGTTCGGCGCAGTTCGGCATAGTTCGGCACAGCCCTTTTACGGCGGACATCGCGCCGGATGATCACGGTGTGTAGTGGGCGGGGCGGTTGCGGCGCACGGGGACGCGCGTAGCGGCGCGGGACGGGTGAGAGGTGGTGCGCCCGGAGTGCGGCCGGGAGTGAACCATCGGTGCGACGGCCGGCCCCCGGGCGTCCCCGGGGGCCGGCCGCCCCACCTGTCGGCCCAGTCGCGGCCGGGGTCGCTGTCCCCTGCTGGCCGGCCGCGGCACCCGCGCACGGTCCCACGGAGCCGCGCTCCCCGGCGGGCCGGGGCGGCGGCGCCTCGTGCGCCGGTGGACTGGGGTGGAACTCCACGCGTGGTCGTGCAGCCCGTACGGCTGGTGCCCCCGGCGGGGGCGGAGCGGCGCGTCTGGCGGACGCGGCGCGGCCGTGCGGTCGTCAGAAGCAACGAACCGCGGGCCCGACCGGTCACGGTCCTTTGGACGGGCAGACGAGTGAAACCGGACAGCCCGGTAGAATCGGTGTTCAGACACCCCACACCCGTCCGCCGCCGCAGCCCCCGCTGGGGACGCGGTTCAGCGCGACACCTCGATACCGCTGCCGGAAGGCCGTCTGTGTCCTCTGCAATTCCCGTCCAGTCCGCACCGGACAACGACCCCGTGCTGGTGGTCGACTTCGGTGCCCAGTACGCCCAGCTCATCGCCCGTCGGGTGCGTGAGGCGCGGGTCTACAGCGAGATCGTGCCGAGCAGCATGCCGGTCGCCGAGATGCTCGCCAAGAACCCCAAGGCGATCATCCTCTCCGGCGGCCCGTCGTCGGTCTACGAAGAGGGCGCGCCGCAGATCGACCGCGCGATCTTCGAGGCCGGTGTCCCGGTCTTCGGCATGTGCTACGGCTTCCAGCTGATGGCCGTGACCCTCGGCGGCACCGTCGACAACACCGGCGCCCGCGAGTACGGCCGCACCCCGCTGACCGTCTCCCGCAGCGGCTCCACCCTGTTCGAGGGCGTCCCCGCGCAGCACTCGGTGTGGATGTCGCACGGTGACGCCTGCTCCGCCGCGCCGGAGGGCTTCACCGTCACCGCCTCCACCGACGTGGTCCCGGTCGCGGCCTTCGAGAACGACGAGGCGCGCCTGTACGGCGTCCAGTACCACCCCGAGGTGCTGCACTCCGACCACGGCCAGCTGATCCTGGAGCACTTCCTCTACCGCGGCGCGGGCATCGCTCCGACCTGGACCACCGGCAGCGTGGTCGAGGAGCAGATCGCCCTGATCCGCGAGCAGGTCGGCGACAAGCGCGCGATCTGCGGCCTGTCCGGCGGCGTGGACTCCGCGGTCGCCGCGGCCCTGGTCAACAAGGCCATCGGTGACCGGCTGACCTGCGTCTACGTCGACCACGGCCTGATGCGCAAGGGCGAGACCGAGCAGGTCGAGAAGGACTTCGTGGCCGCCACCGGCGTGCAGCTGAAGGTCGTCGACGCCTCCGAGCGCTTCCTGGACGCGCTGAAGGGGGTCACCGACCCCGAGGAGAAGCGCAAGATCATCGGCCGGGAGTTCATCCGGGTCTTCGAGCAGGCCCAGGCCGAGATCGTCGCCGAGGCCGGCGAGCACGGCGAGTCGGTCGACTTCCTGGTCCAGGGCACCCTGTACCCGGACGTGGTGGAGTCCGGCGGCGGCACCGGCACCGCCAACATCAAGTCCCACCACAACGTCGGCGGCCTGCCCGAGGACCTGCAGTTCCAGCTGGTCGAGCCGCTGCGCAAGCTGTTCAAGGACGAGGTCCGGATGGTCGGCCAGGAGCTGGGCCTGCCGGAGGAGATCGTCCAGCGCCAGCCGTTCCCGGGCCCGGGCCTGGGCATCCGGATCGTCGGCGAGGTCACCAAGGAGCGCCTGGACCTGCTCCGCGAGGCCGACGCGATCGCCCGTGAGGAGCTGACCGCGGCCGGTCTGGACCGTGAGATCTGGCAGTGCCCGGTCGTGCTGCTCGCCGACGTCCGCAGCGTGGGCGTGCAGGGCGACGGCCGCACCTACGGCCACCCGATCGTGCTGCGCCCGGTCTCGTCCGAGGACGCCATGACGGCCGACTGGTCGCGCCTGCCGTACGACGTGCTGGCCAAGATCTCCACCCGGATCACCAACGAGGTCCGCGACGTGAACCGCGTCGTCGTCGACGTCACCAGCAAGCCGCCGGGCACCATCGAGTGGGAGTGAGAACTCCCGTGCCGCCGAGCCGGTGCTGAACGGCCGCGCCGTCGTTCCCGTATCAGGGGAGCGGCGGCGCGGCCGTTCGTTCCTCCGGGTCGGGAGGTCTTGCTCCCGGGGTGGGACCTCTCGCTGCCCCGGGTGGGAGGTCCCACCGAAAGTGAGCAGGAGCGGGCAGAATGCGGACCGGACCTGTCAGGGAGTGGCAGGCCGTGAAGGAAGGTGTGCGGGATGTCGGAGGCCAGCAACTCCGTGGTGATCGACGGGGACGCGTCCGGCCGGGCCGATCGGGCGGCCCAGCGGCGGGCGCTCGCGTCCACGTACGCGCTGCTGCCCCTGCGGGTCTTCCTCGGCCTCACCTTCGTGTACGCGGCCCTGGACAAGCTCTCCGACGCCCACTTCCTGGCCGGCGCGGGCGATCCGGCCTCCTTCCTCTCCCAGACCCGGGCGGCCCGGGCCGGCGGCAGCCCGATCTCCTTCCTGCTCGGCCCGGCCCTCGACGCGCCCACCCTGTCCGCCCTCGTGATCGCCTTCGGTGAGTTGGCGGTCGGCCTCGGCACCCTGCTCGGCCTCTGGGGCCGGGTCGCGGCGCTCGGCGGCGCGCTGATCAACCTGAGCCTCTGGCTGACCGTCAGCTGGAGCGTCTCCCCGTACTACCTCGGCAACGACCTCGCCTACCTGATGGCCTGGACACCGCTGGTGCTGGCCGGCACGCCGTACCTGTCGGTGGACGGCTACCTGTCCCGGCGGGCCCGCCGGGACCGGGCACGCGGGCTGGCCGAGGACCACGTCAAGCGCCGGGCGCTGGTGGACGGCGGGATCGCGGCGGTCGCCATCGGCGGCGCCGGCCTGCTGACCGGCTCGCTCACCCGGACCTTCGGCCGGGACGGGCAGGCCGCCCCCAAGCAGTCCGCCGCCCCGGCCCCCGCCGCGACGGGGCCCGCCCCCTCGGTGCCCGCGGCGAGCGTGCCGGTCGGCGGCTCGGCGCAGGTCAAGGACCCGGCGACCGGGGACGCCGTCTACATCACGCAGCCCAAGGCGGGCCAGTACTGCGCCTTCTCCTCGGTGTGCACCCACGCCGGCTGCGCGGTGGACGCGCCGAAGAACGGCCAGCTGTACTGCCCGTGCCACGGCTCCCGGTTCGACGCCGCGACCGGTGCGGTGGTCAACGGGCCGGCGGTCAAGCCGCTGCCCAAGTACGCCGTCCGCAAGGACGGCGACAAGCTGACCCTGGGCCCGCTGCAGAGCTGAGTACGGCTTCAGCCGTCGCCGTCGGGCCGGTTGCGCCGGGCGACCGCGGCCACGGCGCCGGCCAGACCGCCGACGCCCAGCACGATGAAGGCGACCGGGACGACGACCCGCCCGTTCACCGACCGGTCGTTGAGCGCCGCCACCAGGTACAGCAGGGCGATCACGGTGAACAGGCCGCCCGCGATCAACGAGAACAGGTCGAGCCGGTGCTTCCTCACTGCTGGACCACCTTGATGTCGCCGACGCCGATGCCGAGTTGGAGGTCGAGAGTGCCCTTGGAGGCATGGCCGACCGGTGGGTTGAGCACGTAGGTGTGCCGCCCGGTGCCCTTGTCGTGGTCACCGGGGACGTTGATGCTGCCGAGGCCGACCCGGGCCACCAGGTTCACCGTGACGTCCGGCGGCAGGGTGACGGTCAGCTGGCCGGCGCCGAGGTCGACCTTGGTGGCGAGGGCGCCCCCTGCGGGGTCGAGCCCGGCCAGGTCCAGCCGGATGTCACCGGCGCCCAGGTTGTAGCGGTCCTTCAGGTCGGCCGCCGAGGCGACCGTCCACGAGCGGTCGCCGATGGCGTCCTGCACGGAGTGCGGTGTGCGCCCGACGAAGGCCAGCGCCAGGGTGGCCAGCAGGCCCAGCACCGCGAGCTTGCGGGCCTTGCCGAACTTCGCCGCCAGCAGCAGGGTCAGGCCGATCACCAGCAGCCCGGTGGCCAGGACGACGGTGCTCAGCTTGGTGACCTCGGTGTGGCCGACCGAGGCGGACCAGACCGCCGTCGCCGCGCCGACGGCCAGCAGGAAGCCGAAGAAGCCCAGTGCCGAGCGCTCCCTGGGGTGCCGGACGACGGCCGGTTCGCGGCAGCCGTCCGGACGCCCCTTGCGCAGCGGGTCCCCCTCCGGCAGGTCGGGGCGCTGCCACCACGGCTGGGCCGGGCTGCCGGGCGGCGGCAGCTTCGCGCCCCCTCCGGCCTCCGGCCGGGCCCCCCGGGCGGGCGTGGCCGAGGGCACCGGGGCGGTGGCGCCGTACGGGTTGCGCTCGGGGTGGCGCGGATCCCACAGGTAGCCGCTCGGGCCGGGGGCGGGGGAGTCCGCCGGGACCGTCCCGGCCGCCTGCTCGGCGGCGTGCCGGGCCCGGGCCGACCCGTCCGGCGCGGGGCGCGGCCAAGAGTGGCCCTCGGCCTCGGGGAAGTGGCGGTCGTACGGTCCGCCGCGCCGACGCCCGCGGATCCGGCCGCGGCGGCGGTCCGGGTCGTAGCGCACCGCCAGGAAGACCAGGCCGCCGAGCAGCAGCAGCGGGAACAGCTGGTCGCCGTCGCCCATCGAGGAGAAGAACACCCCGGTGCCGATCACGGTCAGCAGCACCGCCCCGACCGACTGGCCGTCGACCCGGCCGGTCAGCACCCGCTGGAGCTCGGTCCGCGCGCCCCGGCCCTTGCCGTCGGCGGCGCCCTCGGTGGGGACGATCAGCCAGGCCAGGCCGTACAGGAACAGTCCGAGGCCGCCGGAGAGGCAGAGCACCACGGTGACCACCCGGAAGACCACCGGGTCGATGTCCAGGTGCCGCCCGAGGCCGCCGCACACGCCGGCCACCACGCGGTGGTGCTCGGCCCGGGTCAGCGGGGGGCGTTCCGGTTCCGGCGGGGCGGCGGGCCCGGCCTCCTCGATGCGGTGGTCCTCGGTCATGGGCACCATCCTTCCGGCACGGTCCGGTCCGGCCCAACCGGGCCCGGCCCTGCCCGTACCCTGACTTCTCCCTGATACCGGCTGGGGACACACCCTGATGCGCCCGGGCGGCCGCGCGTGGAACCATCGGTGGCGTGGCAGCACCCGGTACCGATCCCCGACCCCTCGCTCCCGACGCCGCGGCGCCGGGCGGCGGCGACCCGACCGCGCCCGACGGCGGGCGTCCGCCGTACCGCCGGCTCTACCGCAGCCCGCAGGGGCGGATGCTGGGCGGCGTCGCGCACGGCCTGGCGGTGCACCTCGGGCTACCGGTCCGCTGGGTGCGGCTCGCCTTCGTCCTGCTGTTCTTCGCGCAGGGCATCGGCGCGCTGCTGTACGCCGCGTTCTGGTTCGTGGTGCCGATCGGCATCGGCGAGCCCTCGCAGCGCGGCGGCACGCACTGGGTGAACGTCAACGGCGTCTACATCCCGACCTCGCCCTGGCTGCGGCCGGGCACCCGGCTGTCCAAGCCCGGCCGCGGCTGGGTCGGACGGCTGCGCGAGCTGCTCCAGCACGCCCTGCAGGGCGAGCCGGTCGCGGCTCCGGTCGGCACGGGCGAGGCCGCCGGGACCGCTGAGGCCGCCGCGGCCGCCGGGGTGACCGCGCCGCCCGCCGCGAAGAGCGGGCAGGGCGGCCTCGGCCAGCTCGCCGCCCTGGTCATGGTCGTGATCGGGCTGATCGCCCTGCTGAACGTGCTCGGCTGGCAGACCGCCAAGCCGTACACCTGGCCGCTGCTGGCGATCGGCGTGGGCGTCGCCCTGGTGTGGCGGCAGGCCGACGACTCGCGCTGGCAGCGCTGGTTCGGCATCGAGGAGGGCGAGAAGCGCCGCGGCGCCTACACCCGGGTCGGCGCCGGCGTGCTGCTCGCCGTGGCCGGCACCATCGCGCTGCTCGCCATGCAGGGCAGCGGCTCCCCGCTCGGCTCGGTGATCGAGGCCTCGCTCGCGGTGCTCGCCGGGGTGCTGGTCCTGCTCGGCCCGTACGGCCTGCGGCTGTGGCAGGACCTCGGCGCCGAGCGCACCGCCCGCATCCGCGCCCAGGAGCGCGCCGAGATCGCCGCGCACATCCACGACTCGGTGCTGCACACCCTGACCCTGATCCAGCGCCGGGCCGAGGACCCCAAGGAGGTGCTGCGGCTGGCCCGCTCCCAGGAGCGCGAGCTGCGGCTGTGGCTGTACCGCCCGGAGGCCGCGGCCGAGGCCGCGCCGGACACCATGGCGGAGACCCTGCGCGCCGCCGTCGCCGAGGTCGAGGACCGGCACGGCGTCCCCGTCGAGCTGGTCATCGTCGGCGACTGCCCGATGGACGACCGGATCGCGGCACAGATGCAGGCCGCGAGGGAGGCGACCGTCAACGCGGCCAAGTACGGTGGCGGGGGACCGGTCCAGGTCTACGCCGAGGTGGAGGGGAGGACGGTGTCGGTGTTCGTCCGCGACCACGGCCCCGGCTTCGACCCCGACACGGTGCCCGAGGACCGGATGGGCGTACGGGAGTCGATCATCGGCCGGATGAAGCGCAACGGCGGCACCGCCAGGGTGCGGCCCGCGGCGGGCGGCGGTACCGAGGTCGAGCTGGAGATGGAGAGAACGAATGACTGAGGCAGCGCCGATCGGGGTTCCCCCGACCGAAGGCGGGGGGCGCACGGCCAGGGTCGTCCTGGTGGACGACCACCGGATGTTCCGGACGGGGGTCAGGGCCGAGATCGGCCGCACCGAGGTGACCGGCATCGACGTGGTCGGCGAGGCCGACGACGTCGACTCGGCGGTGCGCGTGGTCGCCGAGACCAGGCCGGACGTGGTGCTGCTCGACGTCCACCTGCCCGGCGGCGGCGGCGTCGAGGTGCTGCGCCGCTCGGCCGCGCTGATGGGCGAGCAGGGCGGGGTCAAGTTCCTGGCGCTGTCCGTCTCGGACGCCGCCGAGGACGTCATCGGCGTCATCCGGGGCGGGGCCCGCGGCTACGTCACCAAGACCATCACCGGCACCGACCTGGTCGACGCGATCTTCCGGATCGCCGACGGCGACGCCGTCTTCTCGCCCCGGCTGGCCGGCTTCGTCCTGGACGCCTTCGCCGCCACCGACACCCCGCCGGTGGACGAGGACCTCGACCGCCTCACCCAGCGCGAGCGCGAGGTGCTGCGGCTGATCGCCCGCGGCTACGCCTACAAGGAGATCGCCAAGCAGCTCTTCATCTCGGTGAAGACCGTCGAGAGCCACGTCTCCGCCGTCCTGCGCAAACTTCAGCTCAGCAACCGCCACGAGCTCACCCGCTGGGCCACCGCGCGCCGCCTGGTCTGAGCCCGCCCCGAGCGTCGGGGCAAGCCCGTCCGGCCGGATTCCGCGGACCGGGCGGGCTTGTCCGTGGGTGGCCATAGACTCGTCAGTGCCATGAGTAGCCTCTTTGACGACCTCCCGCTCCCCGGTTTCGAGGCACCCGCCGCCGGGTCGAAGCAGCCCGCCGCCCCCCTCGACGAGGAGCCCCCGCCGTACGAGGACGACGTGCCGTACGACGCGTACGAGGAGGCCATCCCGGAGGGGCTGTTCCGGACCACCGCCTTCAAGGAGCCGGGGAGCGCCGCCGAGGCCGAGCGGGACGCCTGGTACCGCAACGGCGCCGCCCGGACGGTGGTGACCCCGGCGCAGCTGCTGGAGGGGATGAACGACCCGCAGCGCGAGGCGGTGCTGCACGCGGGCTCGCCGCTGCTGATCGTGGCCGGCGCCGGCTCCGGCAAGACCCGGGTGCTGACCCACCGGATCGCGTACCTGCTGGGCGCCCGCGGCGTGCAGCCGGGGGAGATCCTGGCGATCACCTTCACCAACAAGGCGGCCGGCGAGATGCGCGAGCGCGTCGAGGCGCTGGTCGGCCCGCGGGCCCGGGCGATGTGGGTGTCCACCTTCCACAGCGCCTGCGTGCGGATCCTGCGCCGCGAGTCCAAGCAGCTGGGCTTCACCTCCAGCTTCTCGATCTACGACTCGGCCGACTCGCAGCGGCTGATGTCGCTGGTCTGCCGCGACCTCGACCTGGACCCGAAGCAGTTCCCGCCGAAGTCCTTCACGGCGAAGATCAGCAACCTCAAGAACGAGCTGATCGACGAGGAGGCCTTCGCCGACCAGGCCGCCAACCCGATGGAGAAGAAGCTCGCCGAGGCGTACGCGCTCTACCAGCGGCGGCTGCGCGAGGCCAACGCGCTGGACTTCGACGACATCATCATGACGACGGTGAACCTGCTGCAGGCCTTCCCCGACGTCGCCGAGCACTACCGCCGCCGGTTCCGGCACATCCTGGTCGACGAGTACCAGGACACCAACCACGCCCAGTACATGCTGGTGCGCGAGCTCAGCGGGGGATCCGTCGCGGCCGCGCCCAAGCGCACCGCCGACGGCGACTTCGTGAACCCCGCCGCCGGCCGGCTCGCCGAGGTGCCCCCGGCCGAGCTGTGCGTGGTCGGTGACGCCGACCAGTCGATCTACGCCTTCCGCGGCGCGACCATCCGCAACATCCTCCAGTTCGAGGAGGACTACCCCAACGCGACCACGATCCTGCTGGAGCAGAACTACCGCTCCACCCAGACGATCCTGAGCGCCGCCAACGCCGTCATCGAGCGCAACGCCAACCGGCGCGAGAAGAAGCTCTGGACGGCCGGCGACCACGGCGAGAAGGTGATCGGCTACGTCGCCGACGACGAGCACGGCGAGGCCCAGTTCATCGCCGACGAGATCGACCGGCTCACCGACAAGGGCGAGGCCAAGCCCGGCGACGTCGCGATCTTCTACCGCACCAACGCCCAGTCCCGGGTGTTCGAGGAGGTGTTCATCCGGGTCGGCCTGCCGTACAAGGTGGTCGGCGGGGTGCGCTTCTACGAGCGCAAGGAGGTCCGGGACGTCCTGGCGTACCTGCGGGTGCTCTCCAACCCGGAGGACACCGTGCCGCTGCGCCGGATCCTCAACGTGCCCAAGCGCGGCATCGGCGAGCGGGCCGAGGCGATGATCGACGCGCTGGCCGCGCGGGAGCGGATCTCCTTCGCCCAGGCGCTGGTGCGGGTGGACGAGGCGTACGGGATGGCCGCGCGCTCGGCCAACGCGGTCAAGAAGTTCAACACCCTGATGGCCGGGCTGCGCCAGGTCGTCGAGTCGGGCGCGGGCCCGGCGGCGGTGCTGGAGGCCGTCCTGGAGGAGACCGGCTACCTGGCCGAGCTCCAGGCCTCCACCGACCCCCAGGACGAGACCCGGGTGGAGAACCTTCAGGAGCTCGCCTCCGTCGCCCTGGAGTACGAGCAGGACCCGGGCGAGCGACCGGACGCCGGGGAGGAGGGCGCGCCGCCGGTCGGCTCGCTGGCCGACTTCCTGGAGCGGGTCGCCCTGGTCGCCGACTCGGACCAGATCCCCGACGAGGACGAGGAGGGGCAGGGCGTCATCACGATGATGACCCTGCACACCGCCAAGGGCCTGGAGTTCCCCGTCGTCTTCCTGACCGGCATGGAGGACGGGATCTTCCCGCACATGCGGGCGCTCAACCAGGTCAAGGAGCTGGAGGAGGAACGCCGGCTCGCGTACGTGGGGCTCACCCGGGCGCGGGAGCGGCTCTACCTGACCCGTTCGGTGCTGCGCAGCGCGTGGGGGCAGCCGGCCTACAACCCGGCCTCGCGGTTCCTGGAGGAGATCCCGGACACGCTGGTCGAGTGGAAGCGGACGGGCGCGGCGCAGGCGCCGGCCGGCCGCGGCTTCTCCTGGGGCAAGTCCTCGTCGGGCGGGTCGCGCTCCGGCGGATCCTCGTCGGCGGCCGCCTCGCCGAAGGCGGGCTGGGGCCAGTCGGCGCGCCGCTCCGGCAAGGTCGTCGAGCGCGATGTCGTCTCGCTCGCGGTCGGGGACAGGGTCACCCACGACACCTTCGGGCTGGGCACCGTGGTGGGTGTCACCGGCGTCGGCGACCGGGCACAGGCCACGGTCGACTTCGGCTCGGAGGGGCGCAAGCAGCTGCTGCTGCGCTACGCGCCGGTGGAGAAGCTGTAGCGGGGCCGCCCCGGGCGAGGGATGTCCCGCGCCCGGGGTTCAGCGCGGGTCGAGCCCGTTCGCGAGGAACCAGGGCAGCGGGTCGACCGGTGCGCCGGCCTGCGGCCGGACCTCGAAGTGCAGGTGCGGCCCGGTGCTGTTGCCGCTGCTGCCGACGAAGGCGATCACGTCGCCCTGCTTCACCGGGCCTTTGCGCACCTTGTAGGCGCGCAGGTGGCAGAACCAGGCCTCGGTGCCGTCGCTCATCTTCAGGATCGACATGTAGCCGTAGAACGGATTCCACTGGGTGCGGACCGTGCCGTCGGAGACGGCGTAGACCTCGGAGCCGCCGTCCACCGGGAAGTCGATGCCGGTGTGCCGCCGGGCCCAGTGGGTGCCGGCCGCGCCGAACAACTCGCCGAGGCCGTGTTGCGCGACGGGCATGACCACCTTGGGCTTGGCCGGTTCGGCGGTCGGTTGGGCCGTCGGGGCGTCGGTGGGCCGTCCGTCTCCGGGCTGGGCGCCGGCCAGCGGCTGGCGGGCGTCGCCGCGCGAGGCCTGGGCCTGGCCGGTGGAGTCCACGGCCTGTCGGGCCGTCTGCCGGGCGGCCGTGGCGTCCGTGGCGTCGGCTGCCGCCGCCTGCGGCGGCGCCTGGCCGGCCTGGTCCTGCACCACCGTGACGGCCGCCGCCCCGGCGACCCCGAGCGCGGCGACCGAGGGGACCGCGACCCGGAACAGCGCGGCCCGGGTGGCCGCCCTGGCGGCGCCGCGACGCTGGGCGCGGGACTGCTCGCGGGCGGCGAGGCGCAGCTCCGCACGGGTCGGGCGGGCGGCTGCGTCGGGAGCCATCAGGGGCTGCCTCCTCGGTGGGCCTCGGGCACGTCATCGGGCACGGGGTGATCAGCCGTGACTGTAGCCGCAAGGCCGACGCCCCGGAAAAACCTCCGGATGTCAAGGGGTCGGCCGGGGGGCTCGCCCGCGCACGTCTGTACGAAGGGGCCCGGGACCGGTATACCCACTGGTAGCAAGGCCTGGGGCTGTGACTTTGCCCTCCTCTTGGGAGGCGGCGCGGCCAACCGGGCCGGGTGGCGCTAATCTCCCCTCAGGTTGGTTGGTTATCGAGCGTTAACCGCGTTAACCGCGCCCGTGGGCCCACAAGGTCCGGTCGGATAGTGGACGACGAGGTCCAGGAGGCAGTGATGAGTGTGTCGGGGCCGATCCGTGTGGTGGTCGCCAAGCCGGGGCTCGACGGTCACGACCGGGGCGCCAAGGTCATCGCGCGCGCCCTGCGCGACGCCGGCATGGAGGTCATCTACACCGGGCTGCACCAGACGCCCGAGCAGGTGGTCGACACCGCGATCCAGGAGGACGCGGACGGCATCGGGCTGTCGATCCTCTCCGGCGCCCACATGACGCTGTGCGCGCGGGTGCTGGAGCTGTTGAAGGAGCGCGACGCGGAGGACATCAAGGTCTTCTGTGGCGGCATCATCCCGGACGAGGACATCGCGGAGCTCAAGGCGATGGGCGTCGCGGACATCTTCACTCCGGGCACGCCCACCCGGGACGTGGTGGCCTGGGTCGAGGCCAACCTGCGCGCCGCCGGCTGAGCTTCGGCGCGACGAGCAACCGCGCTTCGGCGCGACGAGCGGGCCGGTCCGGGTGCGGACCGGCCCGCTCCGCCGTTCACGACGCCGGTCCGGCCGTCAGCTCGTCCAGCATCGCCGCCCGGAAGCGCAGGGTCCCGGCCAGCCGGGCGAAGGTCTCCGACCAGGCGGAGTCGGGGGCGGCCCCGGCGGCCAGCTCGTCCACCGCGGCGGCCGTCTCCGGGGCGAGCGCGCGTTCCGTCATTCCGAGCACCCCGCTGTGGCTCCACGGGTAGGCGCCGGAGGCGGCGGCGCGGGCCAGCGCCGTCACCACCGCGGTGGACAGCGGCGGTGACCACGGGGTGGCGCAGGCGCCGAGGAGTTGGAAGGCCTCGCCCAAGCCGTGCACCTCGATGAAGGCGGCCGTCCAGGCGGCCCGCTCCTCGGGCGGCAGGACGGCCAGCAGTTTGGCCGGCGCCCCGGTGACCCGCTGGGTCCGGCCCCGTCCGGCGCCGCGGGCCGGCGGTACGGGCGCGGGGCCGAGCAGCGCCCGGGCCCACTCGGCATCCTGCTGGCGGACGGCGGCGCGAGCCCAGGCCTCGCGCAGGTCGTCGGCCCAACTGCTGCTGGTCTCGTCCACGCTGTCGCCGACCCGCAGCGCGAGCAGCTGCCCGGGCGTCAGGCCGGTGCTCCGCGACCAGATCGCGAGCGGGGCGGCGGCCACCACCTCGCCGAACCACCAGGCCCGTTCGCCGCGGCCGGTGGGCGAGGTGGGCGCGATGCCGTCGCGCTGCATCCGCTCGTCGCATTCGGCGGGCGGGGTGACCAGCAGATGGGTGCCGTTCTCCGCGAGGCGGACGGCGGCCAGCGCCCGCTCGGCCATCCGCAGCGCGAGCGCGGAGCCGGGCAGGGTGGACAGCAGCTCGGCGGCGGTGGCCCGGACGTTCTTGCTGCGGTCGCCGAGGGCGGCCTCCAGGAACGGTTCGTCGGCGGGGGAGAGGCCGTCCTGCAGGGCGTCCAGGAAGAGCAGCCGGTCCTCGGCGCGCTCGGTGGACCAGGTGCTGCGCAGCAGCTCCAGCCCGGCGGCCGGATCGCTGCGGCGCAGCAGGGTGAGGTGGGTGACCCGCTCGGCGAACAGGCCCTCGTGCCACAGCCGGTGGTCGCTGGGCTCGCCCGGTTGCTGGGCCGGCTCGGGCGGGGCGGTGCGCAGCACGAACCGCCAGTCGGGGTTCTGCTCGGCCAGCCAGCGGCCCAGCGGGCCGGCCAATGCGACGGCGTCGGGGCGCAGTTCGCTGCGCGCGCGGGCGGCGTCGAGCAGGCCGGGTATCAGTGCGGCGGGTGGGTGCAGGCCCCGGGCGCGGGCGGTGGCGAGCCATTGCGGCAGCAGTTCGGCAAGGTTGGCCAGGCCGGCAGAACCGGCCGCACTGGCCGGACGGGCCGGATCGGCCAGAGCGCCGCCGCTGCCGCCGGAGCGTCCGGCGAGCAGCACGGCCAGTCGACGGGCGGCGGCCTCGGGCAGCTCGGGACGGGTGTCGCGGGGTGCGGGCGGGCCGGGCGGTTCGACGGCCGGTACGGGCAGCGCCCCGGCCCGACGGCGGACGGTCGCCAGCGCGGCCAGCTCCAGCAGCGCAGTGGCCGGGTCGTCCGGGTCCACGGCCTCGGCGAACGGCAGGGCGGTGGCCGGGACGGGGCGGCGGTCGGTGCCGAGCAGGGCGCTGGTCCGCAGGGTCGCCCACGGGTCCTGGGTGATCGTCATGCTCCGTCCTCCTACGGGTTGGTGAGTCCGACCGGGCGGTGGTCGGCGGGCCAGGCCGTGACCGGGGCGAAGCCCTGGTGGCCGTACTCGCCGAAGACGGTCAGCGGGCGGCCGGTGGAGACCGCGGCCAGCCGCCACAGCGCCGCCTCCGGGACGGCCGAGGCGCGGACCGGGACGGTGTGGTGGCCGTCCGTCAGGTGCCAGCCCTCCGGTGCGCGGACCGGGACGACTCCGGTGAGCACGGTCGGCCAGCTGTCCAGCCACGGGTCGTCGGCCACCGCGGTGCCGTACCCGGCCACCGCCTCGGCGACGGTGAGCCCGGCGGGCGCCGCGGCCGGGCCGGGCTCCGGGGCGCCGTAGCGGGTGCCGAGTGCGGCGCGCAGCGGGCGGGCACCGGGGTGGTAGGCCAGCTCGGCCTCCAGCAGGTGGCCGGTGCGCAGGGCGAGGTCGGGGGCCTGGCCGGGGCGGCCGAAGGCGAGCAGCAGGGCGTGGCGGCCGGTCTTGGCGCCGCGCAGCCACACCCGGCGGGTGGTGAGCCGCTCGTCCGCGGTGTCCCGGCTGCCGAGCACCAGCCAGCGGTCCCGGACGGTGGGCCCGGCCAGCACCTCGGCGGCGTCCAGGGTGTAGCCGACCCGGGTGCGGACGGTGGCGGCCAGCTCGGGCGGCAGTTCGTCGACCCGGGTGGCGGCGGTCGCGAGCAGGTGCAGCATCGCGTACTCCTCGAGCATCCGTTCCTCCGGCAGGGTGTCCAGCTCCCGTATGCGGGTGGCCAGTCCGGGGGCCTGGGCGTCGACCATCCGGGCGGCGACCTCCTCCCAGGGCCCGGCGGTGGACTGGTCGGCCAGGCCGTGCCGGATCCGGTCGGCCAGGCGCAGCCGCAGCTCGGCCGCGCCGGCCGCGACCCGGGCGCCGCGCCGCTCGGACCGACGGCGGGCGGCCTCCGGATCCGCCGGGGGCGACGGCGGTGCCGCGCGCTTCGCGGCGCGCTCCTGCCGCGCCTTGAGCCAGTCGGCCGCCCACTCGGCGGGCTCGCCGGCCGGGACGGCCTCGGCGGCGGCGCTCCACAGCAGGAGGAGCCCGAGCGCGTGCTTGCACGGGAACTTCCGGCTGGGGCAGCTGCACTGGTAGGCGGGCGTGGCGAGTTCGACCACCGTGCGGTACGGCGTCCGGCCGCTGCCCCGGCACTCGCCCCAGAGCGAGGCGCCGTCAGTGCCCGTCCCGGACCAGGGCGCGGGCGAGGAGAGCTTGCCCGCGGCCTTCCGCGACGCGGCGTCAGGTGCCAGGGACAGGACGTGTTCGGTGCTCCAGCGTTCCTCCATGCGACCGACGGTAGGCGGCGGCACTGACAGCGGCTGACTGACCGTCCGCTGAGCGCACCCGGCGCCCGGCTCCTCGCCGTCAGCCGTCGTCCGCCGCCGGCCGCCGTTGTCAGTGGCGCGTTGCAGGGTTGGTTCCCACAGGCCGGGACGCCGACCTGGCTCCCCCCGATCACCCTGCCGCCGGGCCACCCGTGTGCCCGGCGGCCGACCCGAAGGAGCCCTCATGACCGACGTTCTGCGGCAGCACGCCGAGGACGCCTTCGCCGGCGAACTGGCCGCCCTGGCCGCGCAGGACGACCGTCCGCGCCCCGAGCGCTGGAAGCTCTCGCCGTGGGCCGTGGCGACCTACCTGCTCGGCGGCGACCTGCCCGACGGCACCACGATCACCCCCAAGTACATCGGCCCGCGGCGGGTGGTGGAGGTCGCCGTGACCACCCTGGCGACGGACCGCGCACTCCTGCTGCTCGGCGTGCCCGGCACCGCCAAGACCTGGGTGTCCGAGCACCTGGCCGCGGCGATCAGCGGCGACTCCACCCTGCTGGTGCAGGGCACCGCCGGCACCCCCGAGGAGGCCGTCCGGTACGGCTGGAACTACGCCCAGCTGCTCACCCGCGGCCCCAGCCGGGAGGCCCTGGTGCCCTCGCCGCTGATGCGGGCGATGGCCGACGGCCGGATCGCCCGGGTCGAGGAGCTGACCCGCATCCCCGCCGACGTGCAGGACAGTCTGATCACCATCCTGTCCGAGAAGACGCTGCCGATACCGGAACTGGGCACCGAGACCCAGGCCGTGCGCGGCTTCAACGTGATCGCCACCGCCAACGACCGGGACCGCGGCGTCAACGAGCTGTCCAGCGCGCTGCGCCGCCGCTTCAACACCGTCGTGCTGCCGCTGCCCGGCTCGCTGGAGGAGGAGGTCGACATCGTCACCCGGCGGGTCAACCAGCTCGGCCGCTCCCTGGAACTGCCCGAACTGCCGGGCGGCGCCGAGGAGATCAGGCGGGTGGTCACCGTCTTCCGCGAGCTGCGGGCCGGCGTCACGGTGGACGGCCGGACGAAGGTCAAGACCCCGAGCGGCACCCTCTCCACCGCCGAGGCGATCTCGGTGGTGACCAACGGCCTGGCCCTGGCCTCCCACTTCGGCGACGGCGTGCTGCGCGCCGGGGACGTGACGGCCGGCATCCTCGGCGCCGTCGTTCGCGACCCGGTCGCCGACCGGGCGGTGTGGCGCGAGTACGTCGAAGGGGTGGTGCGCGAGCGCGACGGCTGGAAGGACTTCTACCGCGCCGCCCGCGAGGTGACGGCATGACCGAAGTCGCCTTGCTGGGGATCCGGCACCACGGACCCGGCTCGGCCCGGGCGGTGGCCGCCGCGCTGACGCAGTGGCAGCCGGACGCGGTGCTGATCGAGGGTCCGCCGGAGGCCGAGGGCATCGTCCACCTCGCCGCCGGGAAGGACCTCGTCCCGCCGGTCGCCCTGCTCGCCCACGCCGTGGACGACCCGGCCCGGGCCGCCTTCTGGCCGTACGCCGAGTTCTCCCCGGAGTGGGTGGCGATCCGCCACGGCGTCGAGCACGACCTGCCGGTGCACTTCATCGACCTGCCCGCCGGGTACGGCTTCGAGCCGCTCACCGCAGCCGATGGCAGCGAAGGTACCGCCGCTGCCGGGCCGGCCGCCGACCCGCTGGCCCTGCTCGCCGAAGCCGCCGGGTACGACGACCCGGAGCGCTGGTGGGAGGACGTCATCGAGCACCGCGCCCCCGGCGCGGACGCGCTGGCGCCGTTCGCCGCCGTCGCCGAGGCGATGGGCGCGCTGCGCGCCGAGGGCCTCGGCGAGTCCCGCCGGGACCAGCTGCGCGAGGCGCACATGCGCCAGCGGATCCGCGCCGCCCGCCGCGCCGGCCACCACCGGATCGCCGTGGTGTGCGGGGCCTTCCACGTCCCCGCGCTGGCGGAGATGCCCACCGTCGCCCACGACCGGGCGCTGCTCGCCGAGTTGCCGAAGAAGGTGCGGGCGGACATCACCTGGATCCCGTGGACGCACCGCCGGCTCTCCCAGTCCACCGGCTACGGCGCGGGCGTCCAGTCGCCGGGCTGGTACCACCACCTGTTCACCACCACGGGCGACCCGGTGCCGCGCTGGCTCACCCGGGCCGCCGAACTGCTGCGCGCCGAGGACCACCCGGTCTCCTCCGCGCACGTCATCGAGGCGGTCCGGCTCGCCGAGAGCCTCGCGGTGCTGCGCGGCCGCCCGCTCGCCGGGCTGACCGAGACCCTGGACGCCGTCCGCGCGGTGCTCTGCGAGGGCTCGGACGTCGCCCTGGAGCTCGTCCGGGACCGGCTGGTGGTCGGCGACGCGCTCGGCGAAGTCCCGGACGCCGCACCGACGGTGCCGCTGCAGCGCGACCTCGCCCGGCTGCAGCGCTCGCTGCGGCTCAAGCCCGGGGCCGCACCCCGGGACCTCGACCTGGACCTGCGCAAGGACACCGACGCCGCCCGCTCCCGGCTGCTGCACCGGCTGCGGCTGCTGGGCGTCGAGTGGGGCGTGCCCGCCCGCTCCTCGGTCGCCTCCACCGGCACCTTCCGGGAGAGCTGGCGGTTGTGCTGGCAGCCCGAGTTCGCGGTGCGGATCGCCGAGGCCGCCCAGTGGGGCACCACGGTCGAGGCGGCCGCCGGCAACAAGGCGGTCGGCGCCGCCCGCGCCGCCGGCGAACTCGCCGAGCTGACCGGCCTGGTGGAGACCTGTCTGCTGGCCGGGCTGTCCGGCGCGCTGCCCGTCGTGATGCGGGTGCTCGCCGACTGCGCGGCGCTGGACACCGACGTCGCCCACCTCGCCGGCGCGCTGCCCGCGCTGGTCCGCGCGCTGCGCTACGGCGACGTGCGCGGTACCGACCACGGCGCGCTCGCCGGAGTCGCGGTGGGCCTGGCCGAGCGGATTTGCGTCGGACTGCCGCCCGCCTGCGTCGGCGTGGACGCGGAGAGCGCGGCGGCGATGCGCGCCCGGATCGACGAAGTGCACGGCGCGATCGGTCTGCTCACCTCCGCCGGGCCGGGGACCGGCGACGCAGCGGCGGACGCGGACGGCCTGGACGGCCCACACGTTCCGGGCGCGCCGAGTGATCCGGCAGGCCTGGCCGACCGCTGGGCCGCCACCCTGCGCTCGCTGGCCGCTCGTGAGCCCTCCGGCGGACCGGCCACCGGCGCCCCCGGTGTGCTGCGCGGCCGGGCCGTCCGGCTGCTGCTCGACGACGGCCGGCTCGACTCCGAGCAGGCCGGCCGCCGGCTACGGCTGGCCCTGTCCGTCGCCAACGCCCCGGCCGACGCGGCCGGTTGGGTGGAGGGCTTCCTCACTGGCGGTGGCGCCCTGCTGCTGCACGACCCCCGGCTGCTCGCCCTGCTGGACGAGTGGCTGACCGGGGTGAGCGGCGAGGTCTTCATCGGCGTCCTGCCCCTGCTGCGCCGCACCTTCGCCGGGCTGGAGGCGGGCGTGCGCACCACCATCGGCAGTCGGGTCGCGGCCGGCCCGCTGGGCGCGCCCCCGGCGGAGCCCGAGACGGCCGGTGAACTGGACCGGGACCGCGCCGACGCCGCCGTCCCCGTGGTGGCCCTGCTGCTCGGCGCCCGCCCGAGGATCCCCCGGCAGGCCACCGGCCGTAACACCTGAGCACCACGACAGCCGAGCACCGCGACACCTGAGCACCGCGACACCCGACCACTGCGGTACCCGCTGAAGGAGGAGGACGAGATGGCAGCGCCCACGACCGACGAACGGCTGCGCCGCTGGCGCCTGGTACTCGGCGGCGAGGCATGGGGGCACCTCAGGCCGGAGACCGGGGGAAGCACCGGCTGCACCCTGCGCGGCCGCGACGCCGCGATGGACGGCGCCCTGGCCGCGCTCTACCGGAGCGCCCCCGAGCAGGACGGCGGCCGGGCCGCCCGCGGGGGCCGCCGCAGCGCCGGGCTCGGCGGCTCGGCCCCGCAGGTGGCCCGCTGGCTGGGCGACATCCGCACGTACTTCCCGTCCACCGTCGTCCAGCTGATGCAGCAGGACGCGATCACCCGGCTCGGCCTGGACCGGCTGCTGCTGGAGCCGGAGATGCTGGAGGCCGTCGAACCGGACGTGCACCTGGTCGGCACCCTGCTGTCGCTCAAGCACGCGCTGCCGGAGACCACCCGGGAGACCGCCCGCGCCGTGGTCGGCAAGGTGGTCGCCGACCTGGAGCGCCGGCTCGCGGACCGGACCAGGGCCACCCTGGGCGGCGCCCTCGACCGCAGCGCCAAGGTGAACCGGCCGCGCCACCGGGACATCGACTGGGACCGGACGATCCGGGCCAACCTGAAGAACTATCTGCCCGAGCACGGCACCGTCGTCCCCGAGCGGCTGGTCGGCTACGCCCGCGCCCAGCGCGCGGTGAAGAAGGACGTCATCCTCTGCGTCGACCAGTCCGGCTCGATGGCGCCGTCGGTGGTGCACTCGGCGGTCTTCGGCGCGGTGCTCTCCTCGATGCGCACCCTGGACACCCGGCTGGTCGTCTTCGACACCTCGGTGGTGGACCTCACCGAACAGCTCACCGACCCGGTGGACGTCCTGTTCGCCACCCAGCTCGGCGGCGGCACCGACATCAACCGTGCGCTCGCCTACTGCCAGTCGAGGATCACCCGGCCCTCCGAGACCGTCGTGGTGCTGATCAGCGACCTCTACGAGGGCGGCATCCGGGACGGCATGCTCAAGCGGGTCGCCGCGATGAAGGCGGCCGGCGTCCAGTTCATCGCCCTGCTCGCGCTGTCCGACGAGGGCGCACCGGCGTACGACCACGCCCACGCGGCCGCGCTGGCCGCCCTCGGCGCCCCGGCCTTCGCCTGCACCCCGGACGTCTTCCCCGAGATCATGGCGGCGGCGATCGAGAAGCGTCCGCTCCCGTGGCACCTGGTCAAGGGGGCGGAACAGGGGGTGTGACGGCCTCACCCGGGCGGGTGAACCCGCCCGATCGGCGGACCGGGCGTCCGGGCTGATCTGTGACGGTTCTCACCCAAGCCGGACAGGCCCCGGGCGGAACAGGCCCGTCCCACGGGGATAACCTGCCAGACGGACGTGACGCGCGTGTTGATTGACGTGTGCGCCCGTGGCTGTGTGGGCCGCAAGGCCGTACCTCTGCGTACCCGCACCGCCCCGACGACCCGCAGCGAAGATCCTGCCGTGGCACGCTCGTAGAGACACAATCCGCGACCACGAACAAGGACAAACACGTGGACCTGTTCGAGTACCAGGCGAGGGACCTCTTCGCCAAGCACGGTGTGCCCGTGCTTGACGGCGATGTCATCGAGACCGCCGCAGACGCTGCCGCCATCGCGGAGCGCTTCGGCGGCCGCGCCGTCGTCAAGGCTCAGGTGAAGGTGGGTGGCCGAGGCAAGGCCGGTGGCGTCAAGCTCGCCGCCGACCCGGCGGACGCCGTCGCCAAGGCCGAGCAGATCCTCGGCATGGACATCAAGGGCCACACCGTGCACAAGGTGATGCTGGCCCAGACCGCGGACATCCAGGAGGAGTACTACGTCTCCTACCTGCTCGACCGCGCCAACCGCACCTTCCTGGCCATGGCCAGCGTCGAGGGCGGCATGGACATCGAGGAGGTCGCGGCCACCAAGCCCGAGGCCCTCGCGAAGATCCCGGTGGACGCGAACGAGGGCGTGACCGCGGAGAAGGCCGCCGAGATCGTGGCCGCCGCGAAGTTCCCGGCCGACGTCGCCCCGCAGATCGCCGAGGTCCTGCAGACCCTGTGGACCGTCTTCGTCAAGGAGGACGCCCTCCTCGTCGAGGTCAACCCGCTGATCAAGTCCGGTGACGGCAAGATCATCGCTCTCGACGGCAAGGTTTCGCTGGACGCGAACGCCGACTTCCGCCAGCCCGAGCACGAGGCGCTGGAGGACAAGGCCGCGGCCAACCCGCTGGAGGCCGCCGCCAAGGCCAAGGGCCTGAACTACGTCAAGCTCGACGGCCAGGTCGGCATCATCGGCAACGGCGCGGGCCTCGTCATGAGCACCCTCGACGTGGTCGCCTACGCCGGTGAGAACCACGGCGGCGTTAAGCCCGCCAACTTCCTCGACATCGGCGGCGGCGCCTCGGCCGAGGTCATGGCGAACGGCCTGGAGATCATCCTGGGCGACCCCGACGTCAAGTCGGTCTTCGTCAACGTCTTCGGCGGCATCACCGCCTGTGACGCGGTCGCCAACGGCATCGTGCAGGCCCTGGCCCTCCTCGAGGAGAAGGGCGAGGAGGTCACCAAGCCGCTGGTCGTCCGTCTGGACGGCAACAACGCCGAGCTGGGTCGCAAGATCCTGACCGACGCCAACCACCCGCTGGTTCAGCAGGTGGACACCATGGACGGCGCCGCGGACCGCGCCGCCGAGCTGGCCAACAAGTAAGGAAGGGGACTTTCACACCATGGCTATCTTCCTTACCAAGGACAGCAAGGTCATCGTTCAGGGCATGACCGGCTCCGAGGGCATGAAGCACACCCGCCGCATGCTCGCCTCGGGCACCCAGATCGTCGGCGGTGTCAACCCGCGCAAGGCCGGCACCACGGTCGACGTCGACGGCACCGAGATCCCGGTGTTCGGCTCGGTCGCCGAGGCGATGGAGAAGACCGGTGCCGACGTCACCGTCGTCTTCGTCCCGCCGGCGTTCACCAAGGCCGCCGTGGTCGAGGCCATCGACGCCGAGATCGGTCTGGCCGTCGTCATCACCGAGGGCGTCCCGGTGCACGACACCGCCGCCTTCTGGGCCCACGCCGGCTCCAAGGGCAACAAGACCCGGATCATCGGCCCGAACTGCCCCGGCCTGATCAGCCCCGGACAGTCGAACGCCGGCATCATCCCGGCCGACATCACCAGCTCCGGCAAGATCGGTCTGGTCTCGAAGTCCGGCACCCTGACCTACCAGCTCATGTACGAGCTGCGCGACATCGGCTTCTCCTCGGCCGTGGGCATCGGCGGTGACCCGGTCATCGGCACCACCCACATCGACGCCCTCAAGGCGTTCCAGGAGGACCCGGAGACCGAGATCATCGTCATGATCGGTGAGATCGGTGGCGACGCCGAGGAGCGTGCCGCGGCCTTCATCAAGGAGAATGTGACCAAGCCGGTCGTCGGCTACGTCGCGGGCTTCACCGCCCCCGAGGGCAAGACCATGGGCCACGCCGGCGCCATCGTCTCCGGCTCCTCGGGCACCGCCCAGGCGAAGAAGGAGGCCCTCGAGGCCGCCGGTGTCAAGGTCGGCAAGACGCCGTCCGAGACCGCCCGCCTGGCCCGCGAGATCATCGCCGCCCAGGCCTGATCCCGCACCCGGCGCAGTGAGCGCCCCCGCCCTCCCGGGCGGGGGCGCTCGCCGTTTCGGCTCCGCCGTCACCTCCGTCGTCACTCCGTCGTCTCGGCTCCGCCGTTTCAGCGCTTCGGGCCGATCGTGCAGGGCAGCGGGGACCACAGCGGGCAGGCCTCCGGGCCCTGCCGGGGCGGTGGCGCCTGGACCACCGCCGAGGGCGGCAGCTCCCAGCGCGCGATCGCCTGCGGCTGCCGGTCCACCACCACCGCCTCCAGGCCGGGCGCCGGGCTGCACCACAGACTGGCGATGGCGTTCGGCGCCCCGCCCGGCAGCAGCGGCACCCCGGGCGGGGCGATCTCCGCGGTGGGGGCCGGTACGCACAGCGCGGGGGTCGGCTGCTCCCTCGGCTGGAACAGCGCCGCCGGGCGCAGCCCCGCCAGGGTCGCCAACGTGGCCCCGCCCACCGCGACCGTCAGCAGCGCCGCCGCGCCCGTCCGGCTCGCCGTCCACAGCCGGTGCTGGGCGCGCAGCACCGGGACCGGCGCGCGGTGCGGCTCCGGACACCCCCGCACCGCCGCCCGGTGCAGCAGCGCGCTCAGCCCGTCCGCGAAGCCGGGTGCCGTCGGGTCCGGCCCCACCAGGTCCGGCACCCACTGCGCCAGCGCCGCCCGGGCCGCCCAGACCCGCCCCTCGGCGGCCGCCCGGGTGGACTCCACCTCCACCGCGATCGCCGCCGCGGGAAGCCCCAGGCCGTCGTGCAGCACCAGTGCCCGCCGCTGCGGCCGGGTGAGCCGCCGCAGGGCCTTCAGCAGCGCCTTGTCCCGGTCGGTCAGCCGGTCGTGGTCCGGCAGCACCGCCTGCGTCTCGTCGGCCGGCCGCACCTTGATCCGCCGGTGCGGCAGCGCCCAGGCGTGCGCCCGCCGCGGGCCGCCCCGGTGCCACGGTGACAGCGCCAGCTCGCACGCCCGCACCCGCACCCACCCCTCCGGATCGTCCGACCGGACCACCTCGTCCCAGCCGCGCCGCGCCTCCCCGAACGCCCGCCGCACGCAGTGCACCGCCCGGTGCCGGCACGCGGTCAGCAGGAACACCTGCTGCGCCAGCCGGGTGTGCGCCTGCTCGTAGAGGTCGTCGAAGCTCGCCGTGGGTTCCTCCGAGAGGTCCCGCCCGCTCCCGGCCTCGGTGAGCGCCAGCTCGATGCGCTCCCTGCGGTCGGCGGCGGGCGCCGGGGCGCCCCGGAGGGGCGGAGGAGCGCTGCCGCGCTCGAGGCGCGCTGCCGTCGTCTCCGTCCGCGGCGCGGGCGTCTGCCGCTCCGGGGCGGCGGGCGCGGTGGGCGCGTCCTGCCGGGCGGTGGGCCGGGGCCGCTGCTCGCGGACGGTCGGAGCGGGGGAGACCGACGGGTGTGCGGCCGCGCGCTGTTCCTCGGCCGTGCCCGTGCCGGTTTCCGTGCCCGTGTCCGCTTCCGTGTCTGCACCGGTTTCGGTGTCCGTCGACGGAGTCGGGGCCGTATCCGGGGGCGTCCTGTGTGCCGCATCACCCCGAGCGGCCGCCCGGCCCTCGCTGCCGGGGGCCTTCGGCTCCTTGGCCTCCGCCGTACGGGCCCGCGCCGGCTGGCCCGGTCGGCCCGCGGCCGGCCCGGGTGGCGGCTCCGGGGACGCCGCCGGCCCGGAGGACGCGCGGCCGTCCGGCTCTCGCCCGGTGCCGACGGCGGGGGACCGGTGGTCCCGGCCGTTCCCGCCGGGTCCGTCGGTGGTCGGGTTGCCGATCGCGGTCGGGTCCGCCGTCATGCCGCCGTGTTCTCCCGTGGCGGTGGGGGCCGCTCGCAGGCCGGCGGGCGGATCCGGGGGCCGTCGGTCCGGCCCGGCGGGGGGTGCGGTCCTGATGAGGGCGACGGCGGCGGATTCGGTGGGGCAGCCGAGCTTGCGCATGGCGCGGTGGAGGTAGTTGCGTGCGGTACTGGGGGTGACCCCGAGGACGGTGGCGGTGTGCTGGAGGTCGTGACCGGCGGCGAGGTGGGTGATGGCCTGGGCCTCACGGGGTGTCAGTGTCCGCAGCGGATCGGTGGCGCGGGTGGGGGGCGTGGTCATCAGACGCTCCGGGCCGGGGCTCCGGCGGCTGGGGGGCAGGGTCTGAAAAGGCGCATAAGCCAATAATCTGGGACACGGCGGCGGTTTGCCGCTTCACGGAGCATGGCGAGTCGCCTTGGCAGCATGAGCCCCATGACACAGCTGATGGGCCGTCCGATCCTGGAAGCGCCTGGCGATTGGGGCGGACGCCCTGTGCTGGCCGACCTGTTGACGGGGGTGCGGACGGCGCTGGTCGGTCTCGCGGTGGTCACCGTACCGGTGGTCGGGCTCTGGATCGTGACACCGTACGCCGACTCGGGCGCGGCGGGTGCCACCCGGTTGGCGGGCACTCTCTGGTTGCTCGGGCACGGCGCGCCGGTGCTGCGCGGGGACGGGGACGCCCCGCTGACCGTCACTCCGCTGCTGCTCGCCGCCCTGGCGGTGGTGCGGCTGTACCGGGCGGGCGCCGCAGTGGTGGCCCGGCGCGGACTGCGGTCGTCCTGGAGCGGTCCGCTGTCGCTGTGGTCGGGCTACTGCGCGGTGGCGGTCGCGGTGGCGCTGCACTGTGCGGGCACCGGCCCGTTCCGCAGCCGGGTGCTGCCGGACCTGCTGGCGGTCGGCCTGCTCGCCGGGCTGGCGGTCGCCGCGGGGGTCCGCTCGGCGCGGCCCGGTCCGGCCGTGGGCCGGCCCCTGCTCGACCGGCTGCCCCCGGGCTGGCGGCCGACCGGCGGCACGGCCGCGGTGCGGCGCTCGGCCTGGGCGGCGGGGGCGGGGCTGGTCGCGGTGGGCGGGGCGCTGGTGGCGGTGGCGGCGGCGCTGGACGCGGTGACCGGTGGCGGGCGCGGGATGGCGCTGCTCAGGGGCGGCCCCGCCGCCCTGCTCGGGCTGCTGCTGCTCACCGTGGTGCTGCTGCCGAACGCCGTGCTGTGGGGTGCGGCGTACGCGCTGGGCCCGGGGTTCGCGGTGGGCGCCGGCACGCTGGTGTCGCCGGGCGGCACGGAGCTCGGCCGGGTGCCGGAGTTCCCCCTGTTCGCCCTGCTGCCCGAGGAGGGCCCGGGCGGCTGGCGGTTGGCGGCGTTGGCGCTGCCGCTGCTGGTGGGGCTGGTGCCCGCGGTCCTGCTGGGCCGCGCGGCGGCCGGACGGCCCTTCCCGGGCGGGCGCACCGGCGGTGAGGGGCGACGTGACGGGCGCGCTGGGGGAGACGGGCGCGGTGACGGTGACGGGCACGGGGCGCCCTGGCCGCCGGCCGCGACGGTGACGGCGGCGCTGGCGGCCGCGCTGCTGCTCGGCGCCGGCGCGGCGGTACTGGGCTGGCTGTCGGGCGGGGCGTTGTCGGGCGGCCGGATGGCCTGGCTGGGTCCGGTGCCGTGGTGGACCGGCCTGGCTGCGGCGGGCTGGCTCGCGCTGGTCGCCGTTCCGGGGGCCCTGCTGGTGCGCCACCGCGCGGTCGGCCCGGCGGCCCACCGGACCCCGGCGGCCGCCCCGGGCGCGTGCGCCCGGCTCTCGGTACCGGCGCGCCGGAGCGCACTGCGGCTGCGCGCCGGTACGTACGCCCTGGTGCTACGCCTGTCGGAGCCGGGCCCCACCGGCTGAACCCGCCGCCGCCGCCCGCCCGTCGCCGCCCAGCCCGTCGCCCCCTCAGCGCGGGGCCACACACCGGGAGGCCACTCGGCCCGTCGCCTACTCGGCGTTGCCGGTGAAGTCCACGTACCACTGCGGCGCGTACCGGTCGCAGTTCTCGGCACCGACGGTGGTCAGCGAGTCCCGGACGCAGGTCGCGTAGTCCTGGTAGTAGACGCCGAGCCCCATCATCAGGCCGACCATCGCGACGGTCATCGCGCCGGTCAGGATCCCGGCGAGCGCGGCGGGGGTGAGCGGGTTCGGCGCCCGGGTGAGCGGGTTCGGCGCCGGGGCCCCGGGGACCGTCCCGGCCGGGGTGCCGCCGGGCGCCGGCTGCTTGGCCCGCAGTGCGCTGACGCCCCAGTAGATCGCGAGCAGCGCGGCCAGCAGCGCGACCCAGGGGAACTCCGCGAACAGGCAGAGCAGCGCGAAGGGCCCGGCCAGCGCGGCGTTGCGGGCCCGGCGGTGGGCCGGGTTGGCCGGGTCGAGCCGGGGCGGCTGCGGGGCGGGCGGGCGCTGGCCGGGGCGGCCGTCGCCGAGGCCCTGGCCCCATGGCGGCGGCAGCTGGGGGCGGTCGCCGCCCTGGCCGCCGTTGCCCTCGGGGCCCTGACCGGGCCAGCCGCCGCGCGGCTGCCACGGCTGGTCCGGGGCGTCCGCCGGCGGCGGCGCGAAGGGGTTGTGCTCGCCGTTGTCGTCGCCGCTGCTCATCGGTTCAGCCATTCCTTCTCGGTCGGGGCCCGGGCGGAGGGTCTCGGGTCGGAGCGGTCTCCGCGTCCCCCCATGATCCCGCAGTCGTTCGAGCGCCCGGCGGGGGCCCGCGCCTGGGGCCGCGGAGGCCCGCGCCCGGGGTGCACCGGGCCCGCGAGGAGATCCCCGTCTCAACTACGCGCGTAGCGCCGCCTGGAGCGTGTGGAGGCCATCCGACCAGCCGTTATCGTGGTGACGGTCAGCAGCTCACATCGGTTCCCGGGGGTCCGCGTCGCGGCGGGTTCCCCTGGTGTTCCCCTTCGCTCGACCTGCCGTTCGTAGTGGCCCCACCGCCGGTGGACGTACCAGCGGACGGCGCCCGACCTACGGAGAATCGCGCAGTGGCCGCCGCCCCCGCCCAGCTCTTCCCGCCCCGCACGCCCGGACCGGCCCGCCTGGTGGTGCTGGTCTCCGGCTCCGGCACCAATCTGCAGGCGCTGATCGAGGCCGTCGCCGACCCCTCCTACGGCGCCGAGATCGTCGCCGTGGGCGCCGACCGGGACGGGATCGCCGGCCTGGAGCGCGCCGGGAAGGCCGGTCTGCCGACCTTCGTCCACCGGGTGAAGGACTTCCCGGACCGCGCCGAGTGGGACCGCGCGCTGACCGCCTCCGTCGCCGCGTACCAGCCGGACCTGGTGGTCACGGCCGGCTTCATGAAGATCCTCGGCCCCGGGTTCCTGGCGACCTTCGCCGGGCGGATCGTCAACACCCACCCCGCGCTGCTGCCCGCCTTCCCCGGCGCCCACGGCGTCCGCGACGCGCTCGCGTACGGGGTGAAGGTCACCGGCTGCACCGTCCACCTGGTCGACGCCGGGGTGGACACCGGGCCGATCATCGCGCAGGGCGTCGTCGAGGTCGCCGACGCCGACCACGCCGATGGCGGCGACGCGCTGCACGAGCGCATCAAGACTGTCGAGCGCAAGCTGCTCGTCGACGTCGTGGGCCGGCTGGCCCGCGAAGGTCACCGCATCGAGGACCGAAAGGTATGGATTCCGGCATGAGCTCCACCACGCCGCCCGTTTCGGAGAACATCCGTCCGATCCGTCGCGCGCTGATCAGCGTGTACGACAAGACCGGTCTGGAGGAGCTGGCCCAGGGCCTGCACGCCGCCGGGGTCGCCATCGTCTCCACCGGCTCCACCGCCGGCCGGATCGCCGCCGCCGGTGTCCCGGTGACCGAGGTCTCCGAGCTGACCGGCTTCCCGGAGTGCCTGGACGGCCGCGTGAAGACGCTGCACCCCCGGGTGCACGCCGGCGTGCTGGCCGACCTCCGGCTGGAGTCGCACCGCGCGCAGCTGGCCGAACTGGGCGTCGAGCCCTTCGACCTGGTCGTGGTCAACCTCTACCCGTTCAAGGCCACCGTCGCCTCCGGCGCCACCCCGGACGAGTGCGTCGAGCAGATCGACATCGGCGGCCCGAGCATGGTCCGCGCCGCCGCCAAGAACCACCCCTCGGTGGCCGTCGTGGTCGACCCGGCCCGCTACGCCGACGTGCTGAAGGCCGTTCAGGAAGGCGGCTTCGACCTGGCCACCCGCAAGCGCCTGGCCGGTGCCGCGTTCGCCCACACCGCCGCCTACGACGTGGCCGTCGCCTCCTGGTTCGAGGCCGGCTACGCCCCGAGCGACGAGCGCTTCCCCGAGTTCCTTGGCGGCACCTGGGAGCGGCAGGACGTGCTGCGCTACGGCGAGAACCCGCACCAGGGCGCCGCGCTGTACAGCGACGGCACGGGCGGCCTGGCCGGCGCGCGGCAGCTGCACGGCAAGGAGATGTCGTACAACAACTACGTCGACACCGACGCCGCCCGCCGCGCCGCGTACGACCACGCGGAGCCGGCCGTGGCGATCATCAAGCACGCCAACCCGTGCGGCATCGCGACCGGCGCCGACGTCGTCGAGGCGCACCGCAAGGCGCACGAGTGCGACCCGGTCTCCGCGTACGGCGGCGTGATCGCGGTCAACCGCCTGGTCACCGTCGAGCTGGCCGAGCAGATCGCCCCGATCTTCACCGAGGTCGTCGTGGCCCCCGGCTACGAGGAGGGCGCGGTCGAGGTGCTGGCCCGCAAGAAGAACCTGCGGGTGCTGCTCGCCCCGGAGGCCCCGGCCAACCGCCAGGAGGTCCGCCCGATCTCCGGCGGCGTGCTGCTCCAGGACGCCGACCGGCTGCAGGCCGAGGGTGACGACCCGGCGAACTGGACGCTGGCCAGCGGCGAAGCGCTCCCCGAGGCCGAGCTGGCCGAGCTGGCCTTCGCCTGGCGGGCCTGCCGGGCCGTCAAGTCCAACGCCATCCTGCTGGCCAAGGACGGTGCCTCGGTCGGCGTCGGCATGGGCCAGGTCAACCGGGTCGACTCCTGCAAGCTCGCGGTCGAGCGGGCCGGCGAGCGGGCCGCGGGCTCGTACGCGGCCTCGGACGCCTTCTTCCCGTTCCCGGACGGCCCGGAGATCCTGATCGCCGCGGGCGTGAAGGCGATCGTGCAGCCGGGCGGTTCGATCCGCGACGAGCAGGTCGTCGAGGCGGCCGCCAAGGCGGGCGTGACGATGTACTTCACCGGCGCGCGGCACTTCTTCCACTGATTCCACCGAGTGGCACGAAGCGGCCCGGCCCCCTCCGAGGAGGGAGCCGGGCCGCTTCGCCGTGGTCCGTGCCGTCCGGTCAGTACCGCGGGCGGTTGAACCAGTTGACGCCGTCCCGGACGCACATCGCGGTGATCCATATGATGCTGATCGCCAGCCACAGGAAGGCCATCACCAGGCCCACGGCGGTGCCGGCGGAGATGGCGCCCAGCAGGATCAGCAGGCCGACCAGGCCGCCGAGCGAGCCGTACACGATGGTGGTGACCCGGACGGTGTTGCCGCCCTTGCCGAACTTCGCGCCGAGCGTGATGGAGAGCGCGGCGAAGAGCGCGAACAGGACGGCGACGATGATGATCACGCTGGCGGCGGCGTCGCCCATCGCGGTGAACGGGTTGTCGCTGGTCGTGTGCTTGATGCTGTTGGTGGCGTCCTTGGCGGCAGCCCCGATGATCAGGTAGATGACCGCGAGGACCGTCTGCACGCCGCCCACGATGAACAGCAGCACCCGGGCCGTCATCACCAGGCCCGGCATGGTCTGCGGAACGGCCGGCGGGTAGCCGTAGGCCGGCGCGGCCGGCGGGTAGCCGTACCCCGGGGCGGGCGGCGGGGCCTGCTGCGGGTAGCCGTAGCCCGGCGCGGGCGGCTGGCCGTACGGGTTGTTCGGGTCGGGCGGGTACGTCATGGATGCCTCCGGGCAGTTGCGGGACGCGGGGACGGGACGGCGGAGGACCCGGTTGCGGCCGGCGAGTCGGGTCGACGACGGAACGGGACGGTATCGGAGCACAGTGACAGCCCGGCGGCGGTGACGGGCGCGGGCCGGCTCAGCAGTGAGACGAGGAACGGGCGAGCGCGGGCCGGGACGGGCGCGGCACGGCGAGGACGGCGCCGTGGCGGTCGGGCGGCTGCTCGGTCTGCTGTGGTCGGATCACTGGCTCTTTCCCCCGGGTACGCCCCCGCCGTGGGATCCGTCGGCCCGTCACCGGGCCGGGTCGCGGCAGGGGATGCCCGCATATCGTCGTCCGGACGGCAGTACCGTGTCCAGCCGGTTCCACGGGCCGGGCCAAGACTGTGGCGCAACCGCAATGTGGTGCGGACCTTCCGTACCCGTCCGGTCGCCGCAGCGGCCCCGGTACGGAGGCCGGTCGCGATCCGGGAGAATGGGGTCATGACTGCCCAGATTCTCGATGGCAAGGCCACCGCCGCCGCGATCAAGTCCGAACTCGCCGCCCGCGTGGCGGTCCTCAAGGCGAAGGGCGTCACGCCCGGCCTCGGCACCGTCCTGGTCGGCGACGACCCGGGCAGCCGCTGGTACGTCAACGGGAAGCACAAGGACTGCGCCGAGGTCGGCATCGCCTCGATCCAGCGCGAGCTGCCCGCCACGGCGACCCAGGAGGACGTCGAGAACGTCGTCCGCGAGCTCAACGCCGACCCGTCCTGCACCGGCTACATCGTGCAGCTGCCGCTGCCCAAGGGCCTGGACCAGAACCCCGTCCTGGAGCTGATGGACCCGGACAAGGACGCCGACGGCCTGCACCCGACCTCGCTGGGCCGGCTCGCCCTGGGCATCGAGGGCCCGCTGCCGTGCACCCCGCTGGGCATCGTCGAGCTGCTGCGCCGCCACGACGTCGAGATCGACGGCGCCGAGGTGGTCGTGGTCGGCCGCGGCATCACCGTCGGCCGCTCGATCGGCCTGCTGCTGACCCGCCGCAGCGAGAACGCCACCGTGACCCTGTGCCACACCGGCACCCGCGACCTCGGCGCGCACCTGCGCAAGGCCGACATCATCGTGGCCGCCGCGGGCGTGCCGCACCTGGTCAAGCCGGAGGACGTCAAGCCGGGCGCGGCGGTGCTGGACGTGGGCGTCAGCCGCAGCGAGGGCAAGATCGTCGGCGACGTGCACCCGGGCGTGGCCGAGGTGGCCGGCTGGATCTCGCCGAACCCCGGCGGCGTGGGCCCGATGACCCGCGCGATGCTCCTCAACAACATCGTCGAGGCGGCCGAGCGCCGCTCCGGCGTCTGACCCCGGAGGGACGGCGAGCATGACTGAACCGCGACCGGCGCGGTCCCGGCGCAGGCCGGTCAAGACCACCGGAACCCTGCCGCCCGAGGGCGCGGCCCCGGCCCTCGGGCGCGACCACGCCCTGCCGGTCCGGCAGTGGCCGATAACGCTGGTCCTGTCGGTGGTCGGTGCCGGTCTCGCGGTCACCTGGTTCGCCGACTTCAAGGACGGCTTCAAGTACGGGCTGCTGATCCTCGGCACCGGGGTGCTGCTCGGCGCCGTGCTGCGGCTGGTGCTGCCCGAGGTCGGGATGCTGGCGGTGCGCAGCCGCTTCACCGACGTGCTCGTGCTGGCCTTCCTGGGCGCCTCGATCGTGCTGCTGACCCTGGTGGCGCAGCCGAACCCGTGGCTGGAGATCCCGCTGCTCGACAACATCGGCCAGTTGATCGGCCGGCCCAAGCACTGAGCCCGCGCGCGCCCGCGGCCCCGTCCGGTGATCCGGCCCGGGCCGCGGGCGCGTTCCGTTCCGGTCGCGGCGGGGCGATCGTGCGCCCCCGTCCCCGTTTCCGGGGAGCGGGGTTCTGTGACGCATCAGCCACGCCCGCACACGCGGCGTACGCTTCCCTTTGCGATAACCTGACGCCGGTCTCTCGACGTCGAGAGATCATCCTGGCTCCAGTGCCGGTGTGCCTGGGGCACCTGGCGATTTGCTGGAGAAGGTAGAAATGACCCGCACCCCCGTCAACGTCACCATCACCGGAGCCGCCGGCCAGATCGGCTACGCGCTGCTCTTCCGCATCGCCTCGGGCCACCTGCTCGGTGCCGACGTGCCGGTGAACCTGCGCCTCCTGGAGATCCCGCAGGGCCTCAAGGCCGCCGAGGGCACCGCGATGGAGCTCGTCGACTGCGCCTTCCCGCTGCTGCGGGACATCACGATCACCGACAACCCGAACGAGGCCTTCGACGGCGCCAACGTCGCGCTGCTGGTTGGCGCCCGTCCGCGCACCGCCGGCATGGAGCGCGGCGACCTGCTGCAGGCCAACGGCGGCATCTTCGGCCCGCAGGGCAAGGCCATCAACGACCACGCCGCGGACGACATCAAGGTCCTGGTCGTCGGCAACCCGGCCAACACCAACGCCCTGATCGCCCAGCGCAACGCCCCGGACGTCCCGGCCGAGCGCTTCACCGCGATGACCCGCCTGGACCACAACCGCGCCGTCGGCCAGCTGTCGGCCAAGACCGGCGCCCTGGTCTCGGACATCAAGCGCGTCACCATCTGGGGCAACCACTCCGCCACCCAGTACCCGGACATCTTCCAGGCCGAGGTCGCCGGCAAGCCGGCCTTCGAGGCCGTCGGCAGCGACCAGGCCTGGCTGGAGAACGACTTCATCCCGACCGTCGCCAAGCGCGGCGCCGCCATCATCGACGCCCGCGGCGCCTCCTCGGCCGCCTCGGCCGCCAACGCCGCCATCGACCACGTGTACACCTGGGTCAACGGCACCGCCGAGGGCGACTGGACTTCCATGGGTGTCGTCTCCGACGGCTCCTACGGCGTTCCGCAGGGCTTGATCTCCTCCTTCCCGGTCACCACCAAGGACGGCAAGTTCGAGATCGTCCAGGGCCTGGAGATCTCCGACTTCTCCCGCGGCCGCATCGACGCCTCGGTCAAGGAGCTGACCGAGGAGCGCGACGCGGTCCAGGAGCTCGGCCTCATCTGAGCCCCGCCCGCCCGGTCCGTTCCGGCGGCCCGCCCCCTTCCGCGACCGGGAGGCGGCGGGCCGCCGCCGTGTCCGGCGTCTCGTCCGCACCGGCCACCTACACTGGCCCGCTGTGAACGAAACACTCGGGGACGCCGCGCTCGTCCTCGTCTTCATCCTGCTGGGCGGACTGTTCAACGTCGCCGAGATCTCCCTGATCTCGCTGCGCGAGGGCCAGATCCGGGCGCTGGAGGGGCAGGGCACCCGTCGCTCGGCCCGCGCCGCGCACCTGGCCGCCGACCCGAACCGCTTCCTGGCCGCCGTCCAGGTCGGCGTGACCTGCATGGGCTTCCTGTCCGCCGCCTTCGGCGCCGACACCCTGTCCGGCAAGGTCGCCCCGCTGTTCGTCCGGGCCGGGCTGTCCGATGGCGTGGCCGACGCGGTCGCCCTGGTCGGCCTCACCCTGGTGATCAGCTACGTCTCGCTGGTGCTCGGCGAGCTCACCCCCAAGCGGATCGGCCTGCAGCGCGCCGAGTCCATCGCGGTGGTCGCCGCCCCCGTGGTGGACGTGATGTCCGTGGCGCTGCGTCCGGCGATCTGGCTGCTCGGCCACTCCACCAATCTGATGGTCCGGCTGCTCGGCAGCGACCCGGCGGCCGGGCGCGGCTCGATGAGCTCCGAGGAGCTCCGCGGCCTGGTCGCGGCCAACACCGAACTGGGCAGCGATGAACGGGCGTTGATCGCCGACGTGTTCGCCGCCGGGGAGCGCCAGCTGCGCGAGGTGATGGTCCCGCGCACGGAGGTGACCTTCCTCGACGCCGAGCGCCCGCTGAACGCGGTACGGCACCAGGCCGAGACCTCGCCGCACTCGCGCTACCCGGTGGTCGAGGGCAGCGCCGACGCCGTGGTCGGCTTCGTCCACGTCCGGGACCTCTACGGCGCCCGCGGCGAGCAGGCCGTCAAGGTCCGCGACCTCGCCCGTCCGGTCAAGCTGCTCCCCGGCACCAAGCGGGTGCTGGAGGCGATGGGCGAGATGCGCCGGGAGGGCCACCACCTGGCCATCGTGGTCGACGAGTACGGCGGCACCGCCGGGATCGTCACCCTGGAGGACCTCGTCGAAGAGGTGGTCGGGGAGATCCGGGACGAGTACGACCGGCCGGAGACGGCCACCACCCGCCGGCTGGCCGGCGGCGGCATCGAACTGGACGGCCTGCTCAACCTCGGCGACTTCGAGGAGGAGACCGGCGTCACCCTGCCCGAGGGCCCGTACGAGACGGTGGCCGGCTGCCTGGTCGCCTCGCTCGGCCGGCTGCCCAGGGACGGCGACCAGGCCCGCGTCCCGCTCCGCGGGGGCGGAGCGGTGCTGCTGACGGTGGCCAAGGTGGAGGGCCGGCGGATCGCCCGGGTGAGGGTGAGTGCCGTCACACCGGCCGAGCCCGCGGGGGCGGAGGTTTCCTGAGCGACCGGTGGAACTGGAACAATGGCCCGCATGGTCAACGCAGCGGTCACTGGTCCGGTCAAGGACCGTCCCCGGGTGCTCTCCGGCATCCAGCCCACCTCCGGTTCGTTCCACCTCGGCAACTACCTGGGCGCGGTGCGCCAGTGGGTCGACCTGCAGAAGGACAACGACGCCTTCTACATGGTCGTCGACCTGCACGCGATCACCGTCCCCCAGGACCCGGTGACCCTGCGCCAGAACACCCGCGTCTCCGCCGCCCAGCTGCTCGGCGCCGGTCTGGACCCGGAGCACTGCACCCTGTTCGTCCAGTCGCACGTGCCCGAGCACGCGCAGCTCGCCTGGGTGATGAACTGCCTCACCGGCTTCGGCGAGGCCTCCCGGATGACCCAGTTCAAGGACAAGTCCTCCCGGTACGGCGCCGACAGCACCACCGTCGGCCTGTTCACCTACCCGATCCTGCAGATCGCGGACATCCTGCTCTACCAGGCCGACGCCGTCCCGGTCGGTGAGGACCAGCGCCAGCACGTGGAGATCACCCGCGACATCGCGGAGCGGTTCAACTCGCGCTACGCCCCGACGTTCACGATCCCGAAGCCGTACATCCTCAAGGAGACGGCGAAGATCCAGGACCTGCAGGACCCCGCCGTCAAGATGAGCAAGTCGGCGTCCTCGCCCAAGGGCCTGGTCAGCCTGCTGGACGACCCGAAGGCCAGCGCCAAGAAGTTCAAGAGCGCGGTGACCGACGCCGGCACCGTCGTCTCCTACGACGAGGAGCAGAAGCCGGGCGTCTCCAACCTGCTGCGCATCCACTCCGCGCTCAGCGGCCAGTCCGTCGAGCAGCTGGTCGCGCACTTCGAGGGCAAGATGTACGGCGCCCTCAAGACCGAGCTGGCCGAGCTGTTCACCGAGTGGGTCACTCCCTTCCAGGAGCGCACCCGCAGCTTCCTGGACGACCCGGCCGAGCTGGACCGGGTGCTCGCGATCGGTGCCGAGAAGGCCCGCGCGGTGGCCTCCGAGACGCTGGCGACGGTGTACGACCGGATCGGCTTCCTCCCGGCCGCCAAGCGGTGACTCCCCTCACACGCCTGCCCGGTGGTGACGACCTCCCGGAGGTCGTCACCATCGGTGTGTCCGTGAGCGTGCCGGACCCGTACGGGACGCTGATCCAGGACACCCGGGCCGGGCACGGCGACCCGCAGGCACGCTCGATACCGACGCACGTCACGCTGCTGCCGCCGACCGAGGTGCCGGCCGAGGCGCTGCCGAAGATCGAGGAGCACCTCGCGGCGGTGGCGGCAGCGCACCGGCCGTTCCGGATGCTGCTGCGCGGCGGCGGCACCTTCCGCCCGGTCTCCCCGGTGGTGTTCGTCCGGGTCGAGGAGGGCGCGCAGGAGTGCCGGCTGCTGGAGGCGGACGTCCGCTCCGGCCCGCTGGCCCGCGAGTTGGCCTTCCCGTACCACCCGCACGTGACTGTCGCGCACGGCCTGCCGGACGACGTCCTGGACCAGGCGTACGAGCAGGCGCGCGGCTTCCGGGCCTCCTTCACCGTCCCGGGCTTCTCTCTCTCCCGCTTCGACGCGGACGAGGTCTGGCGGCCCTGGCGCGGCTACGCGTTCTCCTGAACCGGCCTGGCGTCAGCCGGCTTCCTCGGTTTCGCTTCCCGTGGTGGTGGGGGCCTTTCTCTCATCGTCTTCTGACCTGTCACCGGCTTGTTCTTTCAGCTTTCCGTGAGGATATGGAGCTCAGCCGCGCTCCATTTCCGTCGGATCAAACGATCACCTGTGCGGCTTTCCGCATCGGCGTCGAATGAATGTATGACAGTGATATCGCGGCTTGGAGGAAGGGGCGGTTCGCCGCATACGATCTGCGGATGACATCTGGATCTCCGGACTCATCCCGATCGGAAAGACCCGGTCATCGAACCGACTTTCGGGCATTCCGGCGCCATTCCCCCCGGCAACCGTCCCCACGGGAGCGATAATCCGTGTCCATCGGCCGGACCACCCTCTCCGCCGCCGTCCGCCTGCCGGCCGCCTGGGTGCGCCGCCGCTGGTCATCCGGCGGCGGGCGGCCCGGATCCGCGCCGCCGGAGCCGGACCGGTCGGCGCAGCGGCGGGACGTCTCGGCGCTGGAGCGGCTGGAGCGGGCGCGGTACGCGCGCGAGGAGGAACTGCTCGGCTCGCTCCCCGGTGTCACCCGGTTCCGGGGCCGCATCGCCGAGTCGCGCCGGCACCTGCTGCCCGGCGCCCGTCGCGACGGCAACCTGGCCGAGGTGGCCGACGCGTTGGCGGTGCGCGGCATCGCGCACGGCATCGTGCCCGACCGGCATCCGCGGCACCGGCTGGCGATCGCCCCGGGCGTCCGGGCGGCGGTGCTGAAGGCCCTCGCCTCCGCCTTCGCCGGGCAAGCGGTCTACGCGGACCTGCTGGAGCACGGCCGCACTCTCGGCACCGTCCTGGCCGAGCAACTGCCCACTGCAGTGACTGAGTTGGAGGACCTCTGGGCTGCCGAGGCGAGCGGCTCCGGCCGGGCGGGCGCCGTCGACGAGCCGGTGGCGCCGGCGGACCGGGTGAAGGGCGTGCGGATCTATCGGCCGGCCGTGATCGACACCGTGCTGTACGGGCCCGAGGTGGGGTGCGACGTCGAGTTCTGGGACTCCGCCGCGCCCTCGGAGGGCGCGATCGCCTCGATCGGCGAAACCCCGTTCGGCTGGTGGGTGCCCTCGCTGGAGGCCACCGCGACCACGACCGTCGCCGACCGCGGCTATCCGCTGCTGGACGCCTTCGCCACCGTCCTGCCGGACCAGGTCCGCTTCCCGATCGACGTCGTGATCACCTGGGTCGACGACGGCGACCCCGCCTGGCAGGAACGCCGCGCCGCCGCTCGCGCCCGGGTGGCCCGCCACCCGGCCACGTCGACCCTGTCGCCCCTGTCGCCCCTGTCGGTCGGACCGGCCACGCCGGCCACGCCGATCGCGCCGATCGCGCCGGAGGACGGCATGGCCGCCAGCGGCATCGCGGGCGACGCCGACCAGCGCTTCCGCAACCGCGACGAGCTGCGGTACTGCCTGCGCGCACTCGCCTCGTACGCTCCGTGGATCCGCCGGACCTTCCTGATCACCGACGACCAGCTGCCGCACTGGCTGGACCCCACACGGCCCGGCCTGACCGTGATCTCGCACCGCGACCTGTTCGCGGGCACCGGTGCCGGACCGGTGTTCAACTCCCATGCCATCGAAACCCGGCTGCACCTGATCCCCGGGCTCGCCGAGCACTTCCTGTACGTCAATGACGACGTCTTCCTCGGCCGGGCACTGGTGCCCGAGGACTTCTTCCTCGGCAACGGAATGCCCCGGTACTTCCCTGACGACCGGACCATCCCGCCCGGCGAGCCCAAGCCCGGCGAATCGGTGTACGTCGCCGCCCAGAAGAACACCCGGGCCGCCCTGGCCGCCGCCATCGGGCGGACCTACCCACGCACGCTCAAGCACGCGCCGCACCCCCTGCGGCGCAGCGTGCTGGCGGAGAGCGCGGAGCGGTTCGCCGCCGAACTCCGCGGCACCGTCCACTCGCCGTTCCGCTCGGCCACCGACCTCGCGCCGGTCACCCTGGCCGTCCACTACGCCCATGCCACCGCCCGCGCGGTGGAGGGGCGCCTGTACGACGGATACTTCGTCACCGACAGCACCGAGGACCTCGCCCGGCTCGCGGCGCTGCACGAGGAGCGCTGGGCGGACTACTTCTGCCTGGCCGACGGCACCCGTGACCTGCTCTCCCCGGCGGAGCAGGAGGCAGCCGTGACCGCCTTCCTCAGGGCGTACTTCCCCGTCCCCTCGTCCTTCGAGAAGGCCGACGCGGAACCGGACGCCACGAGGCGCCCGGCGCGGTTCGCGCCGGGCGCCTCAGTGGGTGCCTGACCGGACGGCCCGGGTTGGCCCCCGATCGATGCCTGATGGGCTCTGGTCGGGCTACTCCATCCGGAGCATCGCGTCGACCACCCGGGCGGAGGCCTTGCCGTCGTCCAGGTCGCAGTAGGCCTCGCGGAACGCGGCCGCCTTGTCGGCGTACTCGGCCGCGACCTCGTCCACCCGGCCGAGCGCGGCGACCAGCTCCTCCGAGGTGGCCAGCAGCGGACCGGGCGCCTCGGCCTCGAAGTTCAGGCTGAAGCCGCGCAGGTTGTCCCGGTAGTGCTCCAGGTCGTGGGTGAAGAAGAGCATCGGCTTGCCGGTGGAGGCGAAGTCGAACACGCTCGCCGAGTAGTCGGTGACCAGCACGTCGGCGATCAGCAGCAGCTCCGCCATGTCGGGGTAGCTGCCCACGTCCCAGATGTAGCCGTTGCCGGCGCCCGGGATCTGGCCGCACATCAGGCTGTGCCGGCGCACCAGCAGCACCTGGTCATCGCCGAGCGCGGCCTTGGCCGCCGCCAGGTCGATCCGCAGGTCGATCTGGTAGCCGCCGTTCGGCCGCCGCCGGTCCTCCCGCCAGGTGGGCGCGTACAGCACGACCTTCTTGCCCTCGGGCAGGCCGAGCCGCTCGCGGACCTGCTCGGCGGTCTTCTCCCGGTCGGCCGCGAACAGGAGGTCGTTGCGGGGCGAACCACTCTCCAGGATCTCGCCCTTGAAGTCGAAGGCGCGCTTGAGGATCGGGGCCGACCAGGTGTTCCCGGCCACCAGCAGGTTCCAGTTCGGGACCTCGCGGGTCAGGCTCTTGAGGTAGTTGGAGTCGGTGAACCAGACCTTCTCGAAGTCGAGGCCGATCTGCTTCAGCGGGGTGCCGAGCCAGGTCTGCACGACCACCTGGCCGGGCCGGCGGACGAAGAAGTCGGGCAGGTGGGTGCTGGTGACGATGTACTTCGCGGTCGCCAGCGCGTCGAACCACTCCGGGCTCCAGAGCCGGACCGGGGTCACCGACTGCGGCAGGTCGGCCTGCAGGTCGTCGTTGCCCCACAGGTGCTCCAGCGGCAGGCCGCGGCGGACCAGCTCCTCGTGGATCGCCTTCGGCGAGTCGGCGTACACGCTGCCGTGCCCGGCGTTGTACAGCACGGTGTCCCGCACCGGCAGGCGCCGGGCGGCCGGGTAGTGGTCGCTGCGCAGCAGCCGCTGGCGGTAGCCGGCCCGCTCCTCGGGCAGCAGCGCCGAGTGCGACTCCAGCGAGAGCCCGTCGTGGTAGCGCCGTTCCAGCACGATCCGCTTGCCGCGGGACTCCACCTCCAGCGGGAGCGAGCCGAAGCAGTCCGGGCTGATCAGTGCCCAGGCCTTCGGCAGGACGGCCGCCGGCACGCCGACCGGGCGGAAGAAGACGTTCCAGGTGCCGGCGGCGAGGGGCACCCGGCCGGCGAAGGAGGCGGTCGGCACGGCGGGCAGCGCGGTGCGGAACCGGCCGTCCGAGATCTCCACCGGGTAGACGTGCTCCTCCTCGCGCCAGTGGTGCCGGACCACCAGCTCCCAGCGGTGGGCGCCGGGCAGCGGGAACGAGCCGGCCAGCAGGAAGCCGTCGGCGCCGCGCGCGGACACCTCGTCCACCAGCGGCTGCAGCAGCTGGTCGCAGAGCTGCAGGTGACCGCCCGGGGAGGGCTTGGAGTAGAGGGCCCGGCGCGGCTCGCTCGGCGACGACTGGGCCAGCGGCAGGTGCAGCGGCTCGGGCGCGTTGCGGTCGTCCCAGGCCAGCCGGACGACGCTGCCGTCCGCCAGCAGCAGCGCGCTGTCCCAGCGGTCGCGGCTGCGCCCGGCGGCCAGCGGGTCCAGCTCGGCCCAGGCCTCGCGGACGGCGGTCAGCTCGGCCACCGGGACGGAGGCCGTGAACGGCTGCAGCGTGCCGACCGGCGTGCCCAGCTCCAGCGGGAAGGACAGCTCGCGGTCCGACTCGACGTGGGTGAGCCGCAGCCGGGCCCCGACGAAGCTCGCCCCGGAACGGGCGGCGCCGGAGACCTCCACCCGGCCGCCCTGCGCGGCCAGGCCGGTCACCCGGGCCTTGACCGTCTCCACGTGCAGGTAGACGAAGTTGTCCCGGACCCACGGCACGATCCGTACGTCCGGCTCGACCCAGTGGCTCGGGAGGTACTCGGCGGTGTCGCTCCAACCGGCCGAGATCCGGCCCTTGTACACCCCGCCCTTGCCCGCGCCGGCCACCAGGACGCGCCAGTGGCCGTCCTTCCACCGGCCCCGGTGCTTGAGCTTCTTCGGGTCCAGGCTGACGGTGAAGCCGGACCAGTCACAGCTGTACAGGTCGTGGTTGCAGCTCGCCGTGGCCTCGGGGCTGTACTGGGTCTTCATCGGCACCGCGACCACCCGGCGGCCCTTGGCCTCGCGCAGCACCAGCGTGCGGACCATGTCGTGCTTGGCCGCCGCGCCCAGCTGCTCCGGGTACGCGTGCCCGGTCAGCTGGAGCTTCCCGCCCACCCAGGCGCTCTCGTACAGCCGGCTGCGCATGACCAGCGAGTTGTCCAGCTTGAGCACGCCGGCCGGCACGCTCTTGCGGCCGCCGCGCAGGAACGGGTAGTCCGCGTACGGGCGCAGCAGACCGCGGGCCTGCACGCCGCCGCCGCTCTCGCCCTCGTACTTGATCTGCTCGACCAGCTCGTCCACCCGGCCCGCCAGGGTCAGGTGGTACTTCAGCCGCAGCGGCGCGCGCAGCTTGCGGACCTGCTCGGGGCCGATCGCCCGGAGCAGCCGGCTGACGTGCTGGACGTAGGCGTCCCGGTACTCCTTGTCGCCGTCCACGACGGACCAGAAGAACATCGGGATCTCCTCGACGAGGGTGTTCTCGTCGTAGGAGCGCAGGTACTGGGCGAAACGCGGCTCGGTCTGCTTCTTCAGCCAGCCGCGGACCAGCTCGACCGAGGCGACCCGGTCGATCAGGCCCTTGGGGTTGGTGCGCATCTGCGTGATCGACATCTCGCCGACCTCGCGCTCGCGCCAGTGGTAGATCGGCTCGGAGAGCACGTCCACGCTCTTGGCCAGGTAGTGGTGCGGCACGCTGACCGGCGCGTCCTCGTACAGGATGCCCTCGGGGTACAGCAGGCCGGCCGCGTCGAAGAACGACCGGCGGTACATCTTGTTCCACGCGGTGCGGTCGGTGACCAGCGCCGGGATCTCGGTGATGTGGGTCTTGAGCTTGGTCACCTTGAACGGCTTCACGTGGCCGCCGGACTGGTAGTAGCCCACCGCGCGGAACCGCAGCACGTTGCCGGTGCAGAAGTCCGAGCCGGTCTCGTCCAGCGTGTTGATCATCAGCTCGTACGCGCTGGGCGGCATCGAGTCGTCGCTGTCCACGAAGCACAGGAACTCGGAGTCCGGGTCGATGTGCCGGATGCCGGTGTTGCGGGCCGCGCCGAGGCCCTTGTTCACCTGGCGGACCAGCCGGAACCGCGAGTCCTTGGCCGCGTACGCGTCGGCCAGGGCCGCGCTGTCGTCCTTCGAACCGTCGTCGACCATGACGCACTCGAAGTCCGTGAAGGTCTGGGCGGCGATCGAGTCGAGGCATTCGACGAGGTAACGCTCGACGTTGTAGATCGGGACGACGATGGAGAGGCGGGGAGCCATCGGCTACGCAGGCCTTTCTCGGGAGGAGCGTGGCAGCCCGGTGAGGGCCTGGCCGCACATCGAATCGGTGCGTACGTGCGCCCCGATCCTACCTCCGGGCTCCGGGCCCTCCCCGGGCCACTAGGCTTGGGCCCCGTGCCCCGCTTCAGCGTGATCGTCCCCGTGTACCAGGTCCAGGACTACCTCGCCGAGTGCCTCGACTCGGTCCTCGGCCAGGGCGGCCCCGACGTCGAGCTGATCGCGGTGGACGACCGGTCCCCGGACGGCTGCGGCGCCCTGTTGGACGAGGCGGCCGCCGCCGATCCCCGGGTGCGGGTGCTGCACCTGCCGGAGAACGTCGGCCTCGGCCGCGCCCGCAACGCCGGCCTGGAGGTCGCCACCGGCGACTACGTGGTCTTCCTCGACAGCGACGACACCCTCACCCCCGGCCTGCTGAAGGCCGTCGACGACCGGCTCGCCGCCACCGGTGACCCGGACGTCCTGGTCTACGACTACGCCCGCACCTACGCCGACGGCCGGATCACCCGGGCCGCCTCGGCCCACGTCTTCGGCGCCGCCTCCCCGGACGTCTTCGACCTCGCCGCCCGCCCCGACCTGCTCGACCTGCTCCAGGTCGTCTGGAACAAGGCCTACCGCCGCGCCTTCATCACCGAGCAGCAGCTGGTCTTCCCGGCCGGCTACTACGAGGACACCCCCTGGACGTACCCGGCGCTGCTCGCCGCCGCCACCATCACCCTGCTCGACCGGATCGGCGTGCACTACCGCCAGCGCCAGGAGGGCGGCAACATCCTGGCCACCGCCAGCCGCAAGCACTTCGACGTGTTCGCCCAGTACGACCTGGTCTTCGCCTTCCTCGACCGCCGCCCCGACCTGGACCGCTGGCGCCCGGTGGTCTACGGGAAGATGCTGCACCACCTCAACACCGTGGTCGCCAAGCCCGGCCGGGTGCCGCCCCGCGACCGCCGCGAGTACTTCCGCCGCGCCGCCGCGCACTGCGCCCGGCTGCGTCCGGCCGGCTACCGCCCGCCGGCCGGCGTGGAGGGCGTGCGCACCGAGCTGCTCAGCCACGGCCGCTACGGCGCCTACCAGGCCGTCCGGGCCCTCGCCCGGGCCCGCCGGCTGGTCGACCGCCGGACACCGCCCAAGGTCCGTGTCTGACGGCCGTTCGGGGGACGGCCCGGTATAACCGGTCGGGTGGACTTCCTGACCCGCCTTCCGGTCGTCGGCCCGCTGGTGGCCCGGGCGCTGCGCAGCCGCCCGTACCGGGTGTACGAGTACTTCACCGCCGCCCGCGGCAACCGGCTGGCCGGCGCGGTCACCTTCTTCGGCTTCCTCGCGCTCTTCCCGCTGCTCACGGTGGGCCTGGCGGTCGCCGTGGCCACGCTCAGCGGCAGCCAGGTGAACGACCTGCAGAAGCGCATCTCCGACCAGCTGCCGGGCATCTCGGACGCGCTCGACCTGCCGTCCCTGGTGGCCAACGCGGGCACGGTCGGGCTGGTCGGCGGGGCGCTGCTGCTGGTCTCCGGCCTCGGCTGGGTGGACACCATGCGCACCTCGATCCGGGACCTCTGGCAGCTGCCCGAGGAGGAGGCCAACCCGGTGCTGCGCAAGGCCTGGGACGTCGCGGTGCTGGCCGGCCTCGGCCTGGTGTCGCTGTTCTCGATGGCCGCCTCCGCCGCCGGGACGACGCTCGCCGGGCGGATCGCCGAGGAGATCGGCCTCGGCAGCGGCTACCTGCTCACCGGCGTGGGCGTGCTGATCGCCATAGGGTGCGACACCCTGCTCTTCGCCTACCTGCTGGCACCCTTCCCCGGGATCACCGGCCAGCGGCGCCGGGACCTGCTGGTCGGCGCGCTGATCGGCGCGGTCGGCTTCGAACTGCTGAAGGCGCTGCTCGCCTCCTACCTCGGCTCGGTCGCCGGGCGAAGCCTGTACGGGGCCTTCGCCACGCCCGTGGCGCTGCTGCTGTGGATCAACTTCGTCTGCCGGCTGCTGATGTACTGCGTGGCCTGGACGGCGACGGCCGACCCGGAGGCCGCCCGGGAGCGGACCAGGGCGCACGGCCGGGCACTGCTGGCGGCGGCCGACGAGTCGGCGGCGGAGGCGGAAGCGGCGGGGGAGGCTGCCCGGCCCCGCGGCTGAGGCAGGGCCGCACCCCCGCGGCTCAGTCCCCGCCGCGGCCCGCTCGGCGCCGCAGGACCACCACGGCCCCCGCCGCGACCAGGGCCCCCGCCGCGACCACGGCCGCCCAGCCGCCCGCGCCCAGCCGACCGGGCCCGCCGTCCGCGGCCGGGGCCGCCGCGGCGGGCCGGTCCGCGGCGGGGGAGGGGTGCGGCGGCGGGGCCGGGGCGGTGGTCCCGGCGTCGGCCCGGTCGGTCGGCTGGGCGCCGCGGGCCGGCCGCTCGTCGACCAGCCTGCCGACCGGCTTGACCTTGCCGGCCGCGGCGAAGCCCCAGTCCAGCAACTCGGCCGTCTCGTCGTAGACCTTCTGGTAGCCGGCCGGGTGCATGACCGTCACCAGGAGCGTGCGCCCGTCGCGCTCGGCGGCGCCGACGAAGGTCGAGCCGGCGTTGGTGGTGGTGCCGTTCTTCACCCCGATCAGGCCGGGGTACTTGCCCAGCAGCCGGTCGGTGTTGGCGATCCCGAAGCTGCCGCGCTGGCCGGTGTTCCTGTCGACGGCGCCGGGGAACATCGCGTCCCGGGTCGCGCAGTACGTCCGGAAGTCCGCGTTGCGCAGCCCGGCGCGGGCGAACAGCGACAGGTCGTACGCCGAGGAGACCTGGCCGTCCATGTCGTAGCCGTCCGGGGAGATCACCTTGGTGTCCCTCGCCTGCAGCGCGTCGGCGCGGGCCTGCATCTCGGCGACGGTCTGCTGGATGCCGCCGTTCATGTGCGACAGGACGTGCACGGCGTCGTTGCCGGAGCTCAGGAACACGCCGCGCCACAGGTCCTCGACCCGGTAGTCCAGGTCCTCCTTGATGCCCACCAGGCTGCTGCCGGGTCCGATGTTCTGGATCTCCTCGTCCGCGACCCTGTGCACCGCGTTGCGGTCGAACTTGGGCAGCACGGTGTCGGCGAAGAGGATCTTCAGGGTGCTGGCCGGCGGCAGCCTGAGGTGCGGGTTGTAGGCCGCCAGCACCTCCCCTGACGCGGCGTCGGAGACTATCCAGGACTGGCCGGTGAGGTCCGTCGGCAGCGCCGGGGCGCCCGGCAGCGCGTTGACCTGGACCCCCGGCAGGCCCAGCCGCTCGCCGCCGACCGCGGTCGACGGGGGCGGCGCCTGCGGGGTCGCGACCGCCGCCGGGGCGGCGAGCAGGACCGGGAGGGCCGCGGTGGCCGCGGCGCACAGCTGAACGAACGTGTGACGGGGATTTGGCACCAGCCGACCGTACCCACTGCGGGCCCCGGCCGCCCGCCACTCCGGGCGGATCGTCCCCAGGAGGGGCCCGTCGTACGCCGATCGGCGGCCCGCGCATACTGGGAGGCACACCGCCTTCACACCCCCCGCCGAGGACCGCCCCATGAAGCTCAGCCGCCGTACCTCCTGGTTCCTGACCGCCTTCGGCGTCTGGTCGGTCATCATCTGGACCACCTTCGTCAAGAACCTGTGGAAGGACTCCGGCGGCCAGGCCTTCGTGAACGGCGACCACTCCCAGCCCACCGCCTTCTTCTGGGTCCACCTCCTGCTCGCCGTCACCTCATTCGCCCTCGGCATCGCCGTCGGCGCCATCGGCGTCCGCGGCCTGCGCGCCACCCGCCGCAGCCCCGCCGTGGACTGAAATCCCCGGTGCCGCCGTCGGTCCCCCCTGGCGGGGGCCGGACGACGAAGGCCCCGCCCGAGTGATCGGGCGGGGCCTTCGGGTTGTCAGGCGGGGATCAGAAGCGGCGGGTGACCAGCGCCCGCTTCACTTCCTGGATCGCCTTGGTGACCTCGATGCCGCGCGGGCAGGCCTCGGAGCAGTTGAAGGTGGTGCGGCAGCGCCACACGCCCTCACGGTCGTTGAGGATCTCCAGGCGCTGCTCGGCGCCCTCGTCGCGCGAGTCGAAGATGAAGCGGTGCGCGTTGACGATGGCGGCCGGGCCGAAGTACTGGCCGTCGTTCCAGAACACCGGGCAGGACGACGTGCACGCGGCGCACAGGATGCACTTGGTGGTGTCGTCGAAGCGCTCGCGGTCCTCGGCGGACTGGAGGCGCTCGCGGGTCGGGTCGTTCCCCTTGGTGATGAGGAACGGCATGACGTCCTTGTACGCCTGGAAGAACGGGTCCATGTCCACGACCAGGTCCTTGAGGACCGTCAGGCCCTTGATGGCCTCGATCGTGATCGGCTTCTCCGGGTTGACGTCCTTGATCAGGGTCTTGCACGCCAGCCGGTTGCGGCCGTTGATCCGCATGGCGTCGGAGCCGCAGATGCCGTGCGCGCAGGAACGGCGGTAGGTGAGGGTGCCGTCCTGCTCCCACTTGATCTTGTTGAGCGCGTCCAGGACGCGCTCCTTCGGGTCCATCGTCAGCTGGTAGTCGACCCACACCGGCTCCGGGTGCTCCTCCGGGTTGAACCGGCGGATCCGGAAGGTGACGGTGATCAGCTCGATGCCACCCTCGGCCGCGTCCAGAGCGGCCGAGTGCTTCTCCACGGTCGGAGTGCTCATCAGTACTTACGCTCCATCGGCTGGTAGCGGGTCGTGACGACCGGCTTGTAGTCGAGGCGGATGGAGGTGGTGCCGTCGGCGGCGACCTCCTGGTACGCCATGGTGTGCTGCATGAACTTCACGTCGTCACGGGTCGGGAAGTCCTCGCGGTAGTGACCGCCGCGGGACTCCTCGCGGGCGAGCGCGGAGACCGCCAGCACCTCGGCCAGGTCGAGCAGGTTGCCCAGCTCGATGGCCTCCAGCAGGTCCGTGTTGTAACGGAAGCCCTTGTCCTGGATCGAGACGTTCTTGAAGCGCTCCTTCAGCGCGGCGATGTCCTCGACCGCCTGCTTCAGGGTGGCGCCCGTGCGGTACACCATCGCGTTGGCGTCCATGGTCTCCTGCAGCTCCTTGCGGATCTGCCCTACGGACTCGGTGCCGGTCGACTCGCGCAGCTTCTCGACCATGTCCTGGACCAGCGCTTCCGGGTTCTCCGGCAGCGGCACGAACTCGTTGGCGTTGGCGTAGTCGGCGGCGGCGATGCCCGCGCGACGGCCGAACACGTTGATGTCCAGCAGCGAGTTGGTGCCCAGGCGGTTGGCGCCGTGGACGGACACGCAGGCGACCTCGCCGGCCGCGTACAGACCCGGGACGACGTCCGTGTTGTTGCGCAGGACCTCACCCTCGACGTTGGTCGGGATGCCGCCCATGGCGTAGTGCGCGGTGGGCTGGATCGGGATCGGGTCCGTGTAGGGCTCGATGCCGAGGTAGGTGCGCGCGAACTCGGTGATGTCCGGGAGCTTGGCGTCCAGCTGCTCCGGCGGCAGGTGGGTCAGGTCCAGGTAGACGTGGTCGCCTTCGGGACCGCAGCCGCGGCCCTCGCGGATCTCGGTGTAGATCGCGCGGGAGCAGACGTCACGGGACGCGAGGTCCTTCATGACCGGGGCGTAGCGCTCCATGAAGCGCTCGCCGTCCTTGTTGCGCAGGATGCCGCCCTCGCCGCGGGCGCCCTCGGTGAGCAGGATGCCCATGCGCCAGATGCCCGTCGGGTGGAACTGGAAGAACTCCATGTCCTCCAGCGGCAGGCCGCGGCGGTAGGCCACCGCCTGGCCGTCACCGGTGAGGGTGTGGGCGTTCGAGGAGACCTTGAACATCTTGCCGGTGCCGCCGGAGGCGAACACGACCGACTTGGCCTGGAAGACGTGGATCTCGCCGGTGGCCAGCTCGTAGGCGACGACGCCGGCCGTCTTGCCCTCGTTGATCAGCAGGTCGAGGACGTAGTACTCGTTGAAGAACTCGACGCCGTGCTTGACGCAGTTCTGGAACAGCGTCTGGAGGATCATGTGGCCGGTGCGGTCGGCCGCGTAGCACGAGCGGCGGACCGGGGCCTCGCCGTGGTTGCGGGAGTGACCGCCGAAGCGGCGCTGGTCGATCCGGCCCTGCTCGGTGCGGGAGAAGGGCAGACCCATCTTCTCCAGGTCGAGGACGGCGTCGATGGCCTCCTTGCACATGATCTCGGCGGCGTCCTGGTCGACCAGGTAGTCACCGCCCTTGACCGTGTCGAAGGTGTGCCACTCCCAGTTGTCCTCCTCGACGTTGGCGAGGGCGGCGCACATGCCGCCCTGGGCCGCGCCGGTGTGGGACCGGGTGGGGTAGAGCTTGGTCAGGACGGCGGTGCGGCTGCGCTGCGTGGCCTCGATGGCCGCACGCATGCCGGCGCCGCCGGCGCCGACGATGACGGTGTCGTACTGGTGAATCTGCATGGGGGGTTAACTCGCCTCTGGCCTCTGCCGATGGTCGATGGTGCTCGCGGCTCAGATGTTGGGGTCGAAGGTGAAGATCACCAGGGTGCCGAGCAGCACGGTGAAGACCGTGGCGGTACCCATGAGCCCCTTGAGCCAGAGCCGGGTCGAGTCCTTCTCGGCGTAGTCGTTGATGACCTGCCGCATGCCGTTGGCGCCGTGCAGCATGGCGAGCCAGAGCATCAGGAGGTCCCAGCCCTGCCAGAACGGCGAGGCCCAGCGGCCGGCCACGAAGGCGAAGCCGATCTTGGAGACGCCTCCGTCGAGGACCAGCATGATCAGCAGGTGGCCGAGGATCAGCACGACCAGGACGACACCGGACAGGCGCATGAAGAGCCAGGCCAGCATCTCGAAGTTGGTGCGGGTGCGACGCGGCGTCTTCGCCGTCCGCTGGCGCGGCGGCTCGATGACGAAGGCGTCGGCCGGGTTCCCGGTGCCGAGGCCCTTGCCGGTGTGCGCGTGCTTGGACGGCACGACGACGGCGTCGGAGATTTCCGTGGACATGTCTCAGCTCACTTCCCGAACCAGGAGATCAGCGTGTGCTGCAGGATCCCGTAGAACGAGCCGGCCATCAGGACGACCCAGACTCCGACCACGGTCCAGAGCATCTGCTTCTGGTACTTCGGGCCCTTCGACCAGAAGTCCACGGCGACGACGCGCAGGCCGTTGAGCGCGTGGAACAGGATGGCGGCCACCAGGCCGTACTCCATCAGGTTCACGAGGGGAGTCTTGTACGTCTGGATGACGGTGTCGTAGGACTCCGGCGACACTCGCACGAGGGCGGTGTCCAGGACGTGGGCGAACAGGAAGAAGAAGATGAGGACGCCGGTGACTCGATGAGCCACCCAGCTCCACATACCTTCCCGGCCGCGGTACAGCGTTCCAGCCGGCACGGAAAAACCCTCCGGAAGCGATTGGGGGCTCGGCCGGCTTCGGTGTCGGTCAGCCCGGCCGGGTCGGTCCACCGGCCGCGAGCATCCTATCGACGCGTTCTCGGTAACCGCCTCCGGGGCCCCCAGGTGTGATCAATCAGGCACTTCTGGCCTAGCCGAGCAGGAACCGGGCGCCTCGTGGTGGCGTTGGGTGACCAGGCGACTGCGTTACGGTGGCGAACTCCCGTCCGCTGACACTCCGCCGAGGCGCCCGTGCCATTCCGCACCGTCCGTCCGCCCGCCGCCCTGGCCGGTCTGCTGCTGCTCGCCGTGGGCTGCACCACGGTCGGCGGCCCCTCCGAGGGGCGCCTCCCGGGCGGCCGGGAGCTGTCCGCGGACGAGCTGCGGGCCGCCGCGGTGGTCGGCACCGACCTCGGGCCGGAGTACACGGTGACGCTGATGGCGCCCGGTCGCGGTGGCACCGGGGCGGACGCCGGCCGGGAGGCCGCGGACGTCGCGGCCTGTCAGCCGCTGCTCGACGCGGTGGCCCCGGCCCGGGTTCCTTCGGCGGACTCGGGCGCGGTCGCGGCGGGCACGGGCACGGGCACCGGAACAGCCTCGGCCTCGCCGGCGCCCGGCCCCCCGTACGCGGAGACCGAGCTGAGCGTGGCGCGGTCCGCCGACCCCGGGGCCGAGGTGTACGGCGGGCTGCTCGGCTACCCGGTCGGGCGGGCGGCCGCTCTGCAGGCGGAGCTGGAGAAGCTGTTCGGCCGGTGCGCCGCGTTCACCTCCGCCGCCCCGGCGCCGCCGGCCGAGAAGGCGGGGAGGAAGGTGCCGATCCGCATCAGGCACCGGCTGAACCGGGAGGACACGCCTACGCCCGAGGGGGCCGACGCGGCGATCGGATTCACCCTTACGAATGAATCGGGTACCGCGGTGCTGGCCCAGCGCGCCGTGCTCGCCCGGGTCGGGCCGGCCCTCGCGCTGTTCACCACCTTCGGGGTCGCCGCCGAACCGGCCGGCGCCCCGGACGAGCGGGTCGTCCGTCGGCAGGTGGCCAAGCTGCGCGCCGCGCAGGCCGGCCCGGAGTAGCCGGGGCTCAGTGGGCCCCGGCCTCCGTGTGGGTGGCGACCAGGTGTTCCAGCCGGGTCAGGGCGATCCGCCGGAGTTCGTCCGCCGCGATCAGCCGCTCCTCGTCCGGGTCGTTGGCCAGCCGGGTGCGGATCGAGGAGAGCACGGTGTCGAGCATCTCCTCCGGCTCGACGCCGTCCAGGCAGACCACGAACACGTGGCCGAACCGGGCCTCGTACGCGGCGTGCGCGGCCCGCAGCGCGGTGTGCGCCGCCTGGCTGCCGGGCGCCCGCATGCCGAGCAGCGGCTGCGGCATCCAGCTCTCGTCCGCCAGCGCCTCGGTCAGGTCGGCCGGGCGCAGGTCGTAGGAGGCCTCACTGGCGGCGGCCAGCAGGGACTCTATGTCGGGGTACGGCCGGTGGGCGGTGAGCCGCAGGGCCCAGCGGTGGCTGCCGCAGCAGGCGAGCAGGGCCTCCTCGGCGGCGCCGGCATCCGCCTCGTTGAATCGGTGCAGGCCGAGGAGGGTCGGCTCGGTCGTGACGTCGAGCCGCTGTGGCGGGATGTCGCTGGCCAGCGGGTCCTCCTCGTGAGGGCGGGAAGGTGCCGGTGGGAGTGGGGCGGTGCAGCGGGTGAAGTATGGGGGCCTGCGGGGGCGCGCGGCGCCGGCAGGTTGCGCCTCAAAGGTAGTTGAGCCGTCATCAGTTGGGGAGGGCGCGAGCGGAATTCACCCGGACGAGCTATCAAGTTGTGACGTTGAAGCCTTCCGGTCGTCGCCCTCCCCGCCTCCCTTCCCCCGGTTCACCGCCGGGGGCTCAGGAGCAGCGGGTGCCCTCGGCCGGCATCGTGCCCTCGGTCAGGTAGGCCTCCAGCGCCCGGTTCACACAGGTGTTGCCCTTGCCGAAGGCGCCGTGGCCCTCGCCCACCCGGGTCAGCAGAGTGGCCTTGGCGAAGCCCTTGGCCAGGGCCTGGGCCGCGGCGTACGGGGTGGCCGGGTCGCCGGTGGTGCCGATCACCAGGATGGGCGCCGCGCCCTCGGCCCGGATGGTGTGCGGCTTCTCGGGGGACTGGTACGGCCAGCCCTGGCAGGCCGCGTCGGTGAAGTCCTCGGCGGTGACGCCCTTGGTCAGCAGCGGGGCCTTCTCCTGGAGCTCCTTCACGGCAGCCTGGGCGCGCTCCGGCGAGGGGGCCGGGGCGGACCCGTCGGCGCAGCTGATCGCGGTGTGGGCCGACTCCATCGGGGAGTAGTGGCCGTTCTCGTCGCGCTCGAGGTAGCTGTCCGAGAAGGCGAGCAGGACGTCGCCGCGCTTCATGGTCATCGCCATGCCGAGGCCCGCCCGCAGGTACTTCCAGTCCTGGTCCTGGTCGCCGTAGAGCGCCGCGGTGACGCCGTTCCAGGCGAGGTCGCGGCCGACCTTGCGGCCGTCCTTGGTGGGCAGCGGGTGGTCGATCAGGCCGTCCAGGAAGTCGGCGGCCTTCCTGGCGGCCTGGTCCCTGTCCCTGCCGAGCGGGCACTCGTCGGCGTGGTTCTCGACGCAGTCGGCGGCGAAGTGCTCGAAGGAGGTCTCGAAGCCGATCCGCTGCTTGACGGCGGAGTCCAGGTCGTCGGCGGCCGGGTCGACGGCGCCGTCCAGGACCAGCCGGCCGGTGTTCTGCGGGAACTCCTCGGCGTACAGCGAGCCCAGGTAGGTGCCGTACGAGACGCCCAGGTAGTCGAGCTTCGCGTCCCCCGCGGCCGCGCGCAGCACGTCCAGGTCGCGGGCGGTGTTGCGGGTGCCGACGAAGGGCAGGAGCTTGCCGGACTCGGCCTGGCAGGCGGCGATGTACTCGGCGTTCTGCTTCTCCTCGGCGGCCCGGCGGGCGTCCGGGTCCAGCGGGGAGTCCACCTGGTTCTGCGCGTCCCGCTGTCTGTCGTCCAGGCAGCGGACGGGTGAGCTGTCGCCGGTGCCGCGCGGGTCGAACCCGATCACGTCGAAGCGGTCGTGCAGGGCGCCGGCGAACTCCTTGGCGCCGTACTCGACCATCTCGACGCCGGAGCCGCCGGGGCCGCCCGGGTTGACCATCAGCGAGCCGATCCGCTGCTCCGGCTTGCCGGCCGGGTACTTGATCAGCGCGAGGTCGATCGCGTCGGCGCCGGGGGCGGTGTAGTCGAGCGGGACGTGCAGCTTGCCGCACTTCATCCCGGAGACGTCGACCTTGGCCTCCTCGGCCTTGGGGTCGGCCGGGCAGGTGGACCAGCTGATCTTCTGGCCGTAGAAGGGCTTCAGTGTCGGGTCGGCCTCGCCGGTCGGCCCGGACGCCGCGCCGGCCGGCCGACCGGTGGCGCCGGCGGTGCCGGCGGCTGTGGTGCCGGCGGCGCTGTCGGCGGCCCGGTCCTGGGCGGGCTCGGCGGCGTGGTCGCAGGCGGAGGCGAGCAGCAGGGTGCCTGCCGCCAGCGCGGTCAGCAGGACGCGCGGGCGGGCGGCCCGGAAGGTCTTCATCGCACGTGTGTACCACCCGGGGACGACGTGTTCGATCTTGACCCCGGTCCGGGCCGCCGGCCCGTCCGGTCAGCCGCGGTGGACCTTGTGGTTGGCGGCCTGCGCCCGGGGGCGGACCACCAGCAGATCGATGTTCACGTGCGAGGGCCGGGTGACCGTCCACGCCACGGTGTCCGCGATGTCCTCCGAGGTCAGCGGCTCGGCCACGCCCGCGTACACGGCGGCGGCCTTCTCCTCGTCGCCGCGGAAGCGGGTGACGGCGAAGCCCTCGGACCTCACCATGCCGGGGGCGATCTCGATCACCCGGATCGGCTCCCCGCACAGCTCCAGCCGCAGCGTGGCCGCGATGGTGTGCGCGGCGTGCTTGGCGGCGACGTAGCCGCCGCCGCCCTCGTACGCGGCCAGCGCGGCGGTCGAGGAGAGCACCAGCACCGTGCCGTCGCCGGTGGCCCGCAGGGCGGGCAGCAGCGCCTGGGTCATGTGCAGCACGCCCAGCACGTTCACCTCGTACATCGCCCGCCAGTCGGCCGGGTCGCCGTGCTCGACGCTCTCGGCGCCGATCGCGCCGCCCGCGTTGTTCACCAGGACGTCCACCCGGCCGACCTCGGCCGCGAAGGCGTCCACGGCGGCCCGGTCGGTGACGTCCAGCGTGACCGCCCGCGCTGAACCGCCCCGGTCGCCGATCTCCTTGGCGAGCTCCTCGACCCGCTCCGTCCGGCGCGCGGTCAGCACCACGTCGAAGCCCTCGGCGGCCAGCCGACGGGCGGTCGCCGCGCCGATTCCGCTGCTCGCACCGGTGACCACGGCCACCTTCTGCTCGGTCATTGCCACTCCCTGGGGCTCATCGGTCGTTCACCCGATCATCTCAACCGCGTCGGAGCCCCCGCCGCCCGGTCACGCTCTAGATTTCGAGGACCGACCTGTGCCCCGCCGATCCCGTGGAGGGACCATGGCGTCCGAGCCGCGTTCCGCCGAACCAGCCCGACTGTCGGAGTCGGGCTTCCCGATCGAACCGCTGTACGGCCCCGAGGCGCTGGCCGGGTGGGACCCGGACACCCGCCTGGGCCGCCCGGGGGAGTACCCGTACACCCGGGGCGTCTACCCGACGATGTACACCGGCCGGCCGTGGACGATGCGCCAGTACGCGGGCTTCGGCACCGCCGCCGAGTCCAACGCCCGCTACCGGCAGCTGATCGCGGGCGGCGGCACCGGCCTCTCGGTGGCCTTCGACCTGCCCACCCAGATGGGCTACGACTCGGACGCGCCGCTCGCCGCCGGGGAGGTCGGCAAGGTGGGCGTGGCGGTGGACAGCGTCGAGGACATGGCCGTGCTGCTCGACGGCATCCCGCTCGACGCGGTGTCCACCTCGATGACCATCAACGCGCCCGCCGCCCTGCTCCTGCTGCTCTACCAGCTGGTCGGCGAGGCCCAGGGGGTGGCGCCGGCCGCGCTCACCGGCACCGTCCAGAACGACGTGCTGAAGGAGTACATCGCCCGCGGCACCTACATCTTCCCGCCCCAGCCCTCGCTGCGGCTGGTCGCGGACGTGTTCCGCTACTGCCGGGCCGAGATCCCGCGCTGGAACACCATCTCCATCTCCGGCTACCACATGGCCGAGGCCGGGGCCGATCCGGCGCAGGAGATCGCCTTCACCCTGGCCAACGGCATCGCCTACGTCCGCACCGCGCTCGCCGCCGGCATGGCCGTGGACGACTTCGCACCCCGGCTCTCCTTCTTCTTCGTGGCCCGCACCACGCTGCTGGAGGAGGTGGCCAAGTTCCGCGCCGCGCGCCGGATCTGGGCCCGGATCATGCGCGAGGAGTTCGGCGCGCGGGACCCGCGTTCGCAGATGCTGCGCTTCCACACCCAGACCGCGGGCGTGCAGCTCACCGCCCAGCAGCCCGAGGTGAACCTGGTCCGGGTCTCGGTGCAGGCGCTCGCCGCGGTGCTCGGCGGCACCCAGTCCCTGCACACCAACAGCTTCGACGAGGCGATCGCCCTGCCCACCGAGAAGGCCGCCCGGCTGGCCCTGCGCACCCAGCAGGTGCTCGCCCACGAGACCGACGTGACCGCCACCGTCGATCCCTTCGCCGGCTCCTACGCCGTCGAGTCGCTGACCGACCGGGTCGAGACCGCCGCGCTGGCCCTGATGGCCGGGGTCGAGGAGCGGGGCGGCGCGGTGGCCGCCATCGAGCAGGGCTTCCAGAAGGGCGAGATCGAGCGCACCGCCTACCGCGTCCAGCAGGAGACCGACTCCGGCGAGCGGACGGTGGTCGGCGTCAACCGCTTCCGGTTGGACGAGGAGGAGCCGTACCAGCCGCTGCGGGTGGACCCCGCGATCGAACGGCAGCAGGCCGAGCGGCTGGCCCGGCTGCGGGCGGGCCGCTCCTCGACCGCCGTCACCCGGACGCTGGACGCGCTGCGCCGCACCGCGGAGGGGCCGGAGAACGTGCTGTACCCGATGAAGGAGGCGCTGGCCGCCCGGGCCACCGTCGGCGAGGTCTGCGACGCGCTGCGCGGGGTGTGGGGCACGTACGCTCCGGTCGAGCGCTTCTGACCGGGTGTCCAACGGGCGGCTGAACGGGCGTCAACCAGCGGGTGAACCGTCGAGCGGGCGGTGAGCGTGACCGCCGGGCCGGGCGGTCGTTGCACAGGGCAAGCAACCCGGGGAAGGCGGCTGAAACGAGATGTCATACCCACCTGTTCGGCCGGTATGCACCCATCCGGGGACTAGTTTTCCGGAAGCCGGGCCAAAACCCCCCAACGGGCCTAGGCTTGGGGAGATGAACCGTCCTGATCCCGCCCAGCCGGGCGCCACCCTCGCCGCCGCACGCCCCGCCGCCGAACTGGGGGCCCGGGTCAGGGGGCTGGAGCCCGAGCTGGTCGCCTTCCGCCGTGATCTGCACCGACACCCGGAGCTGGGCCGCCAGGAGTTCCGCACCACCAACCTGCTGCGCGACCGGCTGGAGGCCGCCGGCCTCGAGCCCCGGGTGCTGCCCGGCGGCACCGGTCTGCTGGTGGACATCGTCCCGGCCGGCACGGCCCCGGGGACCGAGTTCCTGGCGTTCCGCGCGGACATCGACGCGCTGCCGATCGACGACGCCAAGACCGACGTGCCCTACCGCTCGACCGTCCCCGGCCGGGCCCACGCCTGCGGCCACGACGTGCACACCTCGGTGGTGCTGGGGGTGGGGCTGGTGCTGGCCGAGGCCGCCCGGACCGGTGAGCTGCGCCGCCCGGTCCGGCTGGTGTTCCAGCCCGCCGAGGAGGTGATGCCCGGTGGAGCGCTGGACGTCATCCAGGCCGGCGGGATGGACGGCGTCGGCCGGATCTTCGCGGTGCACTGCGACCCGAAGGTGGAGGTCGGCCGGATCGCCCTGCGCACCGGAGCGATCACCTCGGCCTGCGACCGCCTGGTGCTGCACCTGGACGGCCCCGGCGGGCACACCGCCCGTCCGCACCTGACCACCGACCTGGTGACCGCGATCGCCCGGATGGCCGCCGACCTGCCGGCCGCGCTGGCCCGCCGGATGGACCCGCGCTGGGGCGTCAGCCTGGTCTGGGGCCGGATCGCCTCCGGCTCCGCGCCCAATGTCATCCCGCAGCACGCCGAGTTGGAGGGCACCGTCCGCTGCCTGGAGCTGGAGGGCTGGCGCGAGGCGCCGGACCTGCTGCACGAGCTGATCGCCAAGCTCGCCGAGACCTACCGGGCCAAGTGGACGCTGGACTACCACCGCGGGGTGCCGCCGGTGGTCAACGAGGCCGTCTCGGTCGCCCGGCTGGACGCGGTGATGACCGCCCGCTTCGGGCAGGGCGGCGCCCAGGTGGTGGAGAGCACCGAGCAGAGCCTCGGCGGTGAGGACTTCTCCTGGTACCTGGAGCACGCCCCGGGCGCACTGGCCCGGCTCGGCGTCCGCGCCCCCGGCGACCCCACCGTCCGCGACCTGCACCACGGCCGCTTCGACGTGGACGAGCGGGCGATCGGCATCGGCGTGGAACTGTTCGCGGCGCTGGCCCTGGAGGACGACCGGACCTGACCGCCCCCGGGAGCAGGCGGTCGGCCCGTGACCGGGTCGTCGGCGACCGGTGTTCCGGAACGGTTTCCGTAAACTGGGCCGCACCAGTCTCGGACGCCGCCCGGTTTGGCCGGGAACGGAGCCTCGGAAGGACCTTCAGACCACGGTTTGATAACAACCCGAATGCTCCGGCACCCCGTAACACAACCGTGTTCTACGCGCGTTACGGTGGCGTCCGACCACGCTAATCGGGTGCGTGTGAGAAGGAGATACTCCCTTGCGCCGTTCAATGAAGCTCGCCGCGGTTGTGCTCTCGGGTTCCCTGGGCATGGCCTCGCTCGCCGCTTGCGGCGCAAAGAGCACTGACACCAACGCCTCCTCCGGCTCCTCCGACGGTCTGAAGGTCGGTATGGCCTACGACATCGGCGGCCGTGGCGACCAGTCCTTCAACGACTCCGCCGCCCGCGGTCTGGACAAGGCCAAGGCCGACCTGGGCGTCTCCGTCACGGAGGCCGAGGCCAAGACCGGTGAGGCGGAGGCCGACAAGGAGACCCGCCTCAAGAACCTGATCGACGGTGGCTACAAGACCATCGTCGCGGTCGGTTTCGTCTACCAGCAGGCGGTCAACAAGGTCGCCAAGGACAACCCGAACGTCAAGTTCGCGATCATCGACTCGAACGACAAGGACCAGCCGGCGAACGTCACCTCGCTGCTCTTCGCCGAGCAGGAGGGTTCGTACCTGGCCGGTGTCGCCGCCGCGACCAAGTCGAAGGCCCACCACATCGGCTTCATCGGTGGTGTGCAGTCCGAGCTGATCAAGAAGTTCGAGGCCGGTTACAAGGCGGGTGCCAAGTCCGTCGACCCGAACATCCAGATCGAGACGACGTACCTCACCACGCCCCCGGACTTCTCCGGCTTCAACTCGCCCGACAAGGGCAAGGAGGCCGCGCAGGGCCAGCTCGACAAGGGCGCGGACATCGTCTACTCCGCCGCCGGCTCCTCCGGCAACGGCGCCATCGAGGCCGTCGCCAACGCGGGCAAGCTCGCCATCGGCGTCGACTCCGACCAGGCCAGCCAGCCGGCCCTGGCGAAGTTCAAGAACAGCATCATGACCTCGATGGTCAAGAACGTCGACAACGCGGTCTACGCGTACATCGACTCGGTCAAGAAGGGCTCGCCGTTCACCGGCATCAAGCTCTTCGACCTGAAGGCCGACGGTGTCTCGCTCGCCACCACCGGCGGCAAGATCGATGACATCCAGGACAAGCTGAAGGCCGCCGCCGACGCCATCAAGAGCGGCGCCACCACGATCCCGACCGCGCCGACCCAGTAAGGTCCGCGCGTCTCGGACGCGACCAGCGCCTGCCGCCTGCCCGGTGGCGCGATGATCGACACAGTTCACGGGAGGGGCCCGGCAGGGTGCGCTCAACGCGTACCCCCGGGCCCCGTCTCGTCCCCCCGTATCCCCCTTGGCCCTCCGAGCGCAACGACGCGCCTCCAGACCACCAGGAGACCGCCATCACCGCATCCGAACCCGTCCCCCTGCGCAAGGACGGCACCCCCAGCGCGGGGACGGCGACACCGGCCGTCGAGCTGCGCGGCATCACCAAGCGCTTCCCCGGTGTCGTGGCCAACCACGACATCAACCTCACCGTCCGCACCGGCACCGTGCACGCCCTGATGGGCGAGAACGGCGCCGGCAAGTCGACGCTGATGAAGATCCTCTACGGCATGCAGAAGCCGGACGAGGGCACCATCGCGATCAACGGCGAGCTGTGCGAGTTTCACACCCCGGGCGACGCCATCGCCCGCGGCATCGGCATGGTGCACCAGCACTTCATGCTGGCCGACAACCTCACGGTGCTGGAGAACGTCGTCCTCGGCGGCGAGAAGCTCTACGGCATCGGCGCCAGGGCGAAGGCGAAGATCAAGGAGATCTCCGACCAGTACGGCCTGGGCGTGCGCCCGGACGCCCTGGTCGAGGACCTCGGCGTCGCCGACCGCCAGCGCGTCGAGATCCTCAAGGTGCTGTACCGCGGCGCCAAGATCCTCATCCTCGACGAGCCCACGGCCGTGCTGGTCCCGCAGGAGGTCGACGCGCTGTTCGACAACCTGCGCGAGCTCAAGTCCGAGGGCGTCACCGTCATCTTCATCTCGCACAAGCTGCACGAGGTGCTCGCCGTGGCCGACGCGATCAGCGTCATCCGGCGCGGCACCACGGTCGGCGACGCCGACCCCAAGGCCGTCACCGCCCGACAGCTCGCCGAGATGATGGTCGGTGCCGAGCTGCCCTCCCCGGAGAGCCGCGAGTCGACCGTCACCACGACCGAGATGCTCAAGGTCGAGAAGCTGCGGATCGCCAAGACCGACGCCGAGGGCATCGAGCGCGTCGTTCTGGACGACATCTCGCTGCGCATCCACAAGGGCGAGATCCTCGGCATCGCCGGCGTCGAGGGCAACGGGCAGGCCGAGCTGGTCGAGGCCATCATGGGCATGCTGCCGCTGGACGGCGGCACCGTCACCCTGGACGGCAAGGACCTCTCCGGCACGCTGACCCGCGGCCGCCGCGAGTCCGGCATCGGCTACATCCCCGAGGACCGGCACCGGCACGGCCTGTTGCTGGAGGCCCCGCTCTGGGAGAACCGCATCCTCGGCCACGTCACCGAGGCGCCCAACTCCGGCGGCGTGCTGCTCAAGCCCACCGCCGCCCGCGAGGACACCTGGCGGATCGTCAAGGAGTACGACGTCCGCACCCCCGGCATCGAGGTCACCGCAGCCTCGCTCTCCGGCGGCAACCAGCAGAAGCTGATCATCGGCCGCGAGATGAGCCACCAGCCCAAGCTGCTGATCGCCGCCCACCCGACCCGCGGTGTGGACGTCGGCGCGCAGGCGCAGATCTGGGAGCACATCCGGTCCGCGCAGCGCGACGGCCTGGCCGTCCTGCTGATCTCCGCCGACCTGGACGAGCTGATCGGCCTCTCCGACACCATCCGGGTCATCTACCGGGGCCGCCTGGTCGCCGACGCCGACCCGGCCACCGTCACCGCCGAGGACCTCGGCACCGCGATGACCGGTGCCGCCGCCGGCCACATCGAGTCCGAGCCGGAGGCCGTCGAGGAGTTCCACGAGACCCTCGTCAAGGGCACCGAGGCCGAGGACGCCGAGGGCACCGACCCGTCCGACACCGCCGACGACCCGCAGGCGGGGGAGTAACCACATGACCAGTCCCAACCCCGCTGCCAAGCCCAGCCTGGCGCAGCGGATCAGCGGTGAGCGGATCCTGCTCGCACTGGCCGCGCCGGTGCTCGCGGTCGTGCTGTCCGTCGCGATCTGCTCCGTCCTGCTGGCGACCTCGGGCAAGAACCCGTTCGACGCGTGGAACGTGATGATCACGTACGCCACCAAGTCGGACGGCCAGGTGGGCATCCTCAACCGCTCCACCACCTACTACCTGGCCGCCGCGGCCGCCGCGTTCGGGTTCCGGATGAACCTGTTCAACATCGGCGTCGAGGGCCAGTACCGGATCGCGGCCCTGTTCGCGGCCTACATCGGCGCCGAGGTCGACCTGCCGGCGATCATCCAGATCCCGCTGCTGCTGATCACCGCCATGCTGGTCGGCGGCCTGTACGCGAGCATCGCCGGTCTGCTGAAGGTCTACCGCGGTGTCAGCGAGGTCATCTCGACCATCATGCTGAACTCGATCTCGGTCGCGATCGTCGGCCTGCTGCTCGTCCCCGGCATCTTCGCCCCGAAGGCCAGCGGCACCAGCAACTCGATCCAGACCGACCCGGTCTCGGCGTCCAGCCACTTCTTCACCATCCCCACCGCCGGTGGTGACCTCTGGGGCTTCATCTTCATCGCCGCCCTGGTCGGTGTGCTGTTCCAGTTCACCCTGACCCGCACCCGCTTCGGCTTCGACCTGCGCGCCACCGGCCGCTCGGAGTCCGCCGCGACCGCCTCGGGCGTGAACGTCAGGAAGATGGTCGTCATCTCGATGGTCGTCTCCGGCGCGATCGCCGGTCTGATCGGCCTGCCCGAGCTGCTGCAGAACTCGTACTACTACGGGCAGAGCTTCCAGTCCGGCCTCGGCTTCCTGGGCATCTCGATCGCCCTGCTCGGCCGCAACAGCCCGATCGGCATGGCCTTCGCGGCCCTGCTGTTCGCCTTCCTGGACACCACTGGCTCCCAGCTGCCGCTCCAGGGCGGGTTCCCCTTCGAGATCGTCGACGTCATGAAGGGCACCATCGTCATCTGCGTCGTCGTCGCGTACGAACTCGTGCGCCGCTACGGCCTGAAGCGCCAGCAGCAGAAGGTCGGCGCCCAGCTCGCCGCCCAGCTCGCGGCCACTGAGAAGAAGGAGGTGTCGGCATGAGCACGGCTACTGCCGCTCGTCCGAAGGCGCCGGGCGCGCCCGCGAAGAAGCGCAAGCTGACCTGGCCGGTGGTCCTGCTCCTGATCGCGGGCGCCCTGGTCCTGTTCGCCGCCGTGGGCATGGCCACCGGCAACCACTCGCTGACCTCCTCCGGCCAGGTCACGGCGGCGCTCGGCTCCGCCGTGCCGATCGGCATGGCCGGCCTGGGCGGTCTCTGGTCCGAGCGGGCCGGTGTGGTCAACATCGGCCTCGAAGGCATGATGGTCGCCGGCACCTTCTGCGGTGCGTGGGCGGGCTACCTGGTCAACCCGTGGGTCGGTCTGCTGGCCGGCATGGCCGGCGGCGCGCTCGGCGGTCTGCTGCACGCGATCATCACCGTGACCTTCGGCGTCGACCACATCGTCTCCGGCGTCGGCATCAACCTGCTGATCCCCGGCATCTGCGCGTACGTCAACCGGATCTACTACAAGGACTACATCTCGGCCGGTGCCGGTGCGAACCAGTCCCCGCCGGCGGATCCGCTGCCGTACATCACCGTTCCGGGGCTGTCCTCGGGCCTGAAGACCATCGAGAACCACCACTGGTTCCTGGTCTCGGACATCGCGGGCGTGCTCGGCGGCCTGGTCACCAACCTCTCGGTGGTCGTGGTCCTGGCGGCGGTGCTGATCGTGGCCAGCTACTTCGTACTCTGGCGCACGGTGTTCGGCCTGCGGCTGCGCTCCTGCGGTGAGAACCCGACGGCGGCGGAGTCGCTGGGCGTCAACGTCTACAAGTACAAGTACCTGGCGGTCATCGCCTCCGGCGCCTTCGCCGGCCTCGGCGGCGCGTACCTCTCACTGGTCGCCGCGCACTTCTACAAGGACGGCCAGACCCTGGGCCGCGGCTTCATCGGCCTCGCGGCGATGATCTTCGGCAACTGGATGCCCGGCGGTCTCGCCATGGGCGCCGGTCTGTTCGGCTTCACCGACAGCCTCCAGCTGCGCGACCCGGAGTCGGTCCACGTGCTGATCCTGACCGTCTCGATCGCCATGGCGCTGCTCGCCCTGTGGCAGCTGTACCGCCGCAAGTACACCGCGACGGCGATCTCCCTCGTGGTGGCCGGCGGCCTGGGCGCCTGGTACGCGCTGACCGACGAGGTCCAGCGTCCGCTGATCGTCGCCACGCCGTACCTGATCACCCTGGTGGTGCTCTCGCTGGCCTCGCAACGGCTGCGGATGCCGAAGGCGGACGGCCAGATCTACCGCAAGGGCCAGGGCAAGTGACCGCCCCCGCGCCGTCCGCGATCGACTGGGAGCGGCTGCGCGAGGCGGCGCGCGAGGCGATGGGCCACGCGTACGCCCCGTACAGCAAGTTCCCGGTCGGCGCGGCCGCGCTGGTCGACGACGGCCGGGTGGTCAGCGGCTGCAACGTGGAGAACGCCTCGTACGGGCTGGGGCTGTGCGCCGAGTGCGGGCTGGTGTCCGCGCTGCACGCCTCCGGCGGCGGGCGGCTGGTCGCCTTCACCTGCGTCGACGGCGCGGGCGAGCTGCTGATGCCGTGCGGGCGCTGCCGCCAGCTGCTGTACGAGCACGGCGGCCCCGCTCTGCTGATCGAGCTGGCCTCGGGCGTGAAGCCGATGAGCGAGGTCCTGCCCGACGCGTTCGGGCCGGAGCGGCTCTAGCCTCGATTCTTGTTACGCGCGTAGAGTGTCGCGAGTGGGCCGGAACCCGGTCATCTCGCGGCACTCTTCGCTTTTGACGCTTTTCGCATTCAGAAACCCCACTGGGAGCACGCATGGACGCCATCTCCGTCATCAGGACCAAGCGCGACCGCGGAGAGCTGAGCGACGCTCAGATCGACTGGGTCATCGACGCCTACACCCGCGGCGAGGTCGCCGACGAGCAGATGTCCGCCCTGGCCATGGCGATCCTGCTGAACGGCATGAAGCCGCGTGAGATCAGCCGCTGGACCGACGCGATGATCCGCTCCGGCGTCCGGATGGACTTCTCCTCGCTGCCGCTGCCCACCAGCGACAAGCACTCCACCGGCGGTGTCGGCGACAAGATCACCCTCCCGCTCGCCCCGCTGGTCGCCGCCTGCGGCGCGGCCGTCCCGCAGCTGTCCGGCCGCGGCCTCGGCCACACCGGCGGCACCCTGGACAAGCTGGAGTCCATCCCGGGCTGGCGCGCCCTGCTCTCCAACGAGGAGATGATGGACGTGCTGCGCGACGCGGGCGCCGTCATCTGCGCGGCCGGCGACGGCCTCGCCCCCGCCGACAAGAAGCTCTACGCGCTGCGCGACGTCACCGGGACCGTCGAGGCCATCCCGCTGATCGCCTCCTCGATCATGTCCAAGAAGATCGCCGAGGGCACCGGCGCGCTGGTGCTGGACGTCAAGGTCGGCTCGGGCGCCTTCATGAAGAACCTGGACGACGCCCGCGAGCTCGCCCGCACCATGGTCGGCCTCGGCACCACCGCCGGCGTCAACACCGTCGCCCTGCTCACCGACATGTCCACCCCGCTCGGCCTCACCGCGGGCAACGCGCTGGAGGTCCGGGAGTCCGTCGAGGTGCTGGCGGGCGGCGGCCCGGCGGACGTCGTCGAGCTGACCCTCGCGCTCGCCCGCGAGATGCTCGCCGCGGCCGGCGTGCACGGCAAGGACCCGGCCGACGCCCTGCGGGACGGCTCCGCGATGGACCACTGGCGCCGCATGATCGCCGCCCAGGGCGGCGACGTCGACGCCCCGCTGCCGGTCGCGCGCGAGCAGCACGTCATCCCCGCGCCCGCCTCCGGCGTCCTCACCGAACTGGACGCCTACGCCGTCGGCGTCTGCGCCTGGCGCCTGGGCGCCGGCCGCGCCCGCAAGGAGGACCCGGTCCAGGCCGGCGCCGGCGTCGAGATGCATGCCAAGCCCGGCGACACCGTGGTGGCCGGCCAGCCCCTGCTGACCCTCCACACGGACACCCCGGAGCGCTACGACTATGCCATCGAGGCGCTCAAGGACGGCATCCAGGTCTCTCCGGCGGGCACGGCGTTCACCCCGAACCCGATCGTGCTCGACCGCATCGCGTGAGCCGTCGGCGTCCTGCGGGCGATGCGCTCAGGCGTACGTCCGCAGGACGCTGGTGTCGAGCTTCCACGGGCCCACGGTGACCGTGTCGCCGAAGACGAAGTCCTTGCGGCGGGTGTATCCGGGCTCGTCGTGAATGATCCCCGTGCCCGTGCGGGGGTCGACCAGGAGGTACAGCGGGATACCCATGGCCGAGTAGTCGCGGACCTTGTGGTGATAGTCGTTCTCCGGGTCGGACTTGGAGACGATCTCCACGACGAGGAGGATCTCGTGGGGCAGGAACGCCGGGTCGTCGTGGTCCAGAGCCTCCTCACGGAACACCATCAGGTCGGGATTCCGGAGCCGGCCGAGGCCGACGTCCTCCAAGTCCGCGCCGCCGTGGGCGATGTAGCCGGGGTGCGTCTCGGGTAGCTGGGCGTTGAGCTACTGCGCGAGGCGGATGACGGCGAGCTCGTGGCGCTTCACCGGCGACATCGTCATGACGATCTCGCCGTCGGCGATCTCGACCTTCCCTATCCCCGGCACCTGCGGCAGCTGGTCCGCGATCTCACGCAACCGGGCGAACACCTCAGGATCGACGCTCATGTTCCGGAGTGTATCGGCGGGCCCGACACCGGTGTCAGTTTCCGGTGACCGTACATTGCGCCGTGACGTGTGCCCGGTGGGTGGCGTAGAGGGTGACGGCCGCGGCGAGGGCCATGGCGGCGAGGCCGACGGTGGCGGCGCCGGGCCAGCCGGTGGCGTGGTAGGCGTCGGCGCCCACGGTGCCGCCGAGGCTGTTGCCGAGGTAGTAGGCGATCAGGTAGAGCGCGGACGCCTGGGCGCGGCCCTCGGTGGCGGTGCGGCCGACGGCGGAGGAAGCGGTGGCGTGGCCGGCGAAGAAGCCGGCGGTGATCAGGACCAGGCCGAGCAGCGCGCAGACCAGGGAGTCGGCGAGGGAGAGCAGCAGGCCGGCGGCGGTGACGCCGATGGAGACGTACAGGGCGCCTCGGCGGCCGAGGCGGCCGGAGAGGCGGCCGGCCGCGGCGGAGGTGCCGGTGCCGACCAGGTAGACCACGAAGATCGAGGCGGCGACCGACTCCGGCAGGTGGAACGGCGCGGAGATCAGCCGGTAGCCGACGGTGTTGTAGACCGCGCCGAACACGGCCATGAACAGCATGCCGAGCGCGTACAGCCGCACCAGCAGCGGGTTGCGCAGGTGCCGGCCGACCGTACGGGCGAGCGCCCGGGTGTCCACCGGAGCCGGGGCGAAGTGCCGGGCGGCGGGGATCAGCAGCCGGAAGGCGAGCGCGGCGAGCAGCGCGAGGGCGGCGGAGGCGGTCAGGCCCCAGCGCCAGCCGAGGGCGGCGGCGGTCCAGCCGGAGAGCAGGCGGCCGCCCATGCCGCCGATGCTGTTGCCGGCCACGTACAGGCCCATCGCGGAGGCCAGGGCGCTGGGGTGGACCTCCTCGGCGAGGTAGGCCATCGCGGTGGCGGGCAGTCCGGCGAGGGCGGCGCCCTGGATGACGCGCAGCGCGACCAGGGTGGTGAGGTCGGGCGCGAGGGGCAGGGCGACGGCGAGGGCGGTGGCGGCGAGGACGGAGGCCGTCATCACCGCGGTGCGGCCGTACCTGTCGGACAGCGCGCTGGCCGGGAGCAGCCCGAGGGCGAGGCCGAGGGTGGCGGCGGAGGCCGTCCAACTGGCCTCGCCGGGGGTGAGATCGAGGTCGGCCGAGAGGATCGGCAGCAGGCCCTGGGTGGAGTACAACAGGACGAAGGTCGCGATGCCGGCGGCGAACAGGGCGAGGTTGGCGCGGCGGAAGTCGCGCTGGCCGGGGCGGTGACGGTCGTCATCGCGGGAGACGGCGGCGGGAACGGCCGCCGGGGCGGCGGTGTGGTCGGTGGCGGGGGCATCCGGGGCGGGCGCGGATGCCCTGGTATCGGCGGGCTGCATGTCCTCGACCGTAGGCCTGGTGCGGTTGATGCGTCCAATGCATGAAGCATGGATGATCGATGCACTGGCGTATGAGTGGAGGTGGCGGCGGTATGGCGGCGGCTGACGGGTCGGACGGCAGGGAGCAGCGGTACCGGGTGGCCGAGTTGGGGCCGGAGGAGCCGGCCGTGCTGCTGGCGCCGCGGCTGGCGCAGTTCGCCGCGGTGGCCCGGCTGGAGCACGTGACGCAGGCGGCGGCGCTCCTCGGCGTGCCGCAGCCGACGCTGTCGCGCGCGGTGGCCAGGCTGGAGGCGGAGCTGGGGGTGGACCTGCTGGCGCGCCAGGGCCGGACGGTCCGGCTGACCAGGGCGGGCCGGCTGCTGCTGGCCTCGGTGGAGCGGGCGCTGGCGGAGCTGGAGCGCGGTGCGGAGGCGGCCCGGGCGGAGGCGGATCCGGCGGCGGGGCGGGTGGCCTTCGGCTTCCTGCACACGATGGGGCCGGACGCCGTGCCGGCGCTGCTGCGGGGCTTCCGGGCGGCGCACCCGCAGGTGCGGTTCCAGCTGGTGCAGGACTACGGGATGGCGATGCTGGAGCGGTTGCGGGCGGGGGAGCTGGACCTGTGCCTGGTGGCGCCGCTGCCGGACGAGCCGGCCTTCACCGCCCGCCCGCTGGACGAGCAGCGGCTGAACCTGGTGGTGCCGACCGACCACCGGCTGGCCGGCCGACGGCGGATCCGGCTGGCGGAGGTGGCCGAGGAGCCGTTCGTCGGGCTGGAGCAGGGCTACGGACTGCGCATGATCACGGACGGCTTCTGCGCGCAGGCCGGGTTCGTGCCGCGGCTGGCCTTCGAGGGCGAGGAGACCGAGACGCTGCGCGGACTGGTGGCGGCGGGGCTGGGCGTGGCGCTGCTGCCGCCCGCGCTGGTGCCGCGGCCGGGGGTGGTGGAGCTGGAGGTGACCGCCCCGCGGACCCGGCGGGCGATCGGTCTGGCCTGGGCGGCCGGGCGGCCGCTGACCCCGCCGGTCGCGGCGTTCCGGGATTTCGTGCTGTCCCGGCGGGGGCGGCTGCTGCACCACGACTGATTGGCGGATCGTATGGACCGGGCGGTGGAATTAGGGGGGGAGTTTGGACCATTCGGTGCTGTGCGCAGTGGTGGGTCTACGCGCGTAGGGGCTATATTTCCGAAATGGAGAAGCAGATCCCCGTCACCACCGCGGGCACCGGCCCGCGCATCCCCACCGCCGACCAGATCCGCCGCGCGCCGAAGGTCCTGCTGCACGACCACCTGGACGGCGGACTGCGCCCGGAGACCATCGTCGAGCTGGCCGCCGCGGCCGGCTACGAAGGACTCCCCACCACCGACCCCAAGGAACTCGGCGCGTGGTTCCGCGAGGCCGCCGACTCCGGCTCGCTGGTCCGCTACCTGGAGACCTTCGCGCACACCTGCGCCGTCATGCAGACCCGGGACGCCCTGGTCAAGGTCGCCGCCGACTGCGCCGAGGACCTGGCCGCCGACGGCGTCGTGTACGCCGAGGTCCGCTACGCCCCCGAGCAGCACCTGGAGGGCGGCCTGAGCCTGGACGAGGTCGTCGAGGCCGTCCAGGAGGGCTTCCGCCAGGGCGAGGCGAACGCCCGCGCGGCCGGCCACCGGATCCGCATCGGCACCCTGATCACCGCCATGCGGCACGCCGCCCGCTCGCAGGAGATCGCCGAGCTGGCCAACCGCCACCGGGACCAGGGCGTCGTCGGCTTCGACATCGCGGGCGCGGAGGCCGGTTACCCCCCCACCCGCCACCAGGCCGCCTTCGACTACCTCAAGGGCGAGAACAACCACTTCACCATCCATGCGGGCGAGGCCTTCGGCCTGCCGTCGATCTGGGAGGCCCTGCAGTGCTGCGGCGCCGACCGGCTCGGCCACGGCGTGCGGATCGTCGACGACATCACGGTGAACGAGGACGGCAGCGTCCAGCTCGGCCGGCTGGCCGCGTACGTGCGCGACAAGCGCATCCCGCTGGAGATGTGCCCCACCTCCAACCTCCAGACCGCGGCCGCCACCTCGTACGCCGAGCACCCGATCGGACTGCTCAGCCGGCTGAAGTTCCGGGTCACCGTGAACACCGACAACCGCCTGATGAGCGGGACCAGCATGAGCCAGGAGTTCGGCCACCTGGTGGACGCCTTCGGCTACACGCTCGGCGACATGGAGTGGTTCACGGTGAACGCGATGAAGTCCGCGTTCCTGCCCTTCGACGAGCGGCTCGCGATGATCAACGACGTGATCAAGCCGGGCTACGCCGAGCTCAAGGCGGAATGGCTGTTCAGCACGGGTGTCGGCGGCAACTGACCAGGGTCGTCCCCGTGGTCGGATGAACGCCGCTTCCTGGTACGGAGATTGGCGTTCATCCGACTAGTCACTCGAGTGAGTGAAGGCCCTTTGGTTCTCACGCGACCCTGTCACTACGGTGTGCCAGTCACTGCTGACAGGCCGCGGGGGCGGCCACCCGGCCGCCGGTCGCGAGCTGCGATGTCGGCCACCGACGAAGACCCAAGGGGAACGAACCATGAAGCAGGCTCTCAAGGCCGCCGGTACCGCGGCGCTCGGCATCGCGATCGCGGCGGTCGGCGCCGGCACCGCCTCGGCGGCCGGCCAGGCGACCGGCGGCCTCGGGCTGCCCACCGGCGCGGTGACGAACCCCGCGGTGACGGGCGCCGTCACCGACACCGCCGCCAAGCTGCCCGGTGGCGACAAGGTCGCCGGCACCCTCGGCACCCTGGCCCCCAGCGCCGGCCAGGCCGCGCCCGCCGAGGCCGTGCCGCTCGCCGGGGTCACCCAGCAGCGCGCCGCCGTCCCGAGCGTCCCCGGCCTCGACAAGACCCCCGTCGGCGGGCTGACCAACGCCCTCCCGGGTCTGCCGCTCGGCTGATCCCGACCGCCGTACGGCGACGGGGCGGGGGGAGTGGGGGGGGGGGGGGGGGGGGGGGGGGGTCTGGGGGGGGGGGGGGGGGGGGGGGGGGGGGGGGGGGGGGGGGGGGGGGGGGGGGAGGAGGGGGGAAAGACCAACCCGAACGAGAAGACCCGGGACTAAAGAACGAGCCCCCCCCCCTCCCCTCCGTCCCCCCCTCGTCCCCCCCCCCCCCCCCCCCCCCCCCCCCCACGGTCACGTCCAGCGGGCGCGGCCGGCCCGGAAAACAGCGAAGCCGGTCCATCCGAGGATGAACCGGCTTCGCTGGAGGACCGGCATGCCGGTCTGCGCGTCAGCGCGAGACCTTACCGGCCTTGATGCACGAGGTGCAGACGTTGAGCCGCTTCGGCGTCCGCCCAATCACAGCGCGCACCGTCTGGATGTTGGGGTTCCAACGACGGGGGGTACGGCGGTGAGAGTGGGAGATGCTGTTGCCGAAGCCCGGCCCCTTGCCGCAGACGTCGCAGTTGGCAGCCACAGGAGTCACTCCAAGACTTCAGATCAGTTACTTTCGAAAACCCCGCCCACCCACCAGAACACTCGCGTGGACCGGACCGGACAAGGGGGTGAGCCTGGACGGTTCCAGGCAACCGGAAGAGCATACAACGCTTGCTTCCGTCCCACGAAACTACCACGACCGGCCGAGTGATCGCTCCGGCCGACGGCCCAGGCAGCCCGGCCCCGCCCCCGATAACCTGCCGGTACCACCCCTCGCCGCTGCCCTGAGCGTGCCGCTGCCCGCCAGGCCGTACCGGCGTCCCATCCGGAGGAGACCTGGTGCTGCACACGCTCGACGCACCGGCCGTGCGCACCTGGTGCCAGCTCGCCCTGCGCGCGCTCGGCCAGGCCCGCGAGGAGATCGACGCGCTCAACGTGTACCCCGTCCCGGACGGCGACACCGGCACCAACCTCTACCTGACCGTCGAGTCCGCCGCCGCCGCGGTGGAGAGCCGCTTCGCCGACCCCGTGACCGACCCGGCCCCCGGGCTGGCCGACGCGGTCCAGGCGATGGCCCGTGGGGCCCTGGTCGGTGCCCGCGGCAACTCCGGGGTGATCCTCGCCCAGTGGCTGCGCGGCACCGCCGAGACGCTCGCCCAGGGCGGCGGCGCCGACCAGCTGCGGGCCGCCCTCCAGCGGGCCGCCGACTCCGCGTACCAGGCGGTCGCCGAGCCCGTCGAGGGCACCCTGCTGACCGTCGCCCGGGTCGCCGCGCGGGAGGCCGTACGGGCCGGGGACGGGCTCGCCCAGGTCGCCGACACCGCCTACCGGGCCGCCCGGGACGCGTTGCGGCACACCCCCGAGCAACTCGCCGTGCTCGCCGAGAACGGAGTGGTGGACGCCGGCGGGCGCGGCCTGGTGGCCGTCCTCGGCGCCCTCGCCGACGCCGTCGCCGGGCAGCAGCCGATGGGACCGGTCGCGCTGCGCGGGGACGTGCGGGCCGCCGAGAGCTGCGAGGCCCACGTACGGCCGCCCGGCCCCGGGCACCCCGCCTTCGAGGTCATCTACCTGCTGGACGCCCCCGACGACGCGCTGCCCGCGCTGCGCGAGCGGCTCGGCGCCCTCGGCGACTCCCTGGTGATCGGCGGCGGCGACGGCCTGTGGAACGTGCACGTCCACGTGGACGACGCCGGCGCCGCGGTGGAGGCCGGGGTCGAGGCCGGCCGGCCGCACCAGATCCGGATCACCCACTTCGCCGAGGCCGCCGCCCGCTCCGGCGCCGCCGCCGAGCCCGGCGAGCGCGAGGAGCGGACCCGCGCGGTGCTCTCCGTGGTGTCCGGCGAGGGCCTCGCCGAACTGTGCGAGCAGGCCGGCGCCGTCGCCCTGCACGCCGACCCGGACCGCCGCCCGGCCAGCGCCGAACTCGCCGACGCCGTCCGCCGCTCGGCCGCCCGCGAGGTGGTCCTGTTGCTCAACGACCCCGAACTGCGCGCCGCCGCCGGGGCTGCCGCCGACCAGCTGCGCGAGGAGGGGGTGCGGATCGCCGTCCTGCCCACTCGCTCGCCGGTCCAGGGCCTCGCCGCGCTCGCGGTGCACGAGGGCGGTCGCCGCTTCGACGAGGACGTGGTCGCCATGACCTCCGCCGCCGGAGCCACCCGGTACGCCGAACTCGCCTTCGCCGAGGGGGAGTCCTGGACCATGGCCGGGGTCTGCCAGGCCGGGGACGTGCTCGGCCTGATCGACGGCGACGTCGCGGTGATCGGCGGCGGACTGGCCGAGGTCGCCGAGAGCGTGCTGGACCGGATGCTCGGCGCGGGCGGCGAACTCGTCACCCTGATCCTCGGCGAGGGTGCCGACCGGACGCTCGCCGACCGCCTGGTCGCGCACGTGCGCCACCAGCGGCCGGAGGTGGACGCGGTGGTCTTCCACGGCGGGCAGGAGTCCACCCCGCTGCTCATCGGGGTCGAGTGAGCCGCGTGAGCCGCCCCCGGCTGAGTCGCCCGCGGTGAGACCCGGTTCGTCGGTCCCGTGGTGTAAACAGGGGCCTGATGGGCGCTCTCGATGAACCACTGACCAAGCTCGTCGGCGACCGTACCGCCAAGGTGCTCGCCGACAGCCTCAAGCTGCGCACGGTCGGGGACCTGCTGCACCACTATCCGCGCCGCTACGTCGAGCGCGGCCAGCTCACCAGCCTGGATGAGCTGGAGGTCGACGAGCACGTCACCGTGCTGGCCCGGATCGAGAAGGTCACCCTGATCCCGTTCCGCGGCCGCAAGGGCGACCGCCTGGAGGTCGTCGTCACCGACGGCCGCAGCCGGCTCTCGCTGGTCTTCTTCAACCAGGGCTGGCGGCAGAAGGAGCTCAAGGCCGGCGCCCAGGGCCTGTTCGCGGGCAAGGTCGGCGTCTTCAACCGCACCCGCCAGCTGGTCTCGCCCGACTACCAACTGCTCGACGAGGACGCCGGAACGGACGCCGCCCGGCAGTTCGCCGGCCGGCTCATCCCGGTCTACGGCGCCAGCGCCCAGATGCCCAGCTGGAAGCTGTCGATCTGCATCGAGACGGCGCTGACCAAGCACCTCGGCGACGTCGGCGAACCGCTGCCCGCCGAACTGCGTGAGCGGCACGACCTCATCCCGCTGCCCGAGGCGCTGGAGCTGATCCACCGCCCGCGCAGCCACGCCGACCGCGAGCGCGCCCAGAGCCGGCTGCGCTGGGACGAGGCCTTCGTCCTGCAGGTCGCCCTCGCCCAGCGCCGGGCCGCCGACTCCGCCCTGCCCGCCAAGCCGCGCCCGGCCCGCGCGGGCGGCCTGCTGGACGCCTTCGACGCCCGGCTGCCGTTCACCCTCACCGAGGGCCAGCGGAAGGTCTCCGCCGAGATCGCCGCCGACCTGGCGAGCGAGCACCCGATGCACCGCCTGCTCCAGGGCGAGGTCGGCTCCGGAAAGACGCTGGTCGCGCTGCGTGCCATGCTCGCCGTGGTGGACGCGGGCGGCCAGGCCGTGCTGCTCGCGCCCACCGAGGTGCTGGCCCAGCAGCACCACCGCTCGATCGTCGAGATGATGGGCGACCTCGCCGAGGCCGGCATGCTCGGCGGCTCCGACCTCGGCACCCGGGTGGTGCTGCTGACCGGCTCGATGGGCGTCGCCGCCCGCCGGCAGGCGCTGCTCGACATGGCCTGCGGGGACGCCGGGATCGCCATCGGTACCCACGCGCTGATCGAGGACAAGGTCCAGTTCCAGGACCTCGGCCTGGTCGTGGTCGACGAGCAGCACCGCTTCGGCGTCGAGCAGCGCGACGCGCTGCGGGCCAAGGGCGAGCAGCCGCCGCACCTGCTGGTGATGACGGCCACCCCGATCCCGCGCACCGTCGCGATGACCGTCTTCGGCGACCTGGAGACCTCCGTCCTGGACCAGCTCCCGGCCGGCCGCTCGCCGATCTCCACCCACGTCGTCCCGGCGCTGGAGAAGCCCAACTTCCTCGCCCGGGCCTGGGAACGGGTCCGCGAGGAGGTCGCCAAGGGCCACCAGGCGTACGTGGTCTGCCCCCGAATCGGGGACGAGGAGCCGGCCGCCGCGTCGAGGGGCGAGCCGAAGCGCAAGCGCCGGGCCGCCGAGGAGGACTTCGAGGAGATCGCCGACACCGGCGCCGCGAGCGACGAGCGGCGGCCCCCGCTCTCGGTGGTGGAGACCGCCGAAATGCTCGCCAAGGGCCCGCTGAACGGCCTGCGGGTGGAGATCCTGCACGGCAGGCTCGCCCCGGAGGCCAAGGACGACGTGATGCGCCGGTTCGCGGCCGGGCAGGTGGACGTGCTGGTCGCCACCACCGTCATCGAGGTCGGCGTGAACGTCCCCAACTCCACCGCGATGGTCATCATGGACGCCGACCGCTTCGGCGTCTCCCAGCTCCACCAGCTGCGCGGCCGGGTCGGCCGGGGCAGCGCGGCGGGCCTGTGCCTGCTGGTCAGCGAGATGCCCGCCGGCAGCGCCGCCCGGGCCCGGCTGGACGCGGTGGCCGGCACCCTGGACGGCTTCGAGCTGTCCCGGATCGACCTCGAACAGCGCCGCGAGGGGGACGTGCTGGGCCAGGCGCAGTCCGGCGTGAAGTCCTCGCTCAAGGTGCTGTCGGTCCTGGAGGACGAGGAGGTCATCCTCACCGCCCGGACCGAGGCCACCCGGCTGGTGGCCGAGGACCCGGACCTCGCCGCCCACCCCGAGCTGCGCACCGCGCTGGAGAGCCTGCTCGACGAGGACCGCGCGGCCTACATGGAGAAGGGCTGAGCGGTCCTCGGCGCGGCCGCACTGTCAGACCCCCGGGAGAGAATGAAGGTGTTCAGGACGCACCCTCAAGGTGCGTCACTGGCGCGACACTTGGGGGTCCTGCCATGGCATTCCGTCATCTCAACGAGCTCCCGCTCGGCGACAAGGTCTTCCGGATCGAACTCGCCAGCGACGACGACCGCGAGGTCACCCTCACCCTGACCGGCTGGCGCGAGGGAGCGGCCGCCGCGCCGCTCGCCTCGGGCAAGCTCCGCCTGCCGGTCGAGGACGTCGCCTCGCTGCGGATCGCGCTCAACCGCGCGCTGCGGGCGCTGGCGATCGTCGCCGACGTCTCCGAGCCCATCCCCGACCGTGACGTGCTGCGCGAGCTCTACCCCGGCCACGGCGCCCCCTGGGTGCCGCAGCACGAGGAGGAGCTGGTCCGGCGCTTCCACGACGGCGAGACCGTCGCCCGGATCGCCGCCCGCTTCGGCCGTACACCCGACTCCGTCCGGACCAAGCTGCGCGAGCTCGGGCACGACCCGCGCCGCCCCGAGTTCTGCCCGCCCGACGGCTGCCTGTCCTGGTCCCGCTACGCCTCGCCGGCCCTGCTCGGCGCGGCCGACCCGGCGCGGGCGGCGGGCTCCGAGGCCGGCTGATCGTCCGCGTGCGCCGCGCGCGGCTCCGGCCGGCGCAGCCCCCGCGACCGGCGGGGCCGCGGGGGCTGCGCCGGCGTGCCGCCCCCCGCCGGGCTCCGGGGCGTCCCCGCGCCCCAGGGCGGGATAGCGTGGTCGGGCAGCGACGAAAGGACCCTTCACCACCATGACCCGCGTGATCGCCGGGTCGGCCGGCGGCCGCCGGCTGGCCGTACCGCCCGGCCGGGGCACCCGCCCGACCTCCGACAAGGCCCGTGAGGCGATGTTCTCCACCCTGGAGTCGCTGCGCGGCACCCTGCACGGGGCCCGGATGCTGGACCTGTTCGGCGGATCGGGCGCGGTCGGCCTGGAGGCGCTGTCGCGCGGGGCCGAGCACGTGCTGCTGGTCGAGGCGGACGGCCAGGCGGCCCGGGTGATCCGGGAGAACGTCCGCACGGTGGCCCTGCCGGGCGCCGAGGTGCGGGCCGCCAAGGCGGAGAAGGTGATCGTCGGCCCGCCCCCGCAGGCCCCCTACGACCTGGTGTTCCTCGATCCGCCGTACGCCGTGACGGACGACGAGGTGCGCGAGATGCTGATCACACTGTCGGCTGGGGGCTGGCTCGCGGACGGCGCACTCGTCACCGTGGAGCGCAGCACCCGTGGCGGCGAGTTCGGCTGGCCCGAGGGCTTCGAGGTGCTGCGCTCCCGCCGGTACGGCGAGGGCACGCTCTGGTACGGTCGCGCCGCCGCCGAGGCCAGCGATCACGAGTAGCGGGCCCGCGGCCCGCAGCAGCCGTCACCCCACCAGGGAGCACATGCCATGCGCCGAGCCGTCTGTCCCGGTTCGTTCGACCCGATCACCAACGGCCACCTCGACATCATCGGGCGCGCCTCGAAGCTGTACGACGTGGTGCACGTCGCGGTCCTGATCAACCGGAACAAGCAGGGCATGTTCACCGTCGAGGAGCGGATCGACCTGATCGAGGAGGTCACCGCGGAGTTCGGCAACGTGGTGGTCGAGTCGTACCACGGCCTGCTGGTGGACTACTGCCGGGAGCGCGGCATCCCCGCGATCATCAAGGGCCTGCGGGCGGTCAGCGACTTCGACTACGAGCTGCAGATGGCCCAGATGAACCACGGCCTGACCGGCGTGGAGACGCTCTTCGTGCCGACCTCGCCGACCTACAGCTTCCTCTCCTCGACGCTGGCCAAGGAGGTCGCCTCGTACGGCGGCGACGTCTCCCATCTGCTGCCGGAGACGGCGCACCGCCGACTGGTCGAGCGGATCGCGGAGCGCAAGGCGGAGCAGTAGCCCGGCCGTAGCCGAGCAGTGGCCGGGCCGTGGCCGAGCAGTGGCCGGATAACGGCCGGGCAGCGGCCGACTGCCCGCCCGTTTCTGCCGGTTCGTCACGGATTGTCCGAGGCGGTGGGCGGCGGTTCGGCTCGGGCGTTGTGAGCTCGCCGCGCGGGGGCCGTACAGTCTGTATTCCTGCCCTGCGGTGTCGTTGCACCGCGCCGGGCCTGCCTCCGCCGGACCGTCGGCGGCACACGGAAAGACAGAAGCCCCGTGGACGTGCAGCACAAGGTCGACGAGATCGTGGCGGCGGTCGAGAACGCCCGCTCGATGCCGATGTCGGCCTCCTGCGTGGTGAACCGGGCCGAGCTGATCGGCCTGCTGAACGACCTGAAGGCGGCCCTGCCCGCCGAACTCGCCCAGGCGCAGTCGGTGATGGCCGACCACGAGCAGGTGGTGGCGGACGCCCAGGCCGAGGCCGAGCGGATCATCCAGGGCGCGCACGCCGAGCGCGGCTCGCTCATCTCGGACACCGAGGTGGTCCGCCGGGCGCAGGCCGAGGCGGACCGCATCCTGGCCGAGGCCCGTGCCGAGGCGGAGACCAAGCGGGCCGAGGCGGACGACTACGTCGACAGCAAGCTGGCCAACTTCGAGGTCGTGCTGACCAAGACGCTCGGCGCGGTCGGCCGCGGCCGGACCAAGCTGCGCGGCGACTCCAGCGTCTTCGAGACCGAGCGCGACGGCGAGACCGACGGCGAGGAGTTCCAGCCGCAGCAGATCACCCCGAGCCCCGAGGTCGACGAGTACGTCGATGTGAAGCTCGCCACGCTGGAGAACGTGCTCAGCGCCACCCTGGAGGCCGTCGGCAAGGGGCGCGACAAGCTGCTCGGCAAGCGGCCGATCGACGAGCTGGGCGCCTACCTGGCCGCCGCCGACGAGGCGCAGCAGGCCAAGGAGCGGGCCGAGGCGGTGGCCGCCGGCTTCGCCGAGGACGCCGACGGCAACGACCTCGCCTGGTACCGCGAGGACGTTCCGCAGCAGCAGACCTGGCCCGAGCAGGCCCCGGCCGCGGCCGGCTGGCAGGACTCCGGCGCCGACCAGTACGCGGCCGCCCAGCAGCAGGGCGCCCAGTACGCCGAGGTCTACGGCGGCGGCTTCGACCCGGCCGGCCAGGGCGACCCGTACCACGCCCAGTGGGGCCACCAGCAGCAGAACGGCCACCAGCAGCAGGGCGGTCACCAGCAGCAGGGCGGCTACCCGCAGCAGCAGGGCTACCAGGAGCAGCAGCACGCCGGTTACGGCTACCCCCAGCAGCAGGACGGCTACGGAGCCCAGCCGTACGACGGCTACGCCTACCCCCAGCAGCCCGCGCTGCCGCCGGCCGTGCCGCACCAGCAGCAGGGCCTGGACGAGACCAGCTTCTTCGACACCAGCATGATCGACATGACCCGCCTGCGGGAGCTCGGCGGCCGCTGAACGCGCCCCGGCGGGACCGCCGGGAGCCTGCCGGCGGGACCGAAGTTGGGCCTGGCGGGAGACTCCGGTAGTCTGAACCACTCCGGCATCCCCATGTCCGGCTGTCGGCTTGCCCGCGCAACGCCGACATGTATGGGGACACTTCGTTGATTCCTATGGAAGTCAGGACACCTTGAACCGCCTCGACCACCGCGACCCCCTCGTGTTCGACACGCACGAGCTGGGCCGTCGTCCGGGCGCCATGCGTAAGGTGAGCCGCACCCTGGAGGCCCCCGAGGGCTTCGGGATCATCGACGTGATCGGCGTTCCGGAGAAGAGCCCGATCGAGCTGGAGCTCCGCCTGGAGTCCGTGGTGGAGGGCGTGCTGGTGACCGGCACCGCCGAGGCCCACGTCGAGGGCGAATGCGTCCGGTGCCTGGAGCCCGTCGACTTCGACATCGACGTGGAGTTCCAGGAGCTGTACTACTACCCGGAGTCCGACGAGCGTCACCGCGCCCGGACCACCGGGACCGAGGACCTCGACGAGGACTCGGAAGAAGAGACTTACCGGCTGGAGGGCGACTACTTCGACCTCCGGGCGGTGCTGCGTGACGCGGTGGTGCTCGCACTGCCGTTGCAGCCGGTGTGCCAGGAAGACTGCCTGGGCCTGTGTTCCGAGTGCGGAGCGCGCCTGAGTGACGACCCGACGCACCACCACGACGCCGTCGACCCCCGGTGGGCGGCTCTGCAGGGACTCTCCGCCGACCGCGGCGACGAGGCCCGCGGCGAAGCCGCTCATCGGCGGCGGGGAAATAAGCACAGCGACACCCGTGAGGGTTTCGCCGAGAACCAGGAGAAGTAGCCGTGGCTGTTCCGAAGCGGAAGATGTCGCGCAGCAACACGCGCCACCGCCGTTCCAACTGGAAGGCCGTTGCCCCGGCCCTCGTGGCGTGCGACCGCTGCCACGAGCCGAAGCTGGCGCACATCGCGTGCCCGAGCTGCGGCACGTACAACCGTCGCCAGGTCCTCTCGGTCTGATCGGCGGGGTGTACGGATCGATGTCGGACGGTAACTCCACCCGCAAGGCGTCCACTGCCTCGAAGGGCTCTTCGGGCAGCGGCAAGGCCGGCGGGCCGGCTTCGACCGAATACGACGTCCTGGAAGGGCGCCTCGGGTACACGCTCGAGCGCGCCCTTCTGGTACGTGCCCTGACTCACCGCTCGTTCGCGTACGAGAACGGGGGGCTGCCCACCAACGAGCGCCTGGAGTTCCTCGGCGACTCGGTGCTGGGCCTGGTGGTGACCGACACCCTCTACCGCGTCCACCCGGACGTCCCGGAGGGCACGCTCGCCAAGCTGCGCGCCGCGGTGGTCAACTCCCGCGCGCTCGCGGACGTCGGCCGGGGCCTGGACCTCGGCGCGTTCATCCGACTCGGCAAGGGCGAGGAGGGCACCGGCGGCCGCGACAAGTCGTCGATCCTCGCCGACACCGTCGAGGCCGTGATCGGGGCCGTCTACCTGGACCGAGGTCTGGAGGCCGCCACCGAGTTCGTCCACCGGCTGTTCGACCCGCTGATCGAGGAGTCCTCTCAGCTGGGCGCCGGCCTGGACTGGAAGACCAGCCTCCAGGAGCTCACCGCCTCGGTGGGCATCGGAGTGCCCGAGTACGTGGTCATGGAGTCCGGTCCGGACCACGAGAAGACCTTCAACGCGGCCGCCCGGGTGGCCGGCGAGGACTTCGGCAGCGGCGTCGGCCGCTCGAAGAAGGAAGCCGAGCAGAAGGCCGCCGAGAGCGCCTGGCGCGCGATCAAGGACAAGTACGCCGACCGGCTGCCCGCCGGGGCGTGACCGCCGAGTAACCTTTCCTCCTGCCGATCCGTACCGAAGCAGGAGGCCCGTCCCGTGCCCGAACTCCCCGAGGTCGAGGTCGTCCGCCGAGGTCTGGCGAACTGGATCGCGGGGCGGACCGTCGCCGACGTCCAGGTGCTGCACCCGCGTGCGGTGCGCCGCCAGCCGGCCGGCGCGGCCGACTTCACGGCGCGGCTGACCGGCACCACCCTCGGCACCGCGCAGCGGCGGGGCAAGTACCTCTGGGTGCCGCTGAGCGGCCGCGGCACGGGCTTCTCGCTGATCGGCCACCTCGGGATGAGCGGCCAACTGCTCGTCCAGGACCCGTCGGCGCCGGACGAGACCCATCTGCGGGTCCGGCTGCGCTTCACCGACGGCGGCCGCGAGCTGCGCTTCGTCGACCAGCGGACCTTCGGGGGACTGGCGGTCGAGGAGGCCGAGGACGGCGACCCGGAGGGCACTCCGGTCTCCATCGCGCACATCGCCCGGGACCCGCTCGACCCGCGCTTCGACGACGAGGCCTTCACCGTCTCACTGCGGGCCAGGCGCACCACCGTCAAGCGGGCGCTGCTGGACCAGACCCTGATCAGCGGCGTCGGCAACATCTACGCCGACGAGGCGCTGTGGCGCTCCAAGCTGCACTACGACCGCCCGACCGCGACCCTCACCCGCGCCCAGGCCGCCCTGCTGCTGGCCAACGCCCGGGACGTGATGACCGCGGCGCTGGCCGTCGGCGGCACCAGCTTCGACAGCCTGTACGTGAACGTGAACGGCGAGAGCGGCTACTTCTCCCGGGACCTCGACGCCTACGGCCGCGAGCAGGAGCCCTGCCGCCGCTGCGGCACCCCGATCCGCCGCGCCGCCTGGATGAACCGCTCCAGCTACTTCTGCCCCCGCTGCCAGCGCGTGCCGCGGCTGCGCAGCGGGGGCTGAGCCGCTACTTCCTGGCGAGTTCCGGCCGCCCGGCGGCCTCCTCGGCCGTGGCGCCGTGGGTGTCCTGGCCGAAGTAGGCGACGCCGACCGCGGAAACCACCGCGAGCAGGAAGCCGGCCACGCCGAGCCAGCCCAGGCCGGCCTTGGAGGAGTCGCCGAGCCAGAGCACGCCGACCACGCCGGGCAGCACCGTCTCGCCGACCACCAGGGCGGCCGTCGCGCCGTTCACCGAGCCGATCTGCAGCGCCACGGTGTGCACGTACATGCCGCCGAGGCCGCCGATCAGGATGGCGTACAGCGCCGGGTCGGAGAGCAGCCGGCCGAGGTCGAAGGGGTCGAGGCCGTTCAGGATGCGCACGCCGACGCCCAGGGCGCCGAAACCGAGGCCGGACAGCAACCCGGCGACGATCGCGCCCTTGGAGCCCATCCGGCGCACCAGCAGGCCGCCGCCGAGCAGCAGCACGGTGGTGATGACCAGCAGCCACCAGTGGAACGACATCGCCGCGTGGTGGCCGCCCTCCGGGCCGGCCGAGACGGCCAGCAGCACCAGCGCGGAGCAGAGCACTCCGATCGAGGCCCACTCCAGCTGCTTGAGCCGGATGCCCAGCAGTTTGATGCTGAGCACCGCGGTGATCACCAGGTTGGCGCTGATGATGGTCTGGGAGAGGAACAGCGGCAGCAGCCGCGCGGCCAGCGCGCCCAGCCCGAAGCCGACCAGGTCGAGCACCGAACCGGTGATGAACTCCCAGGTGACGGCGGCCTTGGCGGTGGAGGACAGGCTCGGCCCGCCGTGCTCGGTGGTCGAGGCGGTGTCGCCCTTGGCCGCCTCCTCCCGGGCGGAGCGGCGGGATCCGACGGCCTGCAGGACCGAGCCGGTGCCGTAGCAGGCGGATGCCGCCACGGCCGTGACGAGGCCGATGATCACCGAGCGCTCCGATCGGGAGTTTGGGTCGAGAACGGTAGTGGACCAGCGGTCCGGGACCACTGTGCCGGTCCGCCGGGTACGGTCGTGGGGCGCCGCCGGGCGGCCCCCGAGCCGCTCCGGGCCCGCCGGTACGTACGTACGGGCGCCTCGCGCGGTTCCCACGCCCCACCGTCTCAGGGGCGGCCGTGGGAAAACTCATCCGCGAGAAGGGGAAGCACCCCGGCGGACGGCGGGGAGTCCCGTCACCACCAGTATGCGAAGGGTATGCCGTGCTCGGCCGCCGGTCACGGTAGCGTCGGGGGCATGAGAACCCTTGCACGACGTTCCCGGGGCACCGGGCCGCTTGCCCTGGTGGCGGCGCTGCTCGGGCTGCTGCTGCTGTTCGCCCCGGCGGCCTCCGCGGCCGGCGGTCTGGAAGACGTCTCCGCCACCCTCAAGCAGGGCAAGGTCTACGTCGACCCGGCGATGACCGGCCGCTTCAGCCAGAGCCAGGCGGACGCCCTGACCGCGAAGATCAAGAAGGCCGACAAGCCGATCTTCGTCGCAGTGCTCCCGGACGCCGCCCCGTACAACGCCCAGACCAAGACGATCTTCCAGGACCTGCGGACCGAGGTCGGCGTCGACGGCGTCTACGCGATCTGGCTCGGCAACCTCTTCGACGCCCGGGCCGACCAGGGCGCACTGGCCAAGGGCATGCCGCAGCGCATCGCCGGCGCGGCCTACCGCTCGCACCAGGGCGACCTCGCCGGCACCCTGAACGACTTCGTCGACCAGGCCGCGCCGCAGACCAAGGGCAACGGGGTCAACCACAGCACCTCGATCGCCTGGGTGGTCATCCCGGTGGTGCTGGTGGCACTGGCCGGGGCCGGCGTCTTCCTGCTCTTCCGCCGCGCCAAGAAGCGCAAGGAGGAGCAGGCCCGGGCCGAACTGCAGCAGCTGCGCCGGGTGGTGGACGAGGACATCACCGCCTTCGGCGTCGAACTGGAGCGGCTCGACTTCAACCCGGCCGCCGCCGACGCGGACGACACCCAGCGCACCGACTATGCGCACGCCCTGGACGCGTACGAGAAGGCCAAGCGGCTGATGGACGAGGCGAAGAAGCCGGAGGACGTCAAGCAGGTCACCGAGGCGATCGAGGAGGGCCGGTTCTCGCTGGCCACCCTGGCCGCCCGCCGGGACAAGCGCCCGCTGCCCGAGCGGCGCCCCCCGTGCTTCATGGACCCGCGGCACGGCCCGTCCGTCAAGGACGTCGAGTGGGCCCCGGCCGGCGGCGCGGCGCGGACCGTCCCGGTCTGCCAGGCCGACGCGGACCGGGTGACGGCGGGCCTCGACCCGGCCGTGCGCACCGTCGACACCGAGTACGGCCCGCAGCCGTACTGGAACGCCGGCCCGGCGTACGCGCCGTACGCGGGCGGCTACTACAGCAGCTTCGGCGGCGGCCTGCTGCCCGGCCTGCTGGTCGGCACCATGCTCGGCTCGATGATGAGCGGCCCCGCCTACGCGGCCGCGCCGATGATGGAGCACCACGGCTACCAGGACCAGAACGAGGGCGGTGACTACACCGGCGCCGACTTCAACGGCGGTGACTTCGGCGGGTTCGACGGCGGGGGCACCGACTTCGGCGGGGGTGGCGACTTCGGCGGCAGCGACTTCGGCGGCGGGGACTGGTAGTCCTCCCGCCCGAGCGCCCGAGCCGCCCGCGCCCGCTCGGCACGGCCCCGTCGGTTCCGACCGGCGGGGCCGTCCGCCGTCCCGTGGCCGGACGGTCGGGGCCCCTGCGAAGCGGTGGCCGCCCCCGCCGCCGGTTAGGGTCGGGGCATGCACGGTCGCGACGCCCACAGTGATGAACCGGTCCGGGTGACCGCCTGGGTCCGGGGGAGGGTCCAGCAGGTCGGGTTCCGCTGGTGGACCCGGGCGCGGGCGCTGGAGATCGGGCTGACCGGCTACGCGAGCAACCTCGGCGACGGCCGGGTGCAGGTGGTGGCCGAGGGCCTGGCCGCCGACTGCGAGCACCTGCTGGCCCTGCTGCGCGGCCCTGACACGCCGGGAGCGGTGAGCGGCGTGACCGAGATCTGGACGGCCGTCGGCGCAGGTTGCGAGGGCTTCGAGATCCGCTGAACCGCCGACGCCCGGCCCCGCGCGGAAGCCTTCAGGAAATGATCGGCAACCGTCGGTGTCATACGGTTGCCATTCGGGCAGACTCGTGGTTGACTCCGCATCGAACGATGATCCACGAGCAGGTGGTGGACCCCGGGCCCGAGACCCCCCAGGCGTGACGACACCGCCGGGCAGGTGACAGGGGCGCGGTAGCGTGCGGTGATCGTGTTGACCCGTACCGTCTTTGGTGAGACGCTTGAAGCCCGCGCACACGATCGCGTTTACCGGCAGGTGCATGCCCTCGTGAGCCCCAGCTCACGGTGTGTGTGCCGTAGTGCCCAGCCAGCACTTCCGGTGCGCGCCGCGCGTGCGTCCCCCTTCCCCCTAGACCTGTACCGTTCCGGTTCGGTCACTCAGCGTGGAGGACCATTCATCATGGCAAAGGCGCTTCTCGGGTACGTCGGCGGCCCCGACCCGCGAATGCTCTCCGAGATGCGACGGCTTCAGCAGCGCGTCCAGGACCTTGAAGCCGAGCTCCTTCGGATGCAGGCTGAGAACGACGCGCTCACCGCTGTCGCTAGCGAGCACTCGCTGCTCAACAGCATCGATCTGGACCAGCGGGAGCCGGCTCTCACCTGAGACCGCCCCCGATCCCGGCAGATCGACGCCGCTGTGCACTGAGCCGCCCCGAAAGGGACGCAGCTTTGCAAGGGACGCCCGGATGTGGCGTCCCTTCGTCGTGTCGGACTCCCGATACAGTCGGTTCCCTCGTGAGTGATTGAGGAGACCGGCCGCGTGCACCTGAAGAGCCTGACGCTGCGCGGATTCAAGTCCTTCGCTTCCAGCACCACCCTGCGCTTCGAGCCGGGCATCACCTGTGTCGTCGGCCCGAACGGCTCCGGCAAGTCCAACGTGGTCGACGCGCTGTCCTGGGTGATGGGCGAACAGGGCGCCAAGTCGCTGCGCGGCGGCAAGATGGAGGACGTGATCTTCGCCGGGACCAGCGGGCGCGCCCCGCTCGGCCGGGCCGAGGTCAGCCTCACCATCGACAACAGCGACGGCGCCCTGCCGATCGACTACTCCGAGGTGACGATCACCCGGACGATGTTCCGCAACGGCGGCAGCGAGTACGCCCTCAACGGCGAGACCTGCCGCCTGCTGGACATCCAGGAACTGCTCTCCGACTCCGGCATCGGCCGCGAGATGCACGTCATCGTCGGACAGGGCCAGCTCGACTCCGTCCTGCACGCCGACCCGATGGGGCGGCGCGCCTTCATCGAGGAGGCGGCCGGCGTCCTCAAGCACCGCAAGCGCAAGGAGAAGGCGCTGCGGAAGCTGGACGCGATGCAGGCCAACCTCAACCGCGTCCAGGACCTGACGGCCGAACTGCGCCGCCAGCTCGGACCGCTCGGCCGGCAGGCCAGGATCGCCCGCCGCGCCGCGGGCATCCAGGCCGAACTGCGCGACGCCCGGCTGCGGCTGCTCGCCGACGACCTGCTCACCCTGCGCAAGGCCGTCGAGGCCGAGGTCGCCGACGAACTGGCGCTGAGACTGCGCCGCACCACCGTCGAACAGGAACTGGCCCGCGCCGTGCAGCGCGAACGGGTCCTGGAGGCGCAGGTGCAGCAGCTCGGCCCCAGCCTGGAGACCGCCCGGCAGACCTGGTACCGACTCTCCGCCCTCGCCGAGCGCACCCGCGGCACGATCGGACTGGCCGAGGCCCGGGCCCGGCACGCCGCCGCCGGGGGCGCGGCCGAGGAACGCCGCGGCCGTGACCCGGAGGAGCTGGAGCGGGAGGCCGAGCGGGTCCGCGCGGAGGAGGCCGCCCTCACCGAGGCGCTGGAGGAGGCCTCGTACGCGCTGGCCGAGGCCGTCGAGCGCAAGACCGGGCTGGAAGGCGAACTGGCCGCCGAGGAGCGCCGGCTGCGGGACGCCGCCCGGGCCATCGCGGACCGCCGGGAAGGCCTGGCCCGGCTGCAGGGCCAGGCGGCCGCCGCCCGCTCCAAGGCCGCCTCGGCCGAGGCCGAGGTCGGCCGGCTCACCGAGGCCCGGGACGAGGCGCTGCTGCGCGCCGCGGCCGCCCAGGCCGAACTGGACGAGCTCCAGCAGCAGGTGGACGGCCTGGCCGGGGACGACGAGCAGGCCGAGGCCGGGTACCGGCAGGCCCGGGAGCGGCTGGACGCCGTGGAACGCGAACTCACCGCCGCCCGGGAGGCGGCCGGCGCCGCGGAACGCGAACGGGCCGGGCTCACCGCCCGGCACGAGGCGCTCTCGCTCGGGCTGCGCCGCAAGGACGGCACCGGCGCGCTGCTGGACGCGGGGGAGCGGCTGACCGGGGTGCTCGGCCCGGCGGCGGCGCTGCTGCGGATCGAGCCCGGGTACGAGGTGCCCGTCGCCGCCGCGCTCGGGGCGGCGGCCGACGCGGTGGCCGTGGACTCGCCGTCCGCCGCCGCCGGGGCGCTGCGGCTGCTGCGCGAGCGGGACGCCGGCCGGGCCGCGCTGCTGATCGCCGGCGGCGCGGAAGCCCCGGGTGCCGACGGCGGGTTGCCGGACGGGGGGCTGTCGGATGGTGGGATGCCGGACGGCGGGTTGCCCGACGGCGCCCGCTGGGCGGCCCAACTGGTCGACGGCCCGGCCGGACTGCTCGCCGCGGTCCGAGAGCTGCTGGCCGCAGTGGTGGTGGTCGCCGACCTGGACCGGGCACTGGCCCTGCTCGCCGACCGCCCCGAACTCACCGCCGTCACCACCGAGGGGGACCGGCTGGGCACCGGCTTCGCGCACGGCGGATCCGGCGGTGCGCCGAGCCTGCTGGAGACCCAGGCGGCGGTGGACGAGACGGCCCGGGCGCTCGGGGAACTCGCCCTGCGCTGCGCCGAGTCGGGCGAGCGGCTGGCCCAACTCACCGAGCTGCGCCGGGAGTCGGCCGCCGAGGTGGAGCGGCTCGCCGAGCTGCGGCGGCAGGCGGAGAAGGAGCGGGCCCAGGTGGCCGGTGCCCTGGGCCGCCTCGGCGGGCAGGCGCGGGCCGCCGCCGGAGAGGCCGAGCGGCTGGCCGCCGCCGTCGCCAGGGCCGACCAGGGCCTCGCCGAACTGCGCTCCACCGCCGAGGAGTTGGCCGAACGGTTGGCGGCGGCCGAGGAGTCGGCGGACGCGGCGCAGGACGAGCCGGACCCGGCCGAACAGCAGCGCCTGGCCGAGGCCGCCTCGGCCGCCCGGCAGGCCGAGCTGGAGGCCCGGCTCGCGGTGCGCACCCACGAGGAGCGGGTCCGCGCCCTGGCCGGCCGGGCCGACCAGCTGGACCGGGCCGCCCGCGCCGAACGCGAGGCGCGGGCCCGGGCCGCCGAGCGCCGTCGGCGCGCGGAGCACGACGCCGGGGTGGCGCAGGCCGTCGCGGCGGGCGCCCGGCAACTGCTGGCCTGCCTGGAGGTGTCGCTGACCCGCGTGGACGCCCGGCGCGCGGCGGTCGAACGGGAACGCGCCGAGCGCGAGGACGAACTGCGCGAGCATCGGGAACACGGCCGCGGCCTCAAGGAGGAACTGGACAAGCTGGTCGACGCGGGCCACCGGGACGAGGTGCTGCGGGCCGAGAAGCGGCTGCGGATCGAGCAGCTGGAGGCCCGGGCGCTGGAGGAGTTCGGCATCGACGGCGGCGAGCTGCTCGCCTCGTACGGGCCGGACCAGCCCGTCCCGCCCGCCACTCCCGAGGACGGGCAGGAGCAGGGGCAGCCGTACCCGTACGTCCGGGCCGAGCAGGAGCAGCGGCTGAAGGCCGCCGAAAAGGCCTACCAGCAGCTCGGCAAGGTCAACCCGCTCGCGCTGGAGGAGTTCGCCGCGCTGGAGGAGCGCCACCAGTTCCTGGGCGAGCAGCTGGACGACCTCAAGCGCAGCCGGCGCGACCTGCTGGACATCGTCCGGGACGTGGACCAGCGGGTCGAGCAGCTGTTCACGTCGGCGTACCACGACACCGCCGCCCAGTTCGAGGGCGTCTTCGCCCGGCTCTTCCCGGGCGGCGAGGGACGGCTCGTCCTGACCGACCCGGACAACATGCTCACCACCGGGGTCGAGGTGGAGGCCCGTCCGCCGGGCAAGAAGGTCAAGCGGCTGTCGCTGCTCTCCGGCGGCGAGCGCTCGCTGACGGCGGTGGCGCTGCTGGTGGCGATCTTCAAGGCCCGGCCCAGCCCGTTCTACGTGATGGACGAGGTGGAGGCGGCGCTGGACGAGACCAACCTGCGCCGGCTGGTCGGGATCATGGAGGAGCTGCGGGAGAGCTCCCAGCTGATCGTGATCACCCACCAGAAGCTGACCATGGAGTCCGCCGACGCCCTGTACGGCGTGACGATGAAGGGCGACGGCATCTCGCAGGTGATCAGCCAGCGGCTGCGGACGGGCTCGGCTCCCGGCGGCCGGGCGGCGGAAGAGCACCCGCAGCGGCGGCCGTCCGACGTCGGCACGGCGGCGTCCCGGGGATAGACCCTGGGGCGGCTGCGGTCCATTCCGGCTCCGGTCACGGATACTGGAGCGGATATGGAATACGTGATCCTTGCCGTAGTCATCGCCGTGGTCGCCGTCGGCGCGATCGCGGGCCTCGTCGTTTCCGGCAGACGACGCCAGCAGCTGCCCCCGAAGTCGCAGGCGCCGGTCATCACGGCGCCCAAGCCCACCCCGGCGGAGCCCCAGGTCGGCGAGGAGGCCGCGCCGCCGACCGAGGAGCCCCGCCGGACCGTCGAGGAGGTGCCGCTCCCCGAGGCCCCGGAGCTCCCGGAGACCGTCGAGGTCGAACCCGCCGAGGCCGAGGCGGCGCCCGCCGTCGAGGTCCCCGAACCCACCGCCGGCCGGCTCGTGCGGCTGCGCTCCCGGCTCTCCCGTTCGCAGAACTCGCTCGGCAAGGGCCTGCTCTCGCTGCTCTCCCGCGAGCACCTGGACGAGGACACCTGGGAGGAGATCGAGGACACCCTGCTCACCGCCGACGTCGGCGTCGCGCCGACGCAGGAGCTGGTCGAGCGGCTGCGCACCCGGGTCAAGGTGCTCGGCACCCGCACGCCCGACGAGCTGCGCGCGCTGCTGCGCGAGGAGCTGGTCGAGCTGATCGGCAAGGACGCCGACCGCACCGTCCGCTCCCTCAAGCACGAGGAGGGCCCCGCCGTGGTCCTGGTCGTCGGCGTCAACGGCGTCGGCAAGACCACCACCACCGGCAAGCTGGCCCGGGTGCTGGTCGCCGACGGCCGCACGGTGGTGCTCGGTGCCGCCGACACCTTCCGGGCCGCCGCCGCCGACCAGCTGCAGACCTGGGGCGAGCGGGTCGGTGCGCGCACCGTGCGCGGCCCGGAGGGCGGGGACCCGGCCTCCATCGCCTTCGACGCGGTCAAGGAGGGCATCGCCGAGGGCGCGGACACCGTGCTGATCGACACCGCCGGCCGGCTGCACACCAAGACCGGCCTGATGGACGAGCTGGGCAAGGTCAAGCGGGTCGTCGAGAAGCACGGCCCGGTGGACGAGGTGCTGCTGGTGCTGGACGCCACCACCGGTCAGAACGGCCTGATCCAGGCCCGGGTGTTCGCCGAGGTGGTGGACATCACCGGCATCGTGCTGACCAAGCTGGACGGCACCGCCAAGGGCGGCATCGTGGTCGCGGTGCAGCGCGAGCTGGGCGTGCCGGTCAAGCTGATCGGTCTGGGCGAGGGCGCGGACGACCTGGCGCCGTTCGAGCCGGGTGCGTTCGTGGACGCGCTGATCGGGGACTGACCACAGTCCCGATCGACGAAGGGTCCGCTCCTCCTGGGGCGGGCCCTTTCGCCTGCCGCGGGCCGGGGGAACGGGCCGAGGGATCGGGCCCGGGGACCGAGTCGGGTCAGCGGGCGAGCGGACGGGTCAGGAAGCGATCCAGGCGGGCTCGGCGGTGCGCTCGCGGCTGCGGTGGCAGGCGTAGGCGAGGGTGCCGAGCAGCAGCCGGGCCTCGGGTGGGCAGCCGGCGTTGTCGCGGGTGGGGCGGCGCAGCCAGCGGACCGGGCCGAGGCCGCCGAGAACGGTGGGCGGGGCGGCGACGTAGCTGCCCTCGCCGTGACAGGTCAGGTCGAGCGCGGCGTCGTCCCAGCCCATCCGGTAGAGCAGGTCGGGCAGTCGGCGGGCGGCGCCGGCGGCGACCAGGAACTGCAGCCGGCCGGTGGGCGGCGCGAGCACCGGTCCGACCTGGGTGCCCATCCGCTCCAGCCGGACCAGCGCCTGCAGACCGGCCTGCTCGGGGACGTCCAGGACGTCGAAGGCGCGGCCGGTGGGGAACAGCACCGAGCCGTCGGCGCCGGCGGCCCGGCCTCGGCCACTGCCGTCGGGCCCGGGGTGCAGGCCGGGCGCGGCACAGCGGCGGGAACCGCAGGGACAGCGGGTCGGGGCGGTGGCGGAGCCGGCCGGGTCGCCGCCGGCGACCGCCCAACCCCAGCGGCCGGTGTACTCCGCAGCGGCCTGGGACGCGGTGACCTTGGTGCGGCGGCGCGCGCCCAGCGGTGCCAGCCGCAGGTGCCCCAGTCGAAGTTCGCCGAACAGGTTGTCCATGCCTCCCCCAACAGGTTCTCGTAGCCGATGGTTACGGGATGGTGACTGTGTGTTGATTGTCCGTCGCGTGGTGCGTTGTGCGGTGGCGGCGCGCAGCGCTTGGCGTGCGCCTGTTGCGATGGTGCGCCTCGGGCGCCGCCTTGTGGGGGCGGCGCCGATGCCGGATCGTCGGGTGCGCGGGGTTGCTGCTGTCCCGAGTGGGCCGCGAACTCGCCTGTGACTGCGGTGGATTGCGGGGACTGCCGGGTCTCCCGGGAACTGGCCGGGGGACTTGGCGGCCCGCATATGCCGGACCGTCGGGACTATCCAGTGAAGCGTGTGGCTCCTGACTTCGGTTCACTCCTAGGGGTGGCGAAAGGTGGCGTTTCGCCAGGGCCGCTCCCACGGGTGCCCCACGGGGCACTACGTTCAGCACACGGACGTCGTCGGGAGCCTGCTCCTGGCCGTCGGGGAACGGGAGTTGGGGATCTGACGCACCGTCCGGGACGATGGCACACCAGTACGACGAGGCGGTACCACATCACCTCAGGCACGGCACGTCTGGCAAGAGCCCGCAACCGTCGGGCGGTCACGATCGGGGGCCCCGTAGGGGCCGGGCGGGATGGGGACGTTCCCATGGCAGAGAAGCAACCCAACGAGAAGCTGACCACGTGGTTCGCCCGCAGCGGCTGGTCCAAGGGGGAGTTGGCCCGTCAGGTCAACCGCCGAGCCCGGCAGATGGGCGCCCACCACGTGTCCACCGACACTTCCCGGGTGCGCCGATGGCTCGACGGCGAACAGCCCCGCGAGCCGATCCCCAAGATCATGTCAGAGCTGTTCTCCGAGCGCTTCGGCTCGGTGGTCTCGATCGAGGACCTCGGCCTGCGCGCCGCGATCCCGGTGTCCACCGTGGGCGGCGGCGTGGACCTGCCGTGGAGCGCCCCCCAGACCGTCCAGCTGATCAGCGAGTACTCCCGCAGCGACCTGATGCTCAACCGCCGGGGCTTCCTCGGCACCTCGCTCGCGCTGACCGCCGGCGCCGCGCTGATCGAGCCGATGCAGCGCTGGCTCGCCCCAGGCCCGACCGGCATCCCCACGCCGATCCTCACCGCGGCCAACGGCGGCGAGGCGTTCACCGGCCGGCTCTCCGAACCCGAGCTGGAACTGCTGGAGCAGACCACGGTCATGTTCCGCCAGTGGGACGCCCAGAACGGCGGCGGGCTGCGCCGCAAGGCCGTGGTCGGCCAACTCCACGAGGTCACCGACCTGCTCCAGGAGACGTACAGCGAGGACACCACCAAGCGGCTGTTCCGGCTCACCGCCGAGCTCGCCCACCTGGCCGGCTGGATGTCCTACGACGTCGGGATGCACCCGAGCGCGCAGAAGTACTACGTGCTGGCCCTGCACGCGGCCAAGGAGGCCGGCGACCGGCCGTTCGGCGCGCTGATCCTCACCGACATGAGCCGCCAGATGATCCACCTCAACCGGGGCGAGGACGCCCTGGAGCTGATCCACCTGGCCCAGTACGGCAGCCGGGACAGCGCGACCCCGCGCCAGCAGTCCCTGCTGTACGCGATGGAGGCGCGCGCCTACGCCACCATCGGCGAGGTGAACCGCTGCGCCCGGGCGATCCGGCTGGCCGAGGACACCTTCACCGACATCCGGGACGGGGACGAGGATCCGGACTGGCTGCGGTTCTTCTCCCCGGCCGAGCTGAACGCGGAGAACGCCCACTCCTTCCGCGACCTCGCGTACCACTCGGACAACGCCCAGCTCTACGCCTCGCTGTCCGCGCCGGTGATGGAGCGCGCCGTCGACCTGTTCCGCCAGGACGAGAACCACGTGCGTTCGTACGCCTTCAACCTCATCGGCATGGCCAGCGTCCACCTGCTGCAGCGGGAGGCCGAGGAGGCGGTGCGGTACGCCGAGCAGGCCGTCGACATCGCGACCAAGGTGCGCTCGGAGCGGCTGAACTCCCGGGTGCGCAAGACCACCGAGGCCGCGGCCGCCCGCTTCGACGGGGTGGACGCGGTGAACCGGCTCAAGGAGCGGGTGGTCCAGGACATCCCGGAGTACGTCTCGGTGGTCTGAGCGTCCGCTGCCGGCGGACTCCCCTTCCGCCGGACCTCCCGCCGGACCTCGTGATGCCGGGTCCACGCCCGCCGGACTCCACCCCCTGGACTCCACCCCCTGGACTCCACCGACCGTGACGGCCGCCGCCGTCACGGTCGGTGGCCTTTGGTGCTCCGCTCGCGCCGCGAGTGCCGTGGGCGCCGGCGGTGGCGCGCGGCGGCACGGTAACCCGTCCGGCCCCGCGACACGGCCGCGGTTCACGTGCCCGTAACCCGGGCGTCGCACGCGTCACGGCCGTGAAACAACCGGTCGCACTGGCCGAAACCAGCCTTCGGCACTCTCCTGTTCATCGCCGCCACCCCGGGTGGCACGGGACAGGTACCCGGGGGAGGGTGGAGCGGCTTTCACGCAGAGGAGACGCCGATGCCGGACGGCTTCAGCGCGGGCGACACCGCCTTCGTGCTCATCAGTGCGGCCCTGGTCATGGTGATGACCCCGGGCCTGGCCTTCTTCTACGGGGGCATGGTCAGGGCCAAGAGCACGCTGAACATGCTGGCGATGAGCTTCCTCTCGCTCGGCATCGTCAGCGTGCTCTGGGTCCTGTACGGGTACTCGCTCAGCTTCGGGCCCGACTCCTTCGGCGGGCTGATCGGCAACCTGGACTTCCTGGGGATGCGCGGGATCGGGCTGAACGAGCTGACCGGGTCGATCCCGGTGACCGCGTTCGCGGTCTTCCAGCTGATGTTCGCGATCATCACCCCGGCGCTGATCAGCGGCGCCATCGCGGACCGCGCCAAGTTCGCGGCCTGGGGCCTGTTCATCGCGCTCTGGGTGACCATCGTCTACTTCCCGGTCGCCCACTGGGTGTTCTTCTTCGACAACGGGAACGGCGGCTGGCTGGGCGACCGCAACGGTGTGATCGACTTCGCCGGCGGGACGGCCGTGCACATCAACGCCGGTGTCGCGGGCCTCGCGCTCTGCCTGGTGCTCGGCAAGCGGGTCGGCTTCAAGAAGGACCCGATGCGCCCGCACAGCCTGCCGCTGGTGATGCTCGGCTCCGGGCTGCTGTGGTTCGGCTGGTTCGGCTTCAACGCGGGCTCGGCGCTGGCCGCCAACGGCGTGGCCGCGATGGCCATGGTCAACACCCAGGTCGCCACCGGCGCCGCGCTGGTCGGCTGGCTGATCTACGAGAAGCTCAAGCACGGCGCGTTCACCACGCTGGGCGCCGCCTCCGGCGCGGTGGCCGGGCTGGTCGCGATCACCCCGGCCTGCGGCTCGGTCAGCCCGCTCGGCGCGGTGGCGATCGGCCTGGTCGCGGGCGCGGTCTGCGCGGCCGCCGTCTCGCTGAAGTACCGCTGGGGCTTCGACGACTCGCTCGACGTGGTGGGCGTGCACGCGGTGGGCGGGGCGATCGGCTCGCTGCTGATCGGCCTGTTCGCCACCGGCGGGGTCGGCCAGACCGCGAAGGGCCTGTTCTACGGCGGCGGGCTGGGCCAGCTCGGCAAGCAGGCGATGGGCGTGGCGGTCGTCGCGGCGTACTCGTTCGTGCTGTCCTGGCTGCTGGCCAAGGCGGTGGACAAGCTGGTGGGGTTCCGGGTCAGCGAGGAGGTGGAGACGGCCGGCATCGACCAGGCCGAACACGCCGAGTCCGCCTACGACTTCAGCGCCGTCGGCGCCGGCCTGGCCCGGGCCCTGGGCGCCGTCGCCTCTGGGCCGCCCGCCAGGCCCGCCGAGAAGACCACTGAGAAGCCCGCCGAGAAGACCGCCAGGAAGACCGAGGTCGACGCCCGATGAAGCTCATCACCGCCGTCATCAAGCCGTACCGCCTGGACGAGGTGAAGGCCGCCCTGCAGGCCTTCGGGGTCCACGGCCTGACCGTCACCGAGGCCAGCGGCTACGGCCGCCAGCGCGGCCACACCGAGGTCTACCGGGGCGCCGAGTACACCGTGGACCTGGTGCCGAAGGTCCGGATCGAGGTCCTGGTCGAGGACGAGGACGCCGACGACCTGATCGACGTCCTGGTGAAGGCCGCCCGGACCGGGAAGATCGGCGACGGCAAGGTGTGGAGCATCCCGGTCGACACCGCCGTCCGGGTCCGCACCGGCGAACGCGGCCCGGACGCCCTGTGAGGCCCTGACCGACCGACCCACCGGCGGGCCCGCGCCTCCTCCCCGGAGGTCGCGGGTCCGCCGGCGGCCCACCGGCGCCGGCCGGGGAGCCGCGAGCCGTACGCCCGGCCGGGCCGCGGACGGTACGGCGCCCAGCTCTGCCGCTCGGCCGCTCACCCGACGGACGGGAGCACGCGCATGACCACCGAGACCAGCCCCTCCGACCCCCGCGACCTCCCCGACTACGCCGCCGCCCGGGCCGCGCTGCTCGACCGGCCCGGCCTGCACGGGCGCCCCCGCCGGACGGCGCTCGCCCGGCTCACCGACGACTGGCTGGCCGGGCTGCTCGCCTCGGCCGGTGCCCCCGGCTCCGGCGTCGCGCTGGTCGCCGTCGGCGGCTACGGGCGCGGCGAGCTGTCCCCGCGCAGCGACCTGGACCTCCTGCTGCTGCACGACGGCCCGATCCCGCGCGAGCTGCCCGAGCGGATCTGGTACCCGGTCTGGGACGCGGGCGCCAAGCTCGACCACTCGGTGCGCACCGTCGCCGAGGCCCGCTCGGTCGCCGCCGCCGACCTCAAGGCCCAGCTCGGCCTGCTCGACGCCCGCCACCTCGCCGGGGACGCGGCGCTCACCGCCGCGCTGCGCTCCGCGGTGCTCACCGACTGGCGCGCGAGCGCTCCCGCGCGCCTGCCCGAGCTGCGCGAGCTGGGCCGGGAGCGGGCCGAACGCCACGGCGAGCTCTCCTTCCTGCTGGAGCCCGACCTCAAGGAGGCCCGCGGCGGGCTGCGCGACCTGGTCGCCCTCGACGCGATCGCCGCCACCTGGCTGGCCGACGCACCCCGGGACGGCCTGGACGCCGCGGCCCTGCGTCTCGCCGACGTCCGGGACGCGCTGCACCTGGCCACCGGGCGGGCCACCGAGCGGCTCAGCCTCCAGGACCAGGACCAGGTCGCCGAACGGCTCGGCCTGCTGGACGCCGACACCCTGCTGCGCCAGGTCTACGAGGCCGCCCGGACCATCGCCTACGCGGGCGAGGTCACCTGGCGGGCGGTGGACCGGGTGCTGGCCGCCCGTGCCACCCGGGGACGCCGGCCGGGCCGGGCGGCCTTCCGGTTCTCCGGCGCCGGGCGTGGCGCGGGCGCGGTGGGCCGGGGCGCGGTCGAGCGCCGCCCGCTCGCCGAGGGCGTGGTCGAGCAGGACGGCGAGGCGGTGCTCGCCCAGGCGGCCCGCCCGGCCGCCGATCCGGTGCTGCCGCTGCGCGCCGCGGCCGCCGCCGCGCAGAACGGCCTGACCGTCTCGTACGCGACGGTGCGCCGGCTCGCCGCCGAGTGCCGGCCGCTGCCGGTGCCCTGGCCGGACGAGGCGCGCGAGCAGCTGATCACCCTGCTCGGCGCGGGGGAGCCGGCCGTCCCGGTGTGGGAGGCACTGGAGGCGCAGGGACTGGTCACCCGGCTGCTGCCGGACTGGGAGCGGGTGCGCTGCCGCCCGCAGCGCAACGCGGTGCACCGCTGGACGGTGGACCGGCACCTGGTGGAGACGGCCGTCCGGGCCGCCGCGATGACCCGCCGGGTGGCCCGGCCGGACCTGTTGCTGGTCGCCGCGCTGCTGCACGACATCGGCAAGGGCTGGCCCGGCGACCACAGCGAGGCGGGCGAGGTGATCGTCCGCGACCTGGCCGCCCGGATGGGCTTCGGGCCCGAGGACACCGAGACCCTGGCGGTGCTGGTCCGCCACCACCTGACCCTGGTCGACACCGCGACCCGGCGCGACCCGGACGACCCGGCCACCGTCGAGACGATCACCAAGGCGGTCGGCACCCTGCCGGAGCTGGAACTGCTGCACGCGCTCACCGAGGCGGACGCGCTGGCCACCGGCCCGGCCGCGTGGAGCAGCTGGCGGGCCTCGCTGGTGGACGGCCTGGTCGTCCGGGTCGCCGCCCAGCTCGCCGGGGCCGGCGGCCCCACCGCGGAGGACGCACCGGCGGGCGCGTCGACGGGGGCACCGACGGGGGCACCGACCGCCGAGCAGGAGCGGCTCGCGGTCGAGGCCGCCTGTACCGGCGCACCCGCGCTGTCGCTGCTGGCCCAGGCCGACGGGGCGGACCCGGGCACCGAGCCGATGGGCGTCGAGCTGACCCTGGCCCTCCCGGACCAGCCGGGGCTGCTCGGCACCGTCGCCGGGGTGCTCGCGCTGCACCGGCTGACCGTGCGCTCCGCCGGACTGCGTGAACTGGACCCGATCGGCGCGGGCCCGGTCCTGCTGCTGTCCTGGCGGGTGGCCGCCGAGTTCGGCGAGCTGCCGGAGGCCGCCCGGCTGCGCGCCGACCTGCGCCGGGCGCTGGACGGCTCGCTGGACGTCTCCCGCCGCCTCGCCGAGCGGGACGCCGCCGCCCCGCGGCGCAAGGGCATCCCCACCCCGCCGCCGGTGGTCGCGGTGGCGCCCGCGGTGGCCTCGGCGAGCGCGACCGTGTTGGAGGTCCGGGCGCACGACGCCCCCGGCCTGCTGCACCGGATCGGCCGGGCGCTGGACGGCGCGGGGGTGCGGGTGCGCACCGCGCACGTCTCCACGCTGGGCGCGGACGCCGTCGACTCGTTCTACCTGACCGACGCGGCGGGCCGTCCGCTCACCGCCGAGCGGGCCGGGGAGGTGGCGGCCGCGGTGCGGGCGGCGCTGGGCTGAGCGCCGGCCGGTTGGCCGGGTGCGGCCGCGGGTTCCGGCAGGGTCCCGGCGGGGATCCGGCTGGGGCCGGGCTGAGGCCCGGCGGGGGTTCCCGGTAGGGGTGGAGACCGTACCCGGGGCGGCCGGATACCCTGGGGGACGACGACCGTACCGATACCGATGCCGCAGAGGACCCGCGCCGACGTGTTCGACACTCTTTCCGATCGCCTCGCAGCGACGTTCAAGAACCTCCGGGGCAAGGGCCGCCTGAGCGAGGCGGACATCGACGCCACCGCCCGCGAGATCCGGATCGCGCTGCTGGAGGCGGATGTCGCGCTGCCGGTCGTCCGGGCCTTCATCAAGCAGGTCAAGGAGCGGGCGCTCGGCTCCGAGGTCTCCGGCGCGCTGAACCCCGCGCAGCAGATCATCAAGATCGTCAACGAGGAGCTCATCGCCATCCTCGGTGGCGAGACCCGCCGGGTGCGGTTCGCCAAGAACGGCCCGACGGTCATCATGCTCGCCGGTCTGCAGGGTGCCGGTAAGACCACCCTCGCGGGCAAGCTCGGTCACTGGCTGAAGAGCCAGAAGCACACCCCGCTGCTGGTCGCCTGCGACCTCCAGCGCCCCAACGCGGTCAACCAGCTCCAGGTGGTCGCCGAGCGCGCCGGCGTGGCCTTCTACGGCCCGCAGCCGGGCAACGGCGTGGGCGACCCGGTGCAGGTCGCCAAGGACTCGATCGAGTACGCCAAGCAGAAGCAGTACGACGTCGTCATCGTCGACACCGCGGGCCGCCTGGGCATCGACGCCGAGCTGATGCAGCAGGCCGCCGACATCCGCGCCGCGGTGAACCCGGACGAGGTCCTGTTCGTCGTCGACGCGATGATCGGCCAGGACGCGGTCACCACCGCGCAGGCCTTCCTCGAGGGCGTCGACTTCACCGGTGTGGTGCTCTCCAAGCTCGACGGCGACGCCCGCGGCGGTGCCGCCCTGTCGGTCGCGCACGTCACCGGCCGGCAGATCATGTTCGCCTCCAACGGCGAGAAGGTCGACGACTTCGACGCCTTCCACCCGGACCGGATGGCCTCGCGCATCCTGGGCATGGGTGACGTCCTCTCGCTGATCGAGAAGGCCGAGCAGACCTTCTCGCAGGCCGAGGCCGAGAAGATCGCCGCCAAGCTGCGCGGCGGTCCGAAGCAGTTCACGCTGGACGACTTCCTGTCGCAGCTGGAGCAGGTCCAGAAGATGGGCTCGATCTCCAAGCTGCTCGGCATGCTGCCCGGCATGGGCCAGATCCGCGAGCAGATCAACAACATCGACGACAAGGACGTCAACCGGGTCGGCGCGATCATCAAGTCGATGACCCCGGTCGAGCGCGCCGAGCCGGAGCTGATCAACGGCTCCCGCCGGGCCCGCATCGCCAAGGGCTCGGGCGTCCAGGTCGGCGAGGTGAAGAACCTGGTCGAGCGGTTCTTCGAGGCCCGCAAGATGATGTCCGCGATGGCCTCCGGCAAGGGCATGCCCGGCATGCCGGGGATCCCGGGCATGGCCGGCGGCGCGAAGAAGTCCGGCAAGAAGGCCCCGCAGGCCAAGGGCAAGCGCAAGAGCGGCAACCCGCTGAAGCGCGCCCAGGAGGAGGCCGCGGCCGCCCAGCGCCGCGCGCTCGGCCCGGGTGGCGGCCAGGACCCGGCCGAGGGCGGTGCGTTCGGCCTCGGCGCCGGCAAGGGCCCGGCCGACTTCGAGCTGCCCAAGGAGTTCAAGGACATGCTGTAGGACGTGCCGCACCCCTCGGCGGCCCGCCGGCTCCCCGACCCGGTGGGCCGCCGGTTCCGAGGAGTGCTGAGCGGTCCTGACCGGCCCGTCGTCCGGTGATGTTCCGGCGGCGGGCCGTTCGCGTGTCCGATGACGCCGCCATGCCCGATGATGTTGGCGTGCGAGTGATGATCAGGGCCCCCAGGGCCGAGGACGAGGTTCTGTACGCGGCGGCGGTACGCCGGTCCGCCGAGCACATCGGGCGGTGGAACCCGGTCGAGCCGGACGGACTGCCGGAACTGCTCGAGCGCCAGGGGCCGGGCCTGCGCACCTTCCTGATCTTCGACCGGGACTCCGGCGGGCTGGTCGGCAAGGTGAACGTCGCCAACATCGTGATGGGCCGGTTCTGCAACGGCGCGCTGGGCTACGACTCGTACCTGCCGTTCGCGGGCACCGGGCGGATGACCGAGGGGCTGCGGCTGGTCCTGGAGCGCTGCTTCGCCGCGCAGTCGGCCGGCGGGCTGGGCCTGCACCGGCTGGAGATCAACGTGCAGCCCGAGAACGAGCGCTCGATCGCGATGGCCAAGCGGCTGGGATTCCGGCACGAGGGCTTCACGCCGCGGATGCTGTTCCTCCAGGGGGACTGGCGCGACCACGAGCGCTTCGCGCTGACCGCCGAGGAGTGGCCGGGCGCCGCTGCCTGACCGCCTCCGGGGGCTCGGCGCGCGGGTGTTCCGGCGGGCCGTACGGCCGGTGGCTTCGGCGCGGCCGTGCGGCCGTCGGGGCGCGGCGTTGCGCGCGCCACCGCCCGTCGGAGATGGACGGCTTCTCCGGCTCCGAGGGCGTCATCGTGATCGCCGCGACCAACCGGGCGGACGTGCTCGACCCGGCGCTGCTGCGCCCCGGCCGCTTCGACCGGCGGATCACCGTCAGCCCGCCCGACCGGGAGGGCCGCGCCGCGATCCTGCGCATCCACACCCGGACCGTCCCGCTGGCCGGCGGCACAGACCTCGCCCAGCTGGCCAAGATCACCCCAGGGATGACCGGGGCCGAACTCGCCAACCTGGTCAACGAGGCCGCCCTGCTGGCCGTCAAGCGCAAGCAGGACGCGGTCAACGAGCGGGACCTCTCGGACGCCCTGGAGAAGGTCCAACTCGGCGCCGTACGGCCGCTGGTGATGCCCCAGGAGGAACGCGAGCGGACGGCGTACCACGAGGGCGGGCACGCGCTGCTGGGCATGCTCCAGCCGGGCGCGGACCCGGTCCGCAAGATCACCATCGTGCCGCGCGGCCGCGCCCTCGGCGTCACCCTCTCCACCCCGGAGAACGACCGCTACTCGTACACCGAGCCCTACCTGCGCGGCCGGATCATCGGCGCGCTCGGCGGGATGGCGGCCGAACAGGTGGTCTACGGGGTGATCACCACCGGGGCGGAGAGCGACCTGGAGCAGGTCACCAACATCGCGCGCGGGATGGCCGGGCGCTGGGGGATGAGCGAGCGGGTCGGGCGGCTCACCGCGGTGCCCGCGGACCCCCAGGGCGCGTACGGGCTGTCGGCCGCCCCGACCACGCTCGACGCGGTGGACGAGGAGGCCCGGCGGATCGTCGCCGAGTGCTACGAGGACGCCGTGCGGCTGCTGACGGAGCAGCGGCACCGGTTGGATGCGCTGGCGGCGGCGCTGCTGGAGGCCGAGACGCTGGACGAGGAGCAGGCGTACCGGGCGGCCGGGGTGCCGCGGAAGGCGCCCGATCCGGAGATGTGAACCGCGGGTCGGGGGGCGCGCGCCATGGTGGCGGGCGCCCCCGGTTTTCCGCTCGCCACCGGACGGCGCCTCGGGCTCCCCGTTCGCTACCGGCGGCCCCGCTGTTCTCGCCCGCTACCGGGAGGGCCGCCGGTCTCCTCGCCCGCTACCGGGGGCGCTCGGCGATCAGGTAGCGGAAGACGTTCTCCATCCGGACCGTGCCGTCCGGGCGCAGGTACGGCTGCAGCACCTCCTCCAGCTCCTTGGCCACCAGCGAGGCGCCGGAGAACTCCTCGGCCGCCTCGAACAGCCCGGTGGAGAGCAGGCCGCGGACCGCGCTGTCGAGGTCCGGGTAGGCGAACGGACAGCTCACCCGGCCGCTGCCGGCCGGGCGCAGGCCGGCCGGGGCGAGCAGGTCCTCCAGCGCGCCGGGCGCGCTCAGCTCGAACGGGTCCCGCGCAGTGGTCCGCCCGGCCCTGCGGCGGGCCACGTCCAGCACCGGGGCGCTCTGGCAGCGCTCCGGCGGCCCCCAGGCGGCGAGCACCACGTGCCCGCCCGGGAGGGTGAGCCGGCCCGCCTCGGCGACCACCTGGCCCGGTGCGGCGGCGCCGGGCAACTGCTCGAAAACGGTCACCAGCGAATGGGCCGAGCGGGGGACGGCGGCGGCCGGCCGGGCCCCCGCGCACACCCGCAGCCGACGGTCGCGGGCCAGCTCGCGCAGCTCGTCCCGCGGCTCCTGGCCGGCGACCTGCGCGCCCCGTCCGGCCGCGAGCAGGAGCGCCAGTCCGGACCGGCAGCCGAGCCCCAGCACACTGCTCGCCGGGCCGACCTCCAGGCGGTCGTACACCGCCTCGTAGAGCGGCACCAGCATGCGTTCCTGGATCTCCGCCCAGTCGCGGGGGGGGGGGGGGGGGGGGGTCTCGGGCGGCGGGTGGTGCGGTCGTGTGCCTGTTGGTTGTACGGTCGTGCCG
>NZ_JBVHXY010000003.1:0-46525 GCF_055569215.1 Kitasatospora sp. NPDC029312 | reverse complement strand
GGACCAACCGCCGGCGGGCCGCACCCCGCTTTGGAACACCCCCCCCCCCCCCCTTCCCTCCCCCCCCCCCCCCCCCCCCCCCCCCCCCCCCCCGCGGCCCCGGGCTGCGGGTGGTGCGGTCGTGCGCCTGCTGGTCGTACGGTCGTGCCGGTCGTCCGAGCTGAAGCCATCGCGGCCTCCCATCCGGTCCTTCGGTGTCCTGCTACGGCTCCCCCAAAGTCCCGCCCCACTCCAGCGAACAGCGGGTCGGGCCCGGCGTCCAGAGGGGTGCAGGGTGGTGCGCGCGCGTCGCGGTCGTGCGCCCCCTGCGGAGGCGGTGCCCGCGGCCGCGGGTGTGACACCGATTCGAAACCGGAGGGCCGCGCCCCGTACCATTCGGCCCATGGCTAAGGCACCCGTTCTCACCCCGCAGGCGGAGGACTTCCCCCGCTGGTACCAGGACCTCATCAACAAGGCCGAGCTGGCCGACAACGGTCCGGTGCGCGGCACCATGGTCATCCGGCCGTACGGCTACGGCCTGTGGGAGCGGATGCAGCAGGAGATGGACGCGCGCATCAAGAAGGCGGGCGCGCAGAACGCCTACTTCCCGATGTTCATCCCGCAGTCCTACCTGACCAAGGAAGCCGAGCACGTCGAGGGCTTCTCGCCCGAGCTCGCGGTCGTCACCCACGGCGGCGGCAAGCAGTTGGAGGAGCCGGTCGTGGTCCGGCCGACCTCCGAGACGATCATCAACGAGTACTTCTCCAAGTGGGTGCAGAGCCACCGCGACCTGCCCCTGCTGATCAACCAGTGGGCCAACGTGGTCCGCTGGGAGCTGCGCCCGCGCGTCTTCCTGCGCACCACCGAGTTCCTCTGGCAGGAGGGCCACACCGCCCACGCCACCTACGAGGACGCCCGCGCGTACGCGTCGATGATCCACACCCAGGTCTACGGCGACTTCATGACCAACGTGCTCGGCATCGACGTCGTGCTCGGCCGCAAGACCGCCAAGGAGCGCTTCGCCGGCGCCATCAACACCCTCACCCTGGAGGGCATGATGGGCGACGGCAAGGCGCTGCAGATGGGCACCAGCCACGAGCTGGGCCAGAACTTCGCCAAGGCGTTCAACACCACCTACCAGCTGCAGGGCGCCGAGCGCGAGTACGTCTGGCAGACCTCCTGGGGCGTCTCCACCCGCATGGTCGGCGGCCTGATCATGTCCCACGGCGACGACAACGGACTGCGGGTGCCGCCGCGCCTGGCCGCGGTCCAGGCCGTCGTGCTGGCCATCAAGGGCGACGACGCGGTCATCGCCAAGGTCCGCGAGATCGGTGCCGCGCTGGAGGCGGCCGGCATCCGGACCGTCGTCGACGACCGCACCGACACCCCGTTCGGCCGCCGCGCCGTCGACTGGGAGCTCAAGGGCATCCCGCTGCGCATCGAGGTCGGCCCGCGCGACCTCGAGAACGGCACCGCGATGCTGGCCCGCCGGATCCCGGGCGGCAAGGAGCCGGTCTCCATCGACGCCCTGGCGGCGCTCCTGCCGGGCATCCTGGAGGAGGACCAGGCGCTGCTGCTGCGCCAGTCCCGCGAGCGCCGCGAGGCCCGCACGGTGGACGTCAAGACCCTCGACGAGGCCGTCGAGGCCGCCGCGACCGGCTGGGGCCGGATCTCCTGGGCCGACCTCGGCCCCGAGGGCGAGGCCAAGCTCGCCGAGCAGGGAGTCACGGTGCGCTGCATCGTCGCGGCCGACGGTTCGGTGCCGCACGCGGACGACCAGGACGGCAATATCGCGATCGTCGCGCGTGCGTACTGATGCCCGTTAACGGCAAGTGATGACCGTCCGCGGCAACATTCGCCCGGAATGCGGGTGGGTAAGAATCCGGTAACTCTGCCGGACGATCACTGACCGCTCACATCCCTACTGGTCAGTCAACTGCCGGTATTAACGGAATAGCGGTACGGTGTACGGCCCGTGGCCCTGTCAACTTCGGCGGTCCACGGGCCGTACGTCCTGGGGGCGACAGCCCGCCCCCGGGGCGGAATTCAGGAGGCCCGCCGACTCTGCGACGGGCCGAAACCGGCAGGGGGTTGGTCTTGCGTCGGATCCGGAACGCGCAATTCGCGCACAGTCGCGCATTCCTGGGAGTTCCCTGGGAATTCCCGGAGAACAGGAACATGCGGAACATCCGCTCGCTCTGCATCGTTGGTCTAGCGTGAGCACGACACAGCCCCTCGTCCTCGCGGCCGAACTGGCCGCCGCCTGGAGCGACATCCAGGCCTACCACCAGGACCTCCCGGACCTGGCCTCTCCCGAGGCCCTGATCGGCGAGTCCTCCTCGGCCTGTGGCACGCGGCTCGGTTTCGAGCGGCTCCTCCACGAGGCTGCCCACGGCCTGGCCGCGGCCCGGGACATCCGGGACACCTCGCGCGCCGGCCGCTACCACAACCGGCGCTTCCTGATGCTCGCCTCCGAGCTCGGCCTGGCGCACCCGGTCGAGCCGCACGCGAGCAGCGGCTTCTCCCAGGTGACCATGCTCAAGGAGACGCAGGAGCGCTACGCCGAGACCATCGAGCGCCTGGACCGCGCCCTCGGCGCGCACCAGGAGGCGGTGGCCGGCGACGGCGCCAACCGTGCCTTCCGCGGCCCGGCCGCCCGGCACGGGTCCTCCGGTGGCGGCGTCCGGGTCAAGGCCGTCTGCGGCTGCGGCCGCAACGTCCGGGTCGTGCCGTCCGTGCTGGCGCAGGCGTCCATCGTCTGCGGCGCGTGCCAGCAGCCGTTCAAGATCGCGTAACCGGGCGGCCGGGACCGGTCGGCGACTGTGCGGGCAGTCGGCGCGGCCGGGCCGTCTGTGGTGTGAGGCTGTGGCTGACCGGGAGCGGGGGCTCCCGGTCGAGCCTGAGGGTGGTACGCCCCGGGCCCGGGCAGCTCCGTCCTCGGTGGCCGGGTGGCTCTGTCGGCGTCGGCGCTGGCCGAGCGGCTCTGTCGGCGCTGGCCGGGTGGTTCTGTCCGCGCTTGTCGGGCGGCTCTGTCCGCGCTGGTCGGGTGCTGGCCAGGCGCTCGCCGGGTGAAGACCGTTCCCGCCGGTATGGCAGAATGGACAGCTGAGTACTCGGCAGCCGGGCAGGACCCCTCTCTCCTACGGCTGGCGTGTCCCTTGAACGCCCCCGCCCCGCAACCCCACGCGGACGGCGAGGACGCTCACCCACGTCAACACCAGGAGAACCCACTCCCGTGGCAGTCAAGATCAAGCTGAAGCGTCTCGGCAAGATTCGCTCCCCGCACTACCGCATCGTCGTCGCCGACTCCCGCACCAAGCGTGACGGTCGCGCGATCGAGGAGATCGGCATCTACCAGCCGACCTACAACCCCTCGAAGATCGAGGTCGACAGCGACCGCGCCCAGTACTGGCTGTCCGTCGGCGCCCAGCCGACCGAGCCCGTGCTCGCCATCCTCAAGCTGACCGGCGACTGGCAGAAGTTCAAGGGCCTGCCGGCCCCGGCGCCGCTGAAGGTCGCCGAGCCGAAGGTCGAGGACTTCTCGCACCTGTTCGCCAAGGCCGTCGCCGGCTTCGAGGACGCCACCACCGGTGTCGCCATCACCCCGAAGGCCAAGAAGTCGGACAAGGCCGAGGCTGAGGCCGACGCCGCCGCCGAGGCCTGATCGTGATCGAGGACGCCCTCGACCACTTGGTGAAGGGCATCGTCGAGCACCCCGACGAGGTGCAGGTGCGCTCGCGCAACCTGCGTCGGGGCAACACCATCGAGGTGCGCGTGCACCCCGATGACCTCGGCAAGGTGATCGGCCGGGGCGGTCGCACGGCGCGCGCTCTGCGCACCGTGGTCGGCGCCCTCGGCGGTCGCAACGTCCGGGTCGACCTCGTCGACGTGGACAGCATTCGCTGACGCTGCTGCTCGTTCAGTTCAGCCGTCGGGCTTGAGGCCGACCGGGACGCATGTCGTCCCGGTCGGCCTTTTTTGCTGGCCGTCCCGGCTCCGGCCGGCCGTCCCAGCCCACTTCTCTCTGCTTTCCCGCTCAGCAACTCCAGGAGAACGATCACCGTGCAGCTCGTCGTCGGCAGGATCGGCCGCGCCCACGGCATCAGGGGGGACGTCAGTGTCGAGGTCCGCACCGACGAGCCGGAACTCCGGCTCGGCCCCGGTGCCGTCCTGCTCACCGACCCGGCCTCGACCGGACCGCTGACCGTCGAATCCGGCCGGGTGCACAGCGGCCGGCTGCTGCTGCGCTTCGTCGGCGTCAAGGACCGCAACGCGGCGGAGGCCCTGCGGGGCACCCTGCTCATCTCCGAGGTCGACCCGGAGGAGCGGCCCGACGACCCGGAGGAGTACTACGACCACCAGCTGATCGGCCTCGACGTGGTGCTGCTCGACGGCACCCCGGTCGGTGAGCTGACCGAGGTCGTCCACCTCCCGTACCAGGACCTGCTCACGGTGAAGAAGGCCGACGGCACGGAGGTGCTGGTCCCCTTCGTCCACCAGATCGTGCCGACCATCGACCTGGAGAACCAGCGGGCCGTGATCACCCCGCCGGCCGGACTGATCGACCCCGAGCAGGCCGAGGTCGTCGGCACGGCGGCGGAGGAGTCGGACGAGTCGGCTGCGGGGCCGGGGGAGCCGGACGAGTCGGACGGGTCGGCGGGGGAGCCGGGGGATTCGCGGTGACGTTCGAGGAGACCCCTCAGGGGTCCGGCGTGGACGCCGACCGGTACGCCGCTGCGGAGGTGCGGTCCGGGATGCGGATCGACGTCGTCTCGATCTTCCCCGAGTACCTGGAACCGCTGAACATCTCGCTGGTCGGCAAGGCCCGCGCCCGCGGCCAGCTGGACGTGCACGTCCACGACCTGCGCGACTGGACCCACGACGTGCACCGCACGGTGGACGACAGCCCGTACGGCGGCGGCCCCGGCATGGTGATGAAGCCCGAGCCGTGGGGCGAGGCGCTGGACGCGGTGGTGGCCGGCGGGCCCGAGGGTGAGGTGCCCACGCTGGTCGTGCCCACCCCGAGCGGGCGCCCGTTCACCCAGGAACTCGCCCAGGAGCTGGCCGGCCGCCCCTGGCTGGCGTTCACGCCCGCGCGGTACGAGGGCATCGACCGCCGGGTGATCGAGGAGGCGGCCACCCGGATGCCGGTGGTCGAGGCCTCGATCGGCGACTACGTGCTGGCGGGCGGCGAGGTCGCGGTGCTGGTGATGGTCGAAGCGATCGCCCGGCTGCTGCCCGGTGTGCTCGGCAACGCCGAGTCCCACCGGGACGACTCCTTCGCCCCCGGCGCGATGGCCGACCTGTTGGAGGGCCCGGTCTTCACCAAGCCCGCCGAGTGGCGCGGCCGGACCGTGCCCGAGGTGCTGCTCAGCGGCAACCACGGCAAGATCGCCCGCTGGCGCCGGGAGCAGGCCTTCGCCCGCACTCTGGCCAACCGGCCCGACCTGGTCGAGCGCTGGCGGTACGGCTCCTTCGACAAGAAGGACCGCGAGGCGCTCAGCATCCTCGGACTGGCCTGGGACGAGGAACTCGGCCGATTTCGGTCCGTGGCCGGTGGTGTGGAAGAATAGGCGACTGCTGTCTGTCGCTGGCTCCCTCCCGTAGGGGCACGTGGACCGGCGCCCCCGCCACGGGGGGATCGCCGTCAGCCGAAGCGGCCCGCAGCAGACCCCATTGTGACGACATTCCGTGGGCGGCCCGTGGCGCCTGCGATGGAGAGCAACATGAGCAACAAGCTCGCTGCTGTCGACGCGGCCTCGCTGCGCACCGACATCCCGGCCTTCCGCGCCGGTGACACCCTGAAGGTCCACGTCCGGGTCATCGAGGGCAACCGCTCCCGTGTCCAGGTCTTCCAGGGCATCGTCATCCGCCGCCACGGCTCCGGCATCGGTGAGACCTTCACCGTTCGCAAGGTCAGCTTCAACGTCGGCGTGGAGCGCACCTTCCCGGTGCACACCCCGGTCGTCGAGAAGATCGAGGTCGTGACCCGCGGTGCGGTTCGCCGCGCCAAGCTGTACTACCTGCGTGACCTCCGCGGCAAGGCCGCGAAGATCAAGGAGAAGCGCGACCGCTGATCCACCGGCCCCCGGCCACGCCGGGGGATCGGAGCGCTCTGAAGGGCCAGGCGGCCGCAAGGTAAGCTCAGCCCCCGATGAGCACGCACGAACCACCCGCGGACCGCGACGGCAGTCCCGCACCCTCCGGTGCGGACTCGCTGTCGCGGTCCGCGGTCGTTTCCGCGGTCGTTCCCGGGCCCGATCAGGACCGGCCTGCGGTGGCGGCAGCTGGCGCCGGCGCGCTCGTTGCCGTCGGACCGGACGAAGACGAGCAGGCGCACGAGGGCGCGGAGCCCGGCGATGGCGAGGAGCCCGGCGAGGGCGCGGAGCCGGAGGAGCCCGGCCGCTCGCGCTCGCGGGACCTGTTGCTGCTGGTCGGGATCTGCCTCGGGGCCCTGCTGCTGGTGAACGCCTTCGTCGCCCGCCCCTTCACCGTGCCCTCCCGTTCGATGGAGGACACCCTGCGGCCCGGTGACCGGTTGATCGCCAACCAGCTGGCCTACGCCTTCGGCGGCCACCCCCGGCGGGGCGACGTCGTGGTGTTCGACGGGACGGGCTCCTTCCTCCCGGAGGCGGCCGAGCAGCCCGGCTTCTGGGACACCGTGCGGTCGCTCGGCCGGGACCTCGGACTGGCCCCGGCCGGGAACACGGTCTACGTCAAGCGCGTGATCGGCGTCGGTGGGGACCGGGTGACGAGCACCGGCCCCGGCAGGCCGATCACCGTCAACGGCGTCCCGGTGGACGAAGCCTCCTACCTGGCGCCCGGCGACGAGCCGTCCGCGGTGGCCTTCGACATCGTGGTGCCGACCGGCAAGCTGTTCGTGCTGGGCGACCACCGGAGCGCCTCCCGGGACTCGCGCGACCACCTCGGCGAGCCCGGCGGCGGCTTCGTGCCCGAGGACAAGGTGATCGGCCGGGCGGACTGGGTGGTCTTCCCGTTCTCCCGCTGGACCAGCCTCGACCGGCCCGCAGCCTTCACCGCGATTGCGGGGACGGGTGGTCATGGGGACCAGGGGTAGGGGGCGGGTCGCCGACCATCCGGCCCCGGAGCCCGGGGACGGCGGACCGGACGGTGCCGGGTCGGGCCCGGTGGCGCCGGTCCGCGGCCGGGCCGAGCGCCGGCGCAGCGCGCGACGCGCGGCCCGTCGGCGCAAGCGCTCGCTGCTGCGCGAGTTCCCGCTGATCATCCTGGTGGCCCTGCTGGTGGCGCTGGTGTTGAAGACCTTCCTGATCCAGGTGTTCGTGATCCCCTCGGGCTCGATGGAGCAGACCATCCAGGTCGGCGATCGGGTGCTGGTGGACAAGTTGACCCCCTGGTTCGGCAGTGAGCCGCAGCGCGGCGACGTCGTGGTGTTCAAGGACCCGGGCGGCTGGCTCGAGGACGATCGCAAGCCGTCCGACGACGGTCCGGTCCTGGGGACGGCCAAGCGCGTGCTCACCTTCGTCGGGCTGTTGCCGTCCGACAACGAGCAGGACTTGATCAAGCGCGTCATCGGCGTCGGCGGGGACACCGTCGAGTGCTGCGACGCGCAGGGGCGGCTGAGTGTCAACGGCACCGCGGTGGAGGAGCCGTACCTGGCACCGGGCAACCCGCCGTCCCGGCAGCCCTTCAAGGTGACGGTGCCTAAGGGACGGCTGTGGGTCATGGGTGACCACCGGGACGTCTCCGCCGACTCCCGCTTCCACATGGGCAATCCGGGCCAGGGGACCATTCCGCTGAGCGGTGTGGTCGGTCGCGCGTTCGTGATCGCCTGGCCGCTGGACCGCTTCCATCAACTCGATGAGCCGAGTTCACTCTCCTCTCTCGCCGGGGCTCCGCAGCCCGGCGGAACTGCGCCGAAGTCGATGGGTGTTGGGCCGGTTCCTCTGGAACCTCCGCTCGTTATGGGTGTGTTGGGCATCCTTCCGCTCGTCGTTCGCCGACCGGGACGGTCTCCTGAGTGAGCCGCTCCCGACGGTGAACGGCCGGACCGCGCGTGTGGAACCGCGACCCGGATGCCCGGGAGTGATAGAGAAGTGCAGGTGCGGCCGGGATCCCCGGCTGTGCGCCGAGGCCGCGTTGGTGTCGAGGGAGCCCGTTGCGGGCAGCCCTGATGCGTTCATGGTCGTGGCGAGCGTGGTGCCCGCTGTGCGGCACTCTGAGCGCGGGCGCGCGGGCGTCCGCACAGCAGGGAGGAGACGTTGTGGGGGATTTGGTGATCGGCGCCCGCGCGGGCGCCGGGGAACCCGAGGGCTCAGGCGGTGGCCGGGTGACCCGGTCCGCCGACTCCTCGGCGCCGTCGCCCGCGGTCGACGACTCGACCGCCAAGACCGCCGACGGGCATGGCACCGGAGCGGAGGACTCCTCGGAGCCCCAGCGGCCGGGGACCGAGCCGGCGGACGAGTCGGAGGCTCCGGCCAAGCCGCGCAAGCAGCGCTCCTTCCTGAAGGAGTTGCCGATCCTGGTCGGCATCGCGCTGATCCTCGCGCTGGTGATCAAGACCTTCTTCGTCCAGGCGTTCTCCATTCCGTCGGAGTCGATGCAGAACACGCTGCAGGTCGGCGACCGCGTCCTGGTGGACAAGCTGACGCCCTGGTTCGGCGCCGAGCCCGAGCGTGGTGAGGTCGTGGTGTTCCACGACCCGGGCGGCTGGCTGAACGACGAGCCGACCCAGCAGAGCGGCAACTCCTTCGTCCGCGGCGTCCAGGACGTGCTCAGCTTCGTCGGGCTGATGCCCTCCGCCAACGAGAAGGACCTGATCAAGCGGGTCATCGCGGTCGGCGGGGACACCGTCGAGTGCAAGGGTGACGGGCCGGTCAAGGTCAACGGTGTCGCGCTCAACGAGCCGTACGTCTACCAGGGCAACACCCCCTGCGGGACCCAGCCCTTCGGTCCGGTGAAGGTGCCCAAGGGCCGGATCTGGGTGATGGGCGACCACCGCGCCGACTCGCTGGACTCGCGCTTCCACATGGACCAGCCGGGCGGCGGGACGGTGCCGGTGGACAACGTCATCGGGCGCGCCTTCGTGGTGGCCTGGCCGATCGACCACTGGTCCACGCTGCCGGTGCCCGACACCTACGACCAGAAGGGCCTGGCGGCGGCGGCCTTGCCGGCGGCGCCTCCGGTGGCCGGTGCCGTGGGTGCCGTCGCCCTGCTTCCGCTGGTGCGTCGGGTGCGGACCCGGACGGAGCGCCGGAAGGAGTCCTGACCTCCACGGGGTCCTCGCCGGCTCTTGCGCGGGCCGTGGTACCGACGAGTAGTCTGCTCGGACGTGCCACGGCCCGTCGGCGTTCCCGGCCGAGCCACCGGCGTGCCAGTGGTGTCCTCCGGCCGGTTCTCCGGCCGGTCAGAGGTGGACGGTGTCGATGAGCAGTGTCGTGGAACACCCGGCCGACAGCCCGGCCGGGCCCGCCCGCCCCGGCCGAGGGCCCGCCGCGGTGCTGCAGGGCGTCGCGCTCGCGCTCGGGCTGGTGCTGATGATCGGCGGCTTCGCCCTCATCGCGGTCGACTACCGGCCGTACAAGATCCCCACCGCCTCGATGCACCCGACCCTCCGGGTGGGCGACACCGTCCTCGCCCGCAAGGTGGGCGGGGGCTCCATCGGCCGGGGTGACGTGGTGGTCTTCCGCGACCAGGCCTGGGGCGGGGAGCTCATGGTCAAGCGGGTGGTCGCGGTCGGCGGGGACACCGTCGCCAGCACCACCGGCGGCGACCAGCGGCTGACCGTCAACGGACAGCCGGTGGACGAGCCGTACCTCGCGGCCCAGGGCCGCCAGGGCGAGTCGTTCAGCGTGACGGTGCCGGAGGGCCGGCTGTTCCTGCTCGGCGACAACCGGATCGGCTCGCTCGACTCCCGCACCCACCTTGAGGTCGACGGCGGGACCGTCCCGGCCGCCGCGGTCGAGGCCAGGGTCGAGGCCACCCTGCAGCCCTTCGGCCGGATGGGCCTGCTCGACCGCACCACGGCCTTCGACTCCTTCGCGGGCCCGAAGGCCGGCTCGCCCGGGCCGCTGGAGCCGGCCGCCTACGCCAGCGTTGCGGGTGCGGCGCTGATCGTCGTGACCTCCGTGGTGGGCGGGGTGGCGGGCCTGGCCCGCCGGCTCCGCCGGGGGCGCAGCTCCTGAGCGGGGCCGTCGCCGGCCGAGCCGCTCTGGCGAACATCGCCCCGGGCGGACGCGCCGGGTGGCAGGATCGGTAACGCCACCGATGCGTACGGAAGGAGCGTGGAGCGCTGCCATGACAGCACAGCGTCGCAGGGCGGCGCGGATCCTGCTGCTGGACGGGCTGGACCGCATCCTCCTCTTCCTGGGGGCCGATCCGGCCGTGCCCGGAGTGACGTGGTGGTTCACGCCCGGGGGCGGCTTGGAGCCGGGGGAGGACGTGCGCGAGGCCGCCGAGCGGGAGCTCGCGGAGGAGACCGGTCTGCGGGGCGTGGACCTGGGGCCCTTGGTGGCGTACGGCACGGTGTCGTTCTCCTTTCAGGGACAGCGCTACGAGCAGGAGCAGTGGTTCCACCTGGCCCGGACCACGCGGACGGGGCTGGACCACTCGGGCATGGGCGACGACGAACACGCCCAGTTGCTCGCGGCGCGCTGGTGGACGGTCGAGGAACTGAGAGGGACCAGCGAGACGGTCTATCCGGCCGGACTGGCGGACTTCCTCGGGCGACTGCTGGTACAGGGCCCGCCGGTCGAACCGGTACGGCTCTGAGCGGGGGTGCGGTGGTCCACAATGGGTGGACGTGACAAGTTGAGGGGACGCCTGGATGAGTGCCGAAGATCTCGAGAAGTACGAGACCGAGATGGAGCTCAAGCTCTACCGGGAGTACCGGGACGTCGTCGGCCTGTTCAAGTACGTGATCGAGACCGAGCGACGGTTCTACCTCACCAATGACTACGAGCTGCAGGTGCACTCGGTCCAGGGCGAGGTGTTCTTCGAGGTGTCGATGGCGGATGCGTGGGTCTGGGACATGTACCGGCCGGCCCGGTTCGTCCGCAAGGTCCGGGTGCTGACCTTCAAGGACGTGAACATCGAGGAACTCGCGAAGAGCGATCTGGAGCTGCCCTCGGACGAGTCCGGCTTCGGGAACTGACGTTGGACGACTCCGTCCCGCGTTGTCCAGCGGGATTTCGCGCGAAGGGGGCTTCTCACCCCTGCGGGTGACAAAAGTTATCCACAGGCCCGAGTTATCCACAGGGGAACGGAATTCCCCGGCGCCGTCGCCCACGGTGGTGCAGCCTCCTCGGCGGAGGTGGTCACCGTGCAGAACACCATCGTGCAGGACCAGGCCGTACCGAACGCGGCCGCAGCCGGGACGAACACCGGCAGGAGCCCGGCGCGCAGCACCAACAACGGGCTCGGCCGCTACGGGGAGCGGGTCGCCGCCCGCTGGCTCGCGGAGGCCGGGCTCCGCATCCTCGACCGCAACTGGCGCTGTGCCGAGGGCGAGCTGGACATCGTCGCCCTGGACGGCGACACGGTGGCGGTCTGCGAGGTGAAGACCCGCTCCGAGCGGGGCTTCCAACAGCCCAGCGAGGCCATCGACCGGGTCAAGGCCGCCCGGCTCCAGCGCCTGGCCGAGCGGTGGATGGCCGAACGATGGCCCGGTCACTTCGCCCGGCTCGCCGGGCCCGGGTACGACCCCGGGCCGGCCGATCCGCAATGGCCTCCCGCCCCACCGGGCGGGGTGCGGATCGACCTGGTGGCCGTGGTCAACCGGGCACGGGGTGCGGCCCTGGTCGACCACCTGCGGGGAGTGGTCTGAGATGGCCTTCGCCCGAACCTGTTCCGTCGCCCTGGTCGGGGTCGACGGAGTGATCGTCGAGGTGCAGGCCGATCTGGAGCCCGGGGTGGCCGCGTTCACCCTGGTCGGTCTGCCCGACAAGGCACTCAGCGAGGCCCGCGACCGGGTCCGCGCCGCGGTGTGCAACAGCGGCGAGCCCTGGCCGCAGCGCAAGCTGACCGTCGGCCTCAGCCCCGCCTCGGTGCCCAAGAGCGGCAGCGGTTTCGACCTGGCGGTGGCCTGCGCCGTGCTGGCCGCCGCCGAGCGGCTCGACCCGTCGTCCATCGCGGACCTGCTGCTCATCGGCGAGCTGGGGTTGGACGGCCGGGTGCGGCCCGTCCGCGGGGTGCTGCCGTCGGTGCTGGCCGCCGCCGACGCCGGGTACAAGCGGGTCGTGGTCGCCGACCAGACCGCACCCGAGGCCTCGCTCGTCCCCGGAGTGACGGTGATCGGCGTCCGGAGCCTGCGCCAGCTGGTCGCCATCCTGACCGGCGCGACGGAGCCGGAGGAGCCGCCCGACCCCGTCGCAGGCAGGCCGGATCCGCTGATGGCCGGCCTGATGCTGCCCAGCGCCAGCGTGCGGGGCCTGCCGAACGACCGGGCGTTCCGGCTCGACATGGCGGACGTGGCCGGCCAGTACGAGGCCCGGCGGGCGCTGGAGATCGCCGCCGCCGGAGGGCACCACCTCTACTTGAAGGGCCCTCCCGGTGCCGGCAAGACGATGCTGGCGGAGCGGCTGCCCTCGCTGCTCCCGCCACTGACCCAGAAGGAGGCCCTGGAAGTCACCGCCGTCCACTCGGTGGCGGGCCTGCTCCCGGCCGGGCGCCCACTGATCGACACCGCGCCCTACTGCGCCCCGCACCACTCCACCACGATGCCCGCGATCGTCGGCGGCGGCAGCGGCCTGCCGAGACCGGGTGCGGTCTCGCTGGCCCATCGGGGCGTGCTCTTCCTGGACGAGGCGCCGGAATTCCCCGTCCGGGTGCTCGACGCGCTGCGCCAGCCGCTCGAATCGGGCGAGGTGGTGATCGCCCGATCGGCCGGATCGCTCCGCCTCCCGGCCCGCTTCCTCCTCTGCCTGGCCGCCAACCCCTGCCCGTGCGGCCGGTACTCACGGCGAGGCGAAGGCTGCGAGTGCACGCCCGCGATGGTCAGCCGGTACCAGGGGCGGCTCTCCGGCCCGCTGCTGGACCGGGTCGACCTCCAGGTCCAGGTCGCCCCGGTGACCAGGGCCGAGCTGATGGAACGGGACGTCACGGCGGAGAGCACCGAGACCGTCGCGGCCCGGGTGCTGGCCGCGCGGGAGAGGGCGGCCGCCCGACTGGAGCACACGCCCTGGCGGACCAACGCGGAGGTACCGGGCCATGAACTGCGCACCCGGTGGCAGCTCGGACCGGGCGCACTGAACGACGTCGCGCGCCAGTTGGAACGCGGGCTGCTGACCGCCCGGGGCCTGGACCGGGTGCTCCGGGTCGCCTGGACGGTCGCCGATCTGGCCGGCCGTGACCGGCCGGACCGGCAGGACGTGCGAACCGCCCTGGTCATGCGCACCGGGGTCGAGCAGGGGCTGCCACTGGCCGAACGCCCCTTCGGCCGGCTCGGGGGCATCCCGGCCCAGCGCCGGAGCGGCCCGGACGACTGGCCACCCAAACCGGAGCAAGCACCGGCCGACGAGGAGGACGCGGCGTGAACCAGCTGTTGGGGAACCCCCAAAGACCCCGTGCCGACAAGCCCTGCACCGCAGTCGCTCCGGACCCGGCAGGGCTACCGCTCACCGCAGCCTCACCGGACGCGGCAGTCCCACCGGGCACGGCAGAGCAACCGGGCTCCGCAGCCCCGCCGCGTATCGCAGCCCCGCCCGGCGGCACGGCCGCAGCCGATTCCGAGCGCCTCGCCCGGGTCCTGCTCACCCGGCTCAGTGAACCGGGGGACGCCGTGGTCGGCCGCTGGCTCGGGCAACTGCCCGCTGCCGAGGTGGTCCGGGCAATCCGGGCGGGCACCGTTCCCGAGCACCCCGGGCTGGACGCCGCCCGGCTGGCCGCCTACCAGGCACGGCTCCCGGGCCTCGACCCGGCGGACGACCTGAAACGGGTACGAGCCGTCGGTGGGCGCTTCATCATTCCGGGGGATAAGGAGTGGCCGAGTCAACTGGACGACCTGGGCGACGGACGCCCGATCGGGCTGTGGACCACCGGAACCGGTTCGCTCCGGTTGCTCGCCCTGCGCTCGGTCGCGGTGGTGGGCTCACGGGCGTGCACCGCCTACGGCGCCCACGTCGCGGGGGAGCTGTCCGCCCAACTGGCCGAGCGAGGTTGGGTGGTGGTCTCCGGAGCCGCCTACGGGATCGACGCGGCCGCCCACCGCGGGGCGCTCGCCGTCGGTGGGATGACCATCGGTGTTCTCGCCTGCGGGGTCGACGTGGCCTATCCGAAGGGGAACACCGAGCTGATCCGGCGGATCGGTGTCCAGGGCCTGTTGGTCAGCGAACTCCCACCGGGGGAGCACCCGAACCGCTTCCGCTTCGTCCTCCGCAATCGGGTCATCGCGGCCCTCACCCGGGGCACGGTGGTGGTCGAGGCGGCGGTGCGCAGCGGCGCGCTGAGCACCGCCAGACGGGCGCGGGACCTCAACCGCCACACCATGGGCGTCGCCGGTCCGGTCACCTCGGAGCTCTCCGCCGGGGTGCACGCCCTGATCCGCAGCGGCAGCGCCACGCTGGTCACCGACGCGGCCGAGATCACCGAGCTGATCGGTGCGATCGGGGACGACCTGGCGCCGCAGCGCAGCGGGCCGGTGCTGCCACGGGACTTGCTGGAGCCCGCGGTGGCCCGGGTCCTGGAGGCCGTCCCGGCCACGGCGGAGGGGGCCCCGGTCGAGCGGCTGGCCCGCCAGTCCGGCCTGCCGCCCGACGAAGTCCTGCAGCGGCTCTACGAGTTGGGCGCCCTCGGCTACGTGGAGCGGCACGGTGCGCACTGGCGCGTGGTGCGGAGAAGGAGGTGACCGGCAAGGTGGGGAACGCGCGTGCGCCCAGAAAGGGCGTACCGGGACGGACCGGCTGACCTGCTGATCCGGTTCTTCCGTTCGTGTGGCCGGATCCGGTGGACGAACGCCACCGGATCGGGGGACGACCGAGTGGCGGTAGCGCTTTGCAGTGAGTCGGTGACGCTACGCTCCACATGCCTTCCCTATCAGCACATGACTCGGCAGAACGGCGCAGACCAACGTATGCCCACACACATTCCCGGACACAGAGTGACCGGTGGCGCCCGGTCCTCGGGAGGGCCGCGGACCGAGCGGCGACCCGCGACCGAGTTCCCGTCCAAGCCGGCGGGAACGATGGGAGGCCTGTCGCGCCAGGGCGGCCGGCCGGCGGTGGTACCGGGCCAGCCCGCGGACGCGGCCCGCGGCACCGAGCCGACCCACGACGACGGGACGGCCGGTGAGTCGGGCGCGCCGGGCGGCGTACCCGCCGACCGCGAGCCCCGCCCGCCCGACAGCGCTCCCTCCCCGGAGGTCGCGCCCCCGTCGGAGGACGCCACGCCCCCTCCGGACGCCGCGCCCCCACCGGACGCGGCGCCGCCGCCGGGCGCCGCCTCCCCGCCCGGCACCACGGGGCGCAGCGCGCTCGAAGAGCTGTGGCACTCCTACAAGGAGACCGGCGACCAGCGGCTGCGCGAGCAGCTGATCCTGCACTACTCGCCGCTCGTCAAGTACGTCGCCGGCCGGGTCGGGGTCGGTCTGCCCTCCAACGTCGAGCAGGCCGACTTCGTCTCCTCCGGGGTCTTCGGGCTGATCGACGCGATCGAGAAGTTCGACATCGACCGTGCGATCAAGTTCGAGACCTACGCGATCAGCCGCATCCGCGGCGCGATCATCGACGAGCTGCGCGCGCTGGACTGGATCCCGCGCTCGGTGCGGCAGAAGGCGAAGGCCGTCGAACGGACGTACGCGACGCTGGAGGCCCGGCTGCGCCGGACGCCGCACGAGCCCGAGGTCGCGGCCGAGATGGGCATCGCGATCGAGGACCTGCACGCGATCTTCAGCCAGCTGTCGCTCGCCAACGTGGTGGCCCTGGACGAGCTGCTGCACCCCGTGGGCGAGGGCGGCGACCGGCTGAGCCTGATGGACACCCTGGAGGACCACGGCGCGGACGACCCGGTCGAGGTGGCCGAGGACCGCGAGCTGCGCAGACTGCTGGCCCAGGCGGTCAACACCCTCCCGGAGCGGGAGAAGACCGTGGTGACGCTCTACTACTACGAAGGCCTCACCCTCGCCGAGATCGGACAGGTGCTCGGCGTGACGGAGAGCCGGGTGAGCCAGATCCACACCAAGTCCGTCCTCCAACTGCGCGCCAAGCTCTCGGACATCCGGTAACGCACACCGGGACCGGCCGGCGGCCCCGCGCCGCGGTCGAACGCGGCGGCACCGTACCGGCCGCGGGTACGGCTCCGTACAGTTGGTGCGTGCCGAAGATCCGAGCGGCCACGGTGGCCGAACACCGCCAGCTGCAGCGGGCAGCCCTCCTCGACGCTGCCCGCACCCTGCTCACCGAGGGTGGCATGGAGGCGCTGACCTTCCCCGCGCTCGCGTCGCGCACCGGGCTGGCGCGGTCCTCGGTCTACGAGTACTTCCGCTCCCGCGCCGCCGTGGTGGAGGCGCTCTGCGAGGTGGACTTCCCGCTGTGGGCGGCCGAGATCGAGGCTGGGATGGCGAGCTGCGACACCGCCGCCGGGCGGATCGAGGCGTATGTCCGGGGCCAGCTGGCGTTGGCCGCCGACCCGAGGCATCGCGCGGTCGTCACCATCTCGGCCTTGGAACTCGACGAGGCCGCCCGCGAGCGCATCCGAGCGGCGCACGGCCGACTCGTCGGCCTGGTCGTCCAGGCGCTGGAGGAACTCGGTCACGAGCGGCCCCGGCTGGCCGCGGCGCTGCTGCAAGGGGTCGTGGAGGCGGCCGTCCGCCGGGCCGAGCGGCCGGGTGGAGAGCGCCCGGGTTGCCCGGCTGAGGCCATCGAGACCTCCGAGGCCATCGCCGACGCCGCCGTCGCTCTGGCGCTGAACGGCCTCGCCCGGGCCTGAGCCGCTGGCCGCGCCTGAGCCGCGCTGCCCGTGCCTGAGCCGCTACCCGCGCTTGGGCCGCTCCTCGTGCTTCGGCCGCCGCCCGCGCCTGAGCGCTGTCTGCCTGAGCCGCATCCGTGCTCAGGCCCGCCGACGGGCCCGCCGGCCACGGCGGACCGCCGTCCACGCCGCCCAGCGGGAGCAGACGGGCCGCGCCGACGCCGAGCAGGGCCAGTGGATCGAGGTACCGGTGGCCGCGCAGCAGCCCCCAGTGGAGGCAGTCCCTGGCGCCGCAGTGCCGCCCGTCGGCGGTGAGCCGCCCGATCACCTGCCCGGCGGAGACCGCGGTGCCGACCGGGATGGTGCCGGTGACGGGCAGATAGGTGGTGCGGAGCGCGGGAGCCCCCGTGCCCAGATGGGAGACGGTCACCACCGGCCGCCCCGCCACCAGTCCGGAGAACAGGACCACCCCGGCGGCCGCCGCCCGTACCTCGGCCCCGGGGGCGGCGGCCAGGTCCACTCCTCGATGCCCCGCCGCCCAGGGCTTCGCCGGCGGCTCGAACCGCTCCAGCACTCCGCCCGGCCCACCCACCGGCCAGGCCCGAGCCGCGGCGCCGCCACCGGAAGCCGCACCAACGCCCTCACCGCCCCCGCCACCACCCCACCCCCCAGGGCCCCCAGCGCTCCCGGCACCCCCAGCGGCGAGGCCGACCGCCCCCGCACCCCCGGGACACCCGAGCACCATGGTCAGGGCCAGCGCCAGCACCACCGCCACCCCGGCGAGCGCGCCGACCACGGTGGGAACCCTTCGCACTCCCCAGCGCACCCCACCTCGCACCCAACCGCCCATCGCACCGCACGTCCCTCTCCGCACTCCATCGCACCCGGTCATGTCCCGAGGCTCCTGCCGCCCGCCCGCCCCCCACCACCCCGTTTCGGATTCCTGTGGACAAACCACCCCACCCCGTCCGCCGTCCCTCCAGCGGGTGTACGGACGCCGCCATCCGGTGTACGAGCGGCATGGGAGCACCGGTTCGCGGGCAGGCAGTCGGCCGAGAGCCCACCCGGTCCGCATGGCCCGCCCCGACCGTGCCACCGCCACGAACCCGGTTCGCCCGGCCCCTTCCCAGGTTTCTCCCAGGCCCTCCGCAGCCCGTCCACAGGCCCTGCGACGCTCGTGAAGTCGCTCGCCCCTCGGCGCTTCCCGTACACTTCACACGCGACCCGGTCCGCTGGGTCGACTTCGCACGCCCCGCCACCGGTGGTCGGACGCGGTTCTCCCGCAGCCCCGCCAGGTGCGAGTGCCGCTCGGTCCGCCGAGCCCGACCGGTCCCCGGACCGAGCGGGTGGAAGCGGCTCGGCACGTTCGGGGCGTCAGGCGTGGCTGTCACCTGACTGCCACGGACAAAACCGAGCCTGACCCGGCCGTAGGCGGTCGCCCGAGGGAAAACCCCGAGGGAACGCCGCAGCCGGGCCGTAACACCTGAGGAGCACGGCAATGGCCGTCGTCACGATGCGGGAGCTGCTGGAGAGCGGCGTCCACTTCGGTCACCAGACCCGCCGCTGGAACCCGAAGATGAAGCGCTTCATCATCACCGAGCGCAACGGCATCTACATCATCGACCTGCTGCAGTCGCTGAACTACATCGACCGCGCCTTCGAGTTCATCAAGGAGACCGTTGCCCACGGCGGCAGCGTCCTCTTCGTCGGCACGAAGAAGCAGGCCCAGGAGGCCATCGCCGAGCAGGCCACCCGCGTGGGCATGCCCTACGTGAACCAGCGCTGGCTCGGCGGCATGCTGACCAACTTCTCGACCGTCTACAAGCGTCTGCAGCGCCTCAAGGAGCTCGGCGAGCTGGACTTCTCGGACGTGGCCGGCTCCGGCCTCACCAAGAAGGAGCTCCTGGTCCTCCAGCGCGAGCACGACAAGCTGGAGAAGACCCTCGGCGGTATCCGCGACATGCAGCGCGTTCCCAGCGCCGTCTGGATCGTGGACACCAAGAAGGAGCACATCGCGGTCGGCGAGGCCCGGAAGCTCAACATCCCGGTCGTCGCCATCCTCGACACCAACTGTGACCCGGACGAGGTCGACTACAAGATCCCGGGCAACGACGACGCGATCCGCTCCGTCACCCTGCTGACCCGCGTGATCGCCGACGCCGTGGCCGAGGGTCTGAAGGCCCGCGCCGGTGTCGCCAAGGGCGACGCCAAGGCCGAGCCGGGCGCCGACCAGCCGCTGGCCGACTGGGAGAAGGACCTCATCGAGGGCGAGAAGAAGGCCGACGAGGCCGCCCCCGCCGCCGAGGCTGAGGCTCCCGCCGCCGAGGCTGAGGCCCCCGCCGCCGAGGCTGAGGCCGCCCCCGCCGACGAGGCGCCGGCCGAGCAGGCCTGACGTACCAAGGGTGAGGGGCACCGGCCGGTGATCAAGCCGGCGGGTGCCCCTCTCTCCCGCGCCGGGACCGAACCACCGGTCCCGGCGCCACCCCACGCAGACACGCGAGACGCGAGAAGAGATTCACACCATGGCGAACTTCACCGCCGCGGACGTCAAGAAGCTCCGTGAGCTCACCGGCGCCGGCATGATGGACTGCAAGAAGGCCCTGGACGAGGCCGAGGGCAACGTCGAGAAGGCCGTCGAGCTCCTGCGCATCAAGGGCCAGAAGGGCGTTGCCAAGCGCGAGGGCCGCGACGCCTCCAACGGCGCCGTCGCCGCGCTGATCGCCGAGGACAAGAAGTCCGGCGTCCTGGTCGAGCTGAACTGCGAGACCGACTTCGTCGCCAAGGGTGACAACTTCGTCAAGGTCGCCGACGCGATCGCCGCCCACGTCGCCAAGTCCGCCCCGGCCGACCTGGACGCCGCCCTGGCCTCCGAGATCGAGCCCGGCAAGACCGTCCAGCAGTTCGTGGACGAGGCCAACGCGACCCTGGGCGAGAAGATCGTCTTCCGTCGCTTCGCGCAGTTCGACGGTGACGGCTTCGTCGCGGTCTACCTGCACAAGACCAGCCCCGACCTGCCGCCGGCCGTGGGCGTCCTGGTCGAGCTGGACAAGGAGAACGCCGAGGTCGCCAAGGACGTCGCGCAGCACATCGCCGCCTTCGCGCCGAAGTTCCTGTCCCGCGACGAGATCCCGGCCGACGTCCTGGAGAGCGAGGCCCGCGTCGCCGAGGCCACCGCTCGCGAGGAGGGCAAGCCCGAGGCCGCTCTGGAGAAGATCGTCCAGGGCCGCGTCACCGGCTTCGTCAAGGAGAACGCCGCCCTGGAGCAGGCGTTCGCCAAGGACAACAAGAAGACCGTCGCCAAGGTCCTCGAGGAGAACGGCGTCACCCTCAAGCGCTTCGCCCGCTTCCGCGTCGGCGCCTGAGCCACGTTCCACCTGGTCCCCGGCCCCTTTAGGCTGGGAACCGCCCCCGCCCGCTGACCGGGGCGGGCGGAACGCCGAACGGGCTCACCCAGCGCCAACCGTCCATGGGCGGGCCGCTTCGGCACCATGAACGACGAGGAGGCCATTGCCGTGCAGGACACCGAACCGGTTCCCGCGGCAGTGGCCTCCTCGCGTGTACGCGCAGGCCGGGTACCCGCACACCCAGGCCTGTGAGCCAGCAGGTGCAAAAAGGAGAAGTCCATGCAGGAGACGCAGGAGACCGCGCAGGACCCCCAGGCGGGCTCGCGCCGCCGGGTGCTGCTCAAGCTGTCCGGTGAAGCCTTCGCCGGTGGCGGCGGGCTCGGCGTCGACCCGGACGTCGTGCACGCGATCGCCCGGGAGATCGCCACGGTCGTCCGCGCCGGCACCGAGGTCGCGGTGGTCATCGGCGGCGGCAACTTCTTCCGGGGCGCCGAGCTGCAGGTCCGCGGCATGGACCGGGCCCGCTCGGACTACATGGGCATGCTCGGCACCGTCATGAATTGCCTGGCGCTGCAGGACTTCCTGGTCAAGGAAGGCATCGAGACCCGGGTCCAGACCGCCATCACCATGGGCCAGGTCGCCGAGCCGTACCTGCCGCTGCGGGCCGTCCGGCACCTGGAGAAGGGCCGTGTGGTGATCTTCGGCGCCGGTATGGGCATGCCGTACTTCTCCACCGACACCACGGCCGTCCAGCGCGCCCTGGAGATCCACGCCGACGTCCTGCTGATGGGCAAGAACGGCGTGGACGGCGTCTACGACTCCGACCCGCGGACCAACCCCGACGCGGTGAAGTTCGACGCGCTGGAGTACTCCGAGGTCATCGCGCGCGACCTGAAGGTCGCCGACCTCACCGCGATCACGCTGTGCAAGGACAACAACCTCCCGATGCTGGTCTTCGAACTGCTGGCGGAGGGCAATATCGCGCGCGCGGTGAAGAGTGAGAAGATCGGCACACTCATCAGCCAGGATTCCGTCCGGGCCTGAGCAGCAACCAGCCGTACGGGACGGCGTCCGCCGCGACCGGCCCCGATGCCGACACCGGTCGGGACAACAGCAGATGAACCGGACAGGGAGACCACAGTGATCGAAGAGACCCTCCTCGAAGCCGAGGAGAAGATGGAGAAGGCCGTTTCCGTCGCCAAGGACGACCTCGCGGCCATCCGCACCGGCCGTGCGCACCCGGCGATGTTCGCCAAGATCGTCGCCGAGTACTACGGCACCGTGACGCCGATCAACCAGCTGGCCTCGTTCTCGGTGCCGGAGCCCCGGATGGCGGTCGTCTCGCCGTTCGACAAGACCGCCCTGAAGGCCATCGAGCAGGCGATCCGCGACTCCGACCTAGGCGTCAACCCGTCGAACGACGGCTCCATCATCCGGGTGGTGCTGCCCGAGCTGACCGAGGAACGCCGCCGGGAGTTCATCAAGATCGCCCGCACCAAGGGCGAGGACGCCAAGGTCTCGATCCGTTCGGTGCGCCGCAAGGCCAAGGACGCCATCGACAAGCTGGTGAAGGACGGCGAGGTCGGCGAGGACGACGGCCGTCGCGGTGAGAAGGAGCTCGACGACACCACGGCCAAGTACGTGGCCCAGGTCGACGAGCTGCTGAAGCACAAGGAAGCCGAGCTGCTCGAGGTCTGATGAACGACGCCCCTGACGCCCCTGGCTACTGGGGCCCGTCCGACCAGCAGTTCCAGCCCTACCGCCCGGCGCCGCAGCCGCAGGCACCCCGGCCGTCGGCCCAGCCGGCGCCGGGGTACGGCGAGCATCCGGCGCCGGCCCAGGGACAGCCCGTCCCGGGGCACGGCGCTCCCGGCTACAGCGCTCCGGGACACGGCACTCCGGGACACCCCGCCCGGCGACACCCCGGCCAGGCCCCCCACCGGGGCGCGCCGGGTGTGGTCCCGGGTGGCCCCGACCTCCGTTCGGATCACTCGCAGCAGCCTCCGGTGTACTGGGGCGGCGACGCGGAGGAGACTCAGGTCATGCCTCCCGTCCCGGCCGATCCCGGCCCGCACCCCGGTGCGCCCGCCCACGGTCTCGACAGCGGTCCTGGCAGTGGCCCCGACGGCGGTACGGCCCGCCGCCCCGCCCGGGGCCCGTCGGCGCCGTACGGGCCCACGGCCTCCGGGCAGCCCGCGACGCAGGGCCGGTCGGGCGGTGGCCCGCTGTTCCGGGACGAGCAGCCCGGGACGGTCCAGCCGGGTGTGACGGAGACGGTCGTGCTGCGCGCGATAGCCGACGACACCGCCCCTGCCCCCGGCGCCCAGCCGCACCCGGGGACTCCGGTGCATCCCGCGCCGCCGCAGAGTCACCGGCCGGCCGGGCAGCCCCCCTTCGTGCCGTCGTCCCACCCAGGGCAGGAGAGTCCCGTGGCCGCCCAGCCCGCCCCGCAGCCGGAGCCACGCAAGCAGCAGCGCGGTGGCCGTAACCTCCAGGCCGCCATAGGGGTGGGGGTCGGTCTCGGCGCGGTGATCGTCGCCTCGCTGTTCGTGGTGAAGGCACTGTTCCTGGTCGTCGTGATGGCCGCGGTCGCGGTCGGCGTCTGGGAGCTGACCAGCCGGCTCTCCGAGCGCAAGCAGATCAAGGCGCCGCTGGTCCCGCTGGTCGTGGGCGGCGTCGCCATGGTCGCCACCGGCTACTGGGCCGGCGTCCAGTGGGCCGCGGCCTCGCTCGCGCTGACCGGGCTGGCGGTGATGGTCTGGCGGATGGCCGAACCGCCCGAGAACTACCTGCGGGACATAACGGCAGGGGTGTTCACCGCCTTCTACGTGCCGTTCCTGGCCACTTTCGTGGCGATGATGCTGGCGGCCGACGACGGTCCCCAGCGGATCGTGCTCTTCCTGATCGTCACGATCTGCAGCGACACCGGCGCCTACGCCGTGGGCTACAAGTTCGGCCGCAACAAGCTGGCGCCGACGATCAGCCCGGGCAAGACCCGCGAGGGCCTGGCCGGCGGCATCGGCCTGTCGATGCTGGCGGGCGCCGTGCTGATGCAGCTGATCATCGACGACGGCAGCTGGTGGCAGGGCCTGATCCTGGGCGGCTGCGCGGCGGTCACCGCGACCCTGGGCGACCTGGGTGAGTCGATGATCAAGCGCGACCTCGGGATCAAGGACATGGGCACGCTGCTGCCCGGCCACGGCGGCATCATGGACCGGCTGGACTCGCTCCTGCCGACCGCCCCGGTGGTCTGGCTGCTGCTCGCCGCCTTCGTCGGCAGCTAGCACGAGCGCTCACCGTAGGGCCCCGGACGCCCGGCGTCCGGGGCCCTCACGCGTCTGCGACACTGGATGGACCATGCCTAAGCCCGGAGAACTCACGTTTGTCGCGCCGCGCGGCGCCAAGCCCCCGCGACACCTCGCCGACCTCAGCCCCGCCGAGCGCAAGGAGGCCGTCGCCGAGCTGGGCGAGCAGCCGTTCCGCGCCAAGCAGCTCTCCAACCACTACTTCGGCCGGATGTCGAACGACCCGGCGAGCTGGACGGACATCCCGGCCGCCAGCCGGGAGAAGCTCACCGAGAGCCTGCTGCCCGAGCTGATGTCGGTGGTGCGGCACGTCTCCTGCGATGACGACACCACCCGCAAGACGCTCTGGAAGCTCTTCGACGGCACCCTCGTCGAGTCGGTGCTGATGCGCTACCCGGACCGGGTCACCATGTGCATCAGCTCGCAGGCGGGCTGCGGCATGAACTGTCCGTTCTGCGCGACCGGCCAGGCCGGGCTGACCCGCAACCTGTCCACCGCCGAGATCGTCGAGCAGATCGCCGCCGGGATGCGCGCGCTCAAGGACGGCGAGATCCCGGGCGGCGAGGCGCGGCTGTCGAACGTGGTCTTCATGGGCATGGGCGAGCCGCTGGCCAACTACAACCGGGTGCTGGCCGCGATCCGCCGGCTGACCGACCCGGCTCCGGACGGCTTCGGGCTGTCCCAGCGCGGCATCACCGTCTCCACGGTCGGCCTCGTCCCGGCGATGAACCGGCTGGCGGACGAGGGCCTCAGCTGCCGCCTGGCGCTGTCGCTGCACGCCCCGGACGACGAGCTGCGCGACGAGCTGGTGCCGGTGAACACCCGGTGGAAGGTCGACGAGGTGCTGGACGCGGCCTGGAACTACGCGGAGAAGTCCGGTCGCCGGATCTCCATCGAGTACGCACTGATCAAGGACATCAACGACCAGGCCTGGCGCGCCGACCTGCTCGGCCGGCTGATCAAGAACCATCGGGTGCACGTCAACCTGATCCCGCTGAACCCGACCCCGGGCTCGAAGTGGACGGCCTCGCGGCCCGAGGACGAGCGCGAGTTCGTCCGCCGGCTCCAGGCGCACGGCGTGCCGACGACCGTCCGCGACACCCGCGGCCAGGAGATCGACGGCGCCTGCGGCCAGCTCGCCGCGGCCGGCTGAGCCCCACCGCGCGGAAACCCGCTACCGCAGTCCGGCCGCCGCCAGCGCGGCGGTCGCCCCGCCGGTCAGCAGCAGCGTGGTGCCGACCGCCAGGGTGCGCAGCGCGACCGCGCCGAACAGCAGCCGGGGCGAGGTGCCGAGGCGCAGCAGCGCGTCGGTGACCTCGCGGCGGTCGGTGCGGACCTCGGCCAGTCGGGACACCACCGCGGCGGCCGCACAGCCGAGCACCAGGCAGGCCTCGACGGCGGGCAGCGCGTCGGCGCTGTCGGGCGTGCCGATCCAGTAGCGGATGGTGGTGAGCACCAGCGCGACGACGAGGGTGAGGACGGCCAGCGGCGGGCCGAGGCGCCGGGCCTGGGCGGTGAGGCCGCGGCCGGCGAGCAGTCGCAGCGGGGTGGGCCGGCCGAGCGCGAGCAGTCGTCCGGTGCAGGCGAGCAGCGGCCCGGTGAGCAGCGCGAGGCCGAGTGCGCTGGCGGCCCAGCCGCCGAGGGCGGCGGTGCTGGTGCTGCCGAGTCCGGCGGGCAGGTGGATCGGGCGGCCGTCGGCGGCGGCGCCGGGGCGCAGCGCGATGAGTTCGAGCGCGGCGCCGATCACCACCAGGCCGATCGGCAGGGCGATCCGCCAGGCGCCGAAGCCGCTGGGGACATGGGCACGGCAGCCGGGCAGGGAGTCGGGGACGGGTACCGCGCAGGCGGCGGCGATGCCGGCGGTGAGCGGGACCAGGGCGAGCAAGGTGATGGGCGCGGCGGCCGGCAGCGGCACGCCCATGCCGAGGTCGGGGGCGAGCGAGGGCCCGGCGACATCGTTGCGCAGCACCAGGAAGAGCAGCAGGGTGAGCACGCTGCCGAGGGCGCAGGCGAGGGTGACCTCGCCGGCGATCAGGGTGCGGATCCGGCGGGAGCCGGCCCCGGCGGCGGCGAGGCCGGCGATCCTTTCGGGTCGGCGGGCGGGCACCGAGCGGGCGGCGACGGCCGCGAACCAGGCGACGGCGGCCAGCGGGGGCAGGCACCAGAGCAGCCGGACCAGCGCGCCGGTGTCGCCGAGCGGGTCGCTCAGCGCCCGGCCGAGGGAGCGCAGCAGGAAGGCGGCGACGACGGCGGCGGCCAGGGCGGTGAGCAGCCAGCGGCCGAGGTCGGGCACCCGGTAGCCCCGGGCCAGACGGAGGTAGAACACGTCGACTCTTTCAGCGGCTGGGCGTCGTCAGCGGCGGATGGCCGAGACGGCGGACGCGCCGGCCGTCCCCGGGGTGGCGGTGCCACGCGGGACGGGGGCGGCGGGGGCGGTGAGCCGTCCGTCGACGAGGGCGACGGCGCGGTCCGCGAACCGGACGAGCTCGGGGTCGTGGGTGGCCAGGACGAGGGTGAGCTGGTGCGATCGGGCCGCGCTGGTCAGTATCCGCAGGACCTGGTCGGCGGACTCGCGGTGCAGCGGGGCGGTGGGGTCGTCGGCGAAGACGACGGTCGGCAGGGGGGCGAGGGCGCGGGCCACGGCGATCCGCTGGCGCTGGCTCTGGACCAGCCGGTCGGGGCGGTGGCGGCCGATCTCGCCGACGTCGAGGCGCTCCAGCCACTCGTCGGCGGCGGTGTAGGCGGCCTTGTTGCCGGCCCCGGCGAGCAGCAGCGGCAGGGCGACGTTCTCGCGGGCGGTCAGTTCGGGCACGAGGTGCGGTTCCGAGCCGACGAAGCCGAAGCGCTCGCGGCGCAGCCGTTCGCGGCCGGCCCGGCCGAGGGTGTGCACGGGGGCGCTGTTGAACCAGACCTCGCCGTCGTCGACCGGGAGTTGGGCGGAGAGGCAGCCGAGCAGGGTGCTCTTGCCGGAGCCGCGCGGGCCGGTGACGGCGAGCACCTCGCCCTCGCGGACGCCGATCGAGATGCCGCGCAGCGCGGGGGTGCCGTAGTGGGACTTGACGATCCCTCGGGCCCACAGCACGTCGTTGTCAGGCGGTGCCGCTGACATGAGGTTCCATCCTGGGTGGCCGCAGGGATATGACAGTCGTCAGATTAGAACGACTGGGGCCTGGCGCGGTTGCGGCGCACTGGGCCATCACGGGCAAATCACCCGCATTCAGGCATGTTTGGTCCTGCGACTGTGATGTTCGTCGAGGGCGTGGCGGGAGTGGGAACGGCGAAGGGCGGCCCCGCGGGGAGCGGGGCCGCCCTTCGGCGGAGGGTGGGGAAGGAGGCTCAGGGGATCAGAGCTTCGCCCACGCGTCGGTGAGGCTGGTCCGCAGGATCTGCTCGATCTCGTCGAAGGTCGACTGGTCGGAGATCAGCGGCGGGGCCAGCTGGACGACCGGGTCGCCGCGGTCGTCGGCACGGCAGTACAGGCCGTTGTCGAACAGGGCCTTGGAGAGGAAGCCGTAGAGGACGCGCTCGGTCTCGTCCTCGTTGAAGGTCTCCTTGGTGACCTTGTCCTTCACGAGCTCGATGCCGTAGAAGTAGCCGTTGCCGCGGACGTCGCCGACGATCGGCAGGTCGCGCAGCTTGCTCAGGGTGCCCAGGAAGCGCGACTCGTTGTCGAGCACGTGCTGGTTCAGGCCCTCGCGCTCGAAGATGTCGAGGTTGGCGAGCGCCACGGCCGAGGAGACGGGGTGGCCGGCGAAGGTGTAGCCGTGCAGGAAGGTGTTGTCACCCTTGTAGAACGGCTCGGCGATGCGGTCCGAGATGATCGTGGCGCCGATCGGGGAGTAGCCCGAGGTCATGCCCTTGGCGCAGGTGATCATGTCCGGCACGTAGCCGAACTTGTCGGCGCCGAACATGGTGCCGAGGCGGCCGAAGGCGCAGATGACCTCGTCCGAGACCAGCAGCACGTCGTGGCGGTCGCAGATCTCGCGCAGGCGCTGGAAGTAGCCGGGCGGCGGCGGGAAGCAGCCACCGGCGTTCTGCACCGGCTCGACGAAGACGGCGGCGACGGTCTCGGGGCCCTCGAAGAGGATGGCCTCCTCGACCTGGTCGGCGCACCAGCGGCCGTACGCCTCGGGGTCGACGGTGCCGTCGGGGCCCTCGAGGTAGTGCGGGGCGCGGTAGATGTTGGTGTTCGGGGCCTTGTGGGTGCCCGGCACCAGCGGCTCGAACGGGGCCTTCAGGCCCGGCAGGCCGGTGATCGACAGCGCGCCCTGCGGGGTGCCGTGGTAGGCGATGGCGCGCGAGATGACCTTGTACTTGGTCGGCTTGCCGATCAGCTTGAAATACTGCTTGGCGAGCTTCCAGGCGGTCTCGACGGCCTCGCCGCCGCCGGTGGAGAAGAAGACCTTGTTCAGGTCGCCCGGGGCGTAGTTGGCCAGGCGCTCGGCCAGCTCGACGGCCTTGGGGTGCGCGTAGCTCCAGATCGGGAAGAACGCGAGTTCCTTGGCCTGCTTGGCGGCGACCTCGGCGAGCTCGGTGCGGCCGTGACCGGCCTGCACGACGAACAGGCCGGCCAGGCCGTCGATGTACTTCCGGCCCTTGTCGTCCCAGATGTACGTGCCCTCGCCCTTGACGATGGTCGGCACGGGGGAGTTCTCGTACGACGACATGCGGGTGAAGTGCATCCACAGGTGGTCGTAGGCGGTCTTGGAAAGGTCCTTCTGCGCCGGGTCGGCTGTCATCGGGTGCCCCAGGTGTAGGTCTGTTTCCGGAGCTTCAGATAAACGAAGCTCTCGGTGCTCCGCACGCCGGGAAGCGCGCGGATGCGCTTGTTGATCATTTCGAGCAGGTGCTCGTCGTCCTCGCAGACCAGTTCGGCCAGGAGGTCGAACGAGCCTGCGGTGCAGACGACGTAGTCGACCTCGTCGAGGGCGGCCAGCGCGTCGGCGACGGGCTCGATGTCACCCTCGACCCGGATGCCGACCATCGCCTGGCGGGTGAAGCCGACGGTGAGCGGGTCCGTGACGGCGACGATCTGCATCACGCCTTGGTCGAGCAGCTTCTGGACGCGCTGCCGCACGGCCGCCTCCGACAGGCCGACGGCCTTGCCGATGGCGGCGTACGGGCGTCGCCCGTCCTCCTGGAGCTGCTCGATGATCGCCTTGGAGGCGGCGTCGAGGGGAACGCTCGCGTTCCGGTCGCGGTTGGCCACGCCGCCACTGTGCCTGATCGTGCCCTCGTTCGCAAGCCTGGAAACTGCTGATTTCGTCGCGATCTTGGAAATCGCATACGGATTTCATCGTGTATCGCGGCCCAGGCTGTCGATCACGGCAGTCGTGCGGCTACTCTGGCACGGTACGCGCGCGCCCCCGCAGGACGGCGCGCGTTCCGCCACCAGTGGACCGCGCCGCTCCGGGCCCGGCCACTCGGCGCCCTTCGTCGGCCGGACCCGCCGACGTACCATGGCGCCGGAATCTGCAATGCCGCAGGCCCATCCCGAGGAGAGACCCGTGAGCGACCTTCGCACGCTGCGCAACTACATCAACGGTGAGCTCGTCGACGCGGCTGACGGCCGCACGCTCGACATCGTCGACCCGACCACCGGCGAGGTGTACGCGACGTCGCCGCTGTCCGGTGCCGCCGACGTGGACGCGGCCATGGCCGCGGCCGCCGCCGCGTTCCCGATCTGGCGCGACGCCACCCCGAGCACCCGGCAGAAGCTGCTGCTCAAGATCGCCGACGCGGTCGAGGCGCGGGCCGACGAGATCGTCGACGCCGAGGTGCGCAACACCGGCAAGCCCCGCGCGCTGACCCTCTCCGAGGAGATCGGCCCGATGGTGGACCAGATCCGCTTCTTCGCCGGTGCCGCCCGCCTGCTCGAAGGCAAGGCCGCCGGTGAGTACATGGACGGGATGACCTCGATCGTCCGCCGCGAGCCGGTCGGCGTCTGCGCCCAGGTCGCGCCGTGGAACTACCCGATGATGATGGCGGTGTGGAAGTTCGCCCCGGCCATCGCCGCGGGCAACACCGTGGTGCTGAAGCCCTCCGACACCACCCCGGCCTCCACCGTGCTGCTGGCCGAGATCATCGGCGGCATCCTCAAGGACATGGACCTGCCGGCCGGCGTCTTCAACGTCATCTGCGGTGACCGCGAGACCGGCCGCCTGATGGTCGAGCACAAGACCCCGGCGATGGCCTCCATCACCGGTTCGGTCCGGGCCGGCATCCAGGTCGCCGAGTCGGCCTCCAAGGACGTCAAGCGCGTCCACCTGGAGCTGGGCGGCAAGGCCCCGGTCGTGGTCTTCGACGACGCCGACATCGCCGAGGCCGTCGAGGGCATCTCGGTGGCGGGCTACTTCAACGCCGGCCAGGACTGCACCGCCGCCACCCGCGTGCTGGTGCACGAGTCGATCCACGACGCGTTCGTCGAGGCGCTGGCCAAGGCCGCCGCCGAGACCAAGACCGGTGGCGTGGACGACGAGGACGTGCTGTACGGCCCGCTGAACAACGCCAACCAGCTGAAGCAGGTCGCCGGCTTCATCGAGCGGCTGCCCGCCCACGCCAAGGTCGAGGCCGGCGGCCACCAGGTCGGCGACAAGGGCTACTTCTACGCCCCGACCGTCGTCTCGGGCCTGCGCCAGGACGACGAGATCATCCAGAACGAGGTCTTCGGCCCGGTCATCACCGTGCAGAAGTTCACCGACGAGGAGCAGGCCGTCGAGTACGCCAACGGCGTCGAGTACGCGCTGGCCTCCTCGGTGTGGACCAAGGACCACGCCCGCGCCATGCGGATGTCGCGCCGCCTGGACTTCGGCTGCGTCTGGATCAACACCCACATCCCGCTGGTCGCCGAGATGCCGCACGGCGGCTTCAAGAAGTCGGGCTACGGCAAGGACCTGTCGTCGTACGGCTTCGAGGACTACACCCGCGTGAAGCACGTCATGACGGCCATCTGAATCTCTGCCGAGCGCAGCACCACCGAGCGCAGTGCCGCCGAGCGCGGTACGAAGGCGGTCCGACGCTGACTCGGATCGTACGAACCGACCACAGGCCCGGGGCTTCTCCGCCCCGGGCCTCGTGTCTTTGCACCCTGTCGACGGATGGCGCGACCGACTGACAGGATGAACCTGCACTTCGCAGGTGACCCGCCCTAGCCTTACCGCCATGAGCATCCCCACCGCTGACTCAGCCGCCGGCCAGGCCGTCAAGGCCGCCGACCGCGCGCACGTCTTCCACTCGTGGTCCGCCCAGGCGCTGATCGACCCCCTCGCGGTGGCCGGTGCCGAGGGCTCGTACTTCTGGGACTACGACGGCAACCGCTACCTCGACTTCTCCTCGCAGCTGGTCAACACCAACATCGGCCACCAGCACCCGAAGGTGGTCGCCGCGATCCAGGAGCAGGCGGCGAAGCTCTGCACCCTCGCCCCCGGCTTCGCGGTCGAGGCGCGCAGCGAGGCAGCCCGGATGATCGCCGAGCGCACGCCCGGCGACCTGGACAAGATCTTCTTCACCAACGGCGGCGCCGAGGCCAACGAGAACGCCATCCGGCTGGCCCGGCTGCACACCGGCCGGCAGAAGGTCCTGTCCACCTACCGCTCGTACCACGGCGCCACCGCCAACGCGATCGCGCTCACCGGCGACCCCCGGCGCTGGGCCAACGAGACCGGTGTCTCCGGCGTGGTGCACTTCTGGGGCCCGTACCCCTACCGTTCCAACTTCCACGCCGAGAACGAGGCGCAGGAGTGCGAGCGCGCGCTGGAGCACCTGGAGCAGGTGATCGCGTTCGAGGGGCCGGGCACGGTCGCGGCGGTCATCCTGGAGACGGTGGTCGGCACCGCGGGCATCCTGATCCCGCCGGCGGGCTACCTGGCCGGGGTGCGGGAGATCTGCGACCGCTACGGCATCGTGTTCATCCTGGACGAGGTGATGGCCGGCTTCGGGCGCACCGGGGCGTGGTTCGCCGCCGACCACTGGGGCGTCACCCCGGACCTGCTGACCTTCGCCAAGGGCGTCAACTCCGGTTACGTGCCGCTGGGCGGCGTGGCGATCAGCGCCGAGATCGCGGCCACCTTCGCCGAGCGGCCCTTCCCCGGCGGGCTCACCTACTCCGGGCACCCGCTGGCCTGCGCCTCGGCCGTGGCCACCATCACCGCCATGGCGGAGGAGGGCATCGTCGAGAACGCCCGCCACATCGGCGAGACGGTGATCGGCCCCGGTCTGCGCGAGCTGGCCGAGCGGCACCCCTCGATCGGCGAGGTGCGCGGGCTGGGCGTGTTCTGGGCGCTCGACCTGGTGAAGGACCGGACGACCCGGGAGCCGCTCGTCCCGTACAACGCCGCCGGCGCCGCCAACGCGCCGATGGCCGAGCTGGCCGCCGCCTGCAAGCAGCGCGGGCTCTGGCCGTTCGTCAACATGAACCGCTTCCACGTCGTCCCGCCGTGCACCGTCACCGAGGAGGAGGCCAAGACGGGCCTCGCGGTGCTGGACGAGGTGCTGTCGCTCACCGACGCGCACACTGTCTGACGTACCTACCAGGACGGCCCCGGGCACCCGTGTCGTGCGTGCCCGGGGCCGTCCCACGCTCCGGAAGGCCCGCCATGCCCAGCAGCACCACCCAGACCCGCCGTTCGCCCAACCCGCGCTCGCTGCGCCGACGTTCCGTCCTCGGCGGGGCCGCACTGCTCGGGGCCGGCACGCTGACCGGCTGCGGAATCCCGTCCGCGTACGTCGCCGAGGACCGCCGCTCGGCGCCGGACCGCTCGGAGAGCGACAAGCGGCTCGCCTTCTCCAACTGGACGCAGTACATCGACACCGACGACCAGGGCGGACGCCCGACCCTGGACGGGTTCACCGCGAAGACCGGGATCGCGGTCACCTACACCGAGGACATCAACGACAACGACGAGTTCTTCGGCAAGATCAGCCCGGTGCTCACCCAGGGCGCCGACCCGGGCCGGGACCTGATGGTGATCAGCGACTGGATGGCCGGGCGGTACGTCTCGCTCGGCTGGGTGCAGGCCATGGACCGGGCCGACCTGCCCAACGTCACCGCCAACCTGGACCCGCAGCTCGCGAACCCGGCCTTCGACCCCGGGCGCCGGCGCAGTGTGCCCTGGCAGTCCGGGATCACCGGCATCGCGTACAACCGCAAGGCGCTCGGCCGGGAGATCAAGTCCACCGCCGACCTCTGGGCGCCCGACCTCAAGGGCCGGATCACGCTGTTCGCCGGACTGGACGAGGCGCTCGGGCTGCTGATGCTCTCCCAGGGCGCGGACATCGCCACGTTCGGCGACGACGACGCGAACAGGGCGATGGACCTGGTGCAGAAGATGGTCGACACCGGCCACATCCGCCGCTTCACCGGCAACGACTACACCAGCGACCTCGCCTCCGGTGCGGCGCTCGCCTGCCAGGCCTACTCCGGCGACGCCGTGCAACTCACCGCCGAGAACCCGGACATCGCCTTCGTGGTGCCCGAGGAGGGCGGCGAGCTGTGGGCGGAGAGCCTGATGATCCCCAACCGGGCCGTCCACAAGCGCAACGCCGAGCTGCTGATCGACTACTACTACCAGCCGGAGGTGGCCGCCGACCTCGCCGCGGCCGTCCAGTACATCTGCCCGGTGCCGGCCGCCCGTGAGGTGCTGGCGGCCAGCGGCGACAAGGACAAGGCCGAACTCGCCGAGAACCCGCTGGTGTTCCCGACCGAGGAGATGCGCGCCCGGCTGCGCACCATGCGCGACGTCACCTCGGCGGAGCGGCCCGTGCTGCACAAGGTCTGGGGGCGGATCACCGGGGTGTGAGGCCGGTGCCTCAGCGCCGGACGGCGTCCAGGGCGAGCAGGGCGACGTGCAGGGAGAGGCAGGACTCGACCTGGTCGAGGTCGACGCCGAGGATCCGCTCGACCTTGTGCAGCCGGTCGTAGAAGGACGGCCGGGACAGGTGCGCGGCATCGGCCGCCGCCGACTTGTTCCGGCCCTGCTCCAGGTAGATCCGCAGCATCTGCACCAACTGGCCGTTGTGTTCGGCGTCGTGGGCCAGCAGCGGGCCCAGCTCCCGTTCCACGTAGGTCTGCAGCCGGGCGTCGTCGCGCAGCAGGTGCAGCAGGCCGCGCAACCGGACGTCGGGCAGCCGGTAGTAGGAGGCGGTGCGGCCGCCGGGCGCGTCGTGCAGGGCGGCGTCGGCGACCTGGGTGGCCTCCAGCAGGGTGCGCCGGGCGTCGCGGACCGAGCCGACCGAGGAGCCGACCGCGACCACCGGCCCTGGTGCGTCGGCGCCCTCCCGGCCCGCCTCGGCGGACATCCGGCGCAGGGCGGCCGAGAAGGAGTCCAGCGAGGCGTGCTCGTCCTGCTGGGTGCCGAGCGCGATCAGCAGGCCCACGCCCTCGTCGTCCAGCGCGCCGACCAGCGCGGACAGCCGGCAGGCCCGAACGGCGTCGGCGGCCAGCTCGGTGAAGTCGCGCAGCCGGGCCTGGGCTTCCAGGGCGGCCGGGATCGGCCCGCGGCGCTGGCGCAGCACCACGCCGACCAGCCGGCGGCCCTCCAGCGGGACACCGAGCGCCTGGGCGCGCAGCGCCGCCTCGGAGACCGTCAGGGCGTGGGTCAGGATGCCGGAGAGCAAGGTGCGGTGGGTCTGCCGCTCCAGGCTCTCCCGGTCGCGCACCACCAGCCGGTTGAGCGCCAGCGCGGAGGCGCCGCGCTCCAGCAGCATGGCGTGCGGGTGGGGCTCGCCCCCGGGCAGCGGGCCCGGCTCCTGGAGCAGGACCAGCCGGCCCCAGTCCTGGCCCCGCGCGCCGACGGTGGTCACCAGCCAGCCGCTGCGCGGATCGTGGCCGGTGCGGCCGGGCGGGCGGACGCCGCGCGAGCGGCGCTCCCAGTCCTCCAGCAGCTCGGTCTCCGGGCGTCCGGCGGTGTCGTGGGCGAGCACCTGGTGGGCCAGGTTCTCCAGGACCACCGGCGCGCCCGCCATCCGGGCCACCTGGCGGATCACCTCGGGCGGCTCCGCGCCCTCCACGACCAGCTCGTTGAACACCTGGTGGACGGACTCGGAGACGCGCAGCTGCTCCAACTGGGCGTTGACCACCAGGGCGTGCACGGCCTCGGTGACGGCGACGAAGCGCACCTCGCGGCGGAGGGCGATCAGCGGCAGCCCGCGCTGCTCGGCGGCGTTCACCAGGGCGCGCGGCAGCGACTCGAAGTAGCGCCGGCCGAACTCGACCACCAGGCCGGCCACCCCGACCTCGTCCAGCTCCCGGACGTAGCGGGCCAGGCCCTCGCGCTGCTCCGGCAGGGCGATGCCGGTGGTCAGCACGAGCTCGCCGCCCTGGAGCATCCCGGCGACGTCGGGCAGCTCGCTCACGTGGACCCAGCGGACCGGCCGCTCCAGGCGGTCGGCGCCGGCCACCACCTGGGGCAGGCCGCGGCGCATCACCTCCAGGTCGAGTACGCGGGCGACGGTGGGGAGCATCGCGGGCCTCCATGGTCACGAGGGAGAGCTGAGCTGAAGGGAAGCGGGGGCGGTCGAGGGGACCGGATGGTCAGGGCCGCCGTGGCGGTCGAGGTGCCGGGCGAAGTCAAGGTGTCAGGTGAATGATCCATCCTCCCGACGACCTGTCGCCCTGTCGCGGTCCTTGCACCCTGTAAGGCGCTTCCACCGGCCGTTGGCGGAGTGACCCTTGTCACGCCCGGGCAGCAGCGGGCATGGTCAGCGGGTCAGCCGTGGCGGAAAGCCCATCCCGCACAGGAATCCGTCGCGTGACCAGAAAGCAACAGCGGAATCCCTTGCCCAGAACCCGCCGGACTGTCAGGATCGCGCAACCCCCAGTGATCGGCACGGCGGAGTCCGCTACCCGCGGAGCGCGATGTCGCCACGCGCAGTCGTACCACCGGCACTTGGAGGAACAGATGGACCTGACCGATTTCGGGGCGGGCGCGCAGTACATCGCGGGTCGCCTGACCCGGGGCGGCGGCGAGCCCTTCCAGGTCGTCAACCCCGCCGACGGCGGCGTGGTCGAGGAGGTGGCCCTGGCCACCCGCGCCGACGTGGACAGCGCCGTCGCCGCCGCGAAGGCGGCGCTGCCCGGCTGGGCCGGCGCCACCCCGGGTACGCGGTCCGAGGCGCTCACCCGGCTGGCCGCCGTACTGGCCGGGGCGGCGCCGGACCTCGCCCGGGTGGAGACCGCGCAGACGGGCAAGCCGGTCAAGCTGGCCACCGAGTTCGACGTCCCCGGCACCGTCGACAACGCCGCCTTCTTCGCCGGCGCCGCCCGCAACCTCGAGGGCAAGGCGGCCGGCGAGTACTCGGGCGACCACACGTCCTACGTACGGCGCGAGGCGATCGGCGTGGTCGGCTCGATCTCGCCGTGGAACTACCCGCTGCAGATGGCGGCCTGGAAGATCCTCCCGGCCGTCGCGGCGGGCAACACCATCGTCCTCAAGCCGGCCGAGCTGACCCCGCTGACCTCGCTGATGTTCGCCCGGGCCTGTACCGAGGCGGGCATTCCGGACGGTGTGGTCAACGTCGTCACCGGCGCCGGGCGCACGGCGGGCGAGCACCTGGTCGCCCACCCCGACGTCGCGATGGTCTCCTTCACCGGCTCCACCGCCGTCGGCAAGCGGGTCGCCGAGCTCGCCACCGCGAGCGTCAAGCGCACCCACCTCGAACTCGGCGGCAAGGCCCCCTTCGTGGTCTTCGACGACGCCGACCTGGACGCGGCGGTGCACGGCGCCGTCGCCGCCTCGCTGATCAACGGCGGGCAGGACTGCACCGCCGCCACCCGCGCCTATGTCCAGCGCCCGCTGTACGAGGCCTTCGTGGCCGGGGTGGCCGAGCTGTTCGCGGCGATCCGGATCGGCGACCCGCGCGACCCGCGGACCGACCTCGGCCCGCTGGTCTCCCACGCCCACCGGGACCGGGTGGCCGGCTTCGTGCAGCGCGCCCGCTCGTACGCCACCGTCGTCACCGGCGGTTCCGCGCCGGAGAAGGGCCACGACGGCACCGACCTCACCCGCGGCGCCTACTACGCGCCGACCCTGATCACCGGCGCGGCCCAGGACAGCGAGGTGGTCCAGGGCGAGATCTTCGGCCCGGTGCTGGTCGTGCTGCCCTTCGACGGCGACGAGGAGGGCCTGCGGCTGGCCAACGACACCCCCTACGGCCTGGCCGCCTCCGCCTGGACGAGCAACGTGCACCGCTCGCTGCGCGCCACCCGGGAGATCGCCGCCGGCTGCGTCTGGGTCAACGACCACATCCCGATCATCAGCGAGATGCCGCACGGCGGCTACAAGGCGTCCGGCTACGGCAAGGACATGTCCCAGTACTCGCTGGACGAGTACACCCAGGTCAAGCACGTCATGTTCGACACCACCGCGGTGGCCCGCAAGGACTGGCACCGCACCGTCTTCGGAGACAGATAACCCGGACCAGGGCGCTTCCCCCCCGCGCCCTCTTCCCCCAGGAGGCCCGTTCCATGGCGTTCAAGGCGTTCAACGAGCTCACCGACGGCCTGCCCGAACCGGTCCGCAGGGCCTGGGAACGCAGCCTGACCAGCGGCCGGGCCGCACTCGGCCGCCGCGCCCTGCTGCGCGCCGCCGCCCTCACCGCCGGAGCGGGCACCCTGGCCGCCTGCGGTATCCCGGCGGCTTCCCGGGCGACCGGCGATTCCACCGCGAACGCCGCCAAGGACCTCTCGGAGACCGAGAAGGAGGTGAACTTCTCCAACTGGCCGCTCTACGTGGACACCGACGAGAAGGACAAGGAGAAGCACGGCACCCTGGAGGCCTTCACCGCCGCCACCGGCATCAAGGTCAACTACAACGAGGACGTCAACGACAACGTCGAGTTCTTCGGCAAGATCAAGCCGCAGCTCGCCTCCGGCCAGGACACCGGCCGCGACCTGATGGTGCTCACGGACTGGATGGCCGCCCGGCTGATCCGGCTCGGCTGGGTGCAGAAGCTCGACCCGGCGAACGTGACCACCGCGATCACCAACGTCGAGCCGCGCTTCCGCGCCCCCGACTGGGACCCGGGCCGGCTCTACTCCTACCCCTGGGCCGGCATCCAGGTCGTCGTCGCGTACAACCGCAAGGCGACCAAGGGCAAGGAGGTCACCAGCGTCTCCCAGCTGCTGGACGACCCCGAGCTGAAGGGCCGGGTCACCTTCCTGTCGGAGATGCGCGACAGCATCGGGATGGTCCTGCTGGAGATGGGCAAGGACCCGGCGAAGTTCACCGCCGACGACTTCGACGCCGCGATCGCCCGGGTGCAGAAGGCGGTCGACAACAAGCAGATCCGTCGCTTCACCGGCAACGACTACGGCCAGGAGCTGTCCTCCGGTGACATCGCGGCCTGCGTCGCCTGGGGCGGCGACCTGATCCAACTGCGGGTGGACAATCCGGACATCGAATTCGTCATCCCGGGGCACGGCTTCATCACCTCGACCGACAACCTGCTGATTCCGGCGAAGGCCCAGCACAAGACGAACGCGGAAAAGCTGATCGACTTCTACTATCAGCCGAAGATCGCGGCGCAGCTGGTCGCGGGCATCGGCTACGTCTCCGCCGTCACGGGGATGAAGGACGAGCTCGCCTCCCTCGCCCCGGACACCGCGGCCAACCCGCTGGTCGTACCCACCCCCGAGATGGCGGCCAAGGCGCACGTGTTCCGCACGCTCACCGAGAGCGAGGAGAGCGACTTCGAGCAGAAGTTCTCCAAGCTCATCGGCGCCTGACCCCCACTCACGGCAGAGAACCCAGGAAGACACCCCATGACAGACCAGCTGCGCGACGCGGCCGGCGGCGACGTCCGCCTCACCGGCATCGGCAAGACCTACGGCTCCTTCACCGCCGTCCACCCCCTCGACCTGACCGTCCCCCAGGGCTCCTTCTTCGCCCTCCTCGGCGCCTCCGGCTGCGGCAAGACCACCACCCTGCGCATGATCGCCGGCCTGGAGGAGCCCACCAGCGGCACCGTCCTGATCGGCGGCCAGGACGTCACCGCCCTCCCCCCGTACAAGCGGCCGGTGAACACCGTCTTCCAGAGCTACGCGCTCTTCCCGCACCTGGACATCTACGAGAACGTCGCCTTCGGCCTGCGCCGGCGCGGGAAGAAGGACGTCAAGAAGCAGGTCGACGACATGCTGGAACTGGTCGAGCTCGGCCAGTACGCCCGGCGCAAGCCCCACCAGCTCTCCGGAGGTCAGCAGCAGCGCGTCGCGGTCGCCCGCGCGCTGATCAACCACCCCCAGGTGCTGCTGCTGGACGAGCCGCTCGGCGCCCTCGACCTCAAGCTGCGCCGCCAGATGCAGCTGGAGCTCAAGCGGATCCAGACCGAGGTCGGCATCACCTTCGTCCACGTCACCCACGACCAGGAGGAGGCCATGACCATGGCCGACACCATCGCGGTGATGAACGGCGGCCGGGTCGAGCAACTGGGCGCGCCCGCCGAGCTGTACGAGAACCCCGCCAGCACCTTCGTGGCCAACTTCCTCGGCCAGTCCAACCTGCTGCCCGCCGAGGTCACCGGCGGCGCGGGCGAGGACCTGCTGGTCACCGTGGCCGGCACCCGCCTCGCCGTGCCGAAGGCGCGCTGCGACACCGACGCCAAGCGGGTCCACCTGGGCGTGCGCCCGGAGAAGATCACCATCACCCACGGCTCCGAGACGGTGGCCGAAGGCCGCAACGCGCTGGCCGGCACCGTCGTCGACTCCAGCTTCATCGGCGTCTCCACCCAGTACCTGGTGCGCACCGACGGCGGCCAGGAGGTCACCGTCTTCGAGCAGAACATGGAGCGCGACGCCCGGATCGTCCCCGGCGCCGGCGTGCTGCTGCACTGGAACCCGGCGCACTCCTTCGCCCTGGACGCCTCGCAGGCGATCGACGCGGGCACCGCGGAGGAGGCCGCATGACCGCCGCCACCCCGGCCGCGCCGGCCCAGGCCGTACCCCCGGACCGCGCCACGGTGCCCCCGGCGGAGCCGAAGCCGAAGCGCAAGCTCACCCCGTACTGGCTGCTGCTGCCCGGCATCGCCTGGCTGGTCGTCTTCTTCGCCGTGCCGATGGTGTACCAGGCGTCCACCTCGCTGCAGACCGGCTCGCTCGAAGCGGGCTTCAAGGTCACCTGGCACGTCTCGACCTACTGGGACGCCCTGGACGAGTACAAGTGGCACTTCGTCCGCTCGTTCTCCTACGCGGCGATCGCCACCGTGCTCTGCCTGGCCATCGGCTACCCGCTCGCGTACACCATCGCCTTCAAGGCGAGCCGGCGCTGGCGCAACGTCATCCTGATCCTGGTGATCGCGCCGTTCTTCACCAGCTTCCTGATCCGCACGCTGGCCTGGAAGACCATCCTGTCCGACGGCGGCCCGGTGGTCGGCGCGCTCGGCACCCTGCACGTCCTGGACGTCACCAACGCGCTCGGCCTCACCTCGGGGGACCGGGTGCTCGCCACCCCGCTCGCCGTGGTCTGCGGCCTGACCTACAACTTCCTGCCGTTCATGATCCTTCCGCTGTACACCTCGCTGGAGCGGATCGACCCCCGGCTGCACGAGGCGGCCGGAGACCTGTACGCCCGGCCGTTCACCACCTTCCGCAAGGTCACCTTCCCGATCTCGCTGCCGGGCGTGGTCGCGGGCACCCTGCTCACCTTCATCCCGGCGTCCGGCGACTACATCAACGCCCAGCTGCTCGGGTCGCCGAGCGAGCAGATGGTCGGCAACGGCATCCAGAAGCAGTTCCTGAACGTGCTCGACTACCCCACGGCCGCCGCACTGAGCTTCATCCTGATGGCCCTGATCCTGGGCATGGTGACGGTCTACATGCGCAAGGCCGGGACGGAGGAACTGGTCTGATGTCCCGGATTCTGAAGTGGGTCCGCGCCCACCTGGTGGTGCTGGCCGGCCTGCTGGCCCTCGCCTACCTCGTGCTGCCGAACCTGGTCGTGCTGGCCTTCTCGTTCAACAAGCCGGCCGGCAAGTTCAACTACGAGTGGAACGAGTTCTCCACCGACGCCTGGACCAACCCCTGCGGCGTGGCCGACATGTGCCAGTCGCTCTCGCTCAGCCTGCAGATCGCGGTGCTCGCCACCATCGGCGCCACCGTGCTCGGCACCATGGTCGCCTTCGCGCTGGCCCGCTACCGCTTCCGCGGCCGCTCGGCCACCACGGCGATGATCTTCCTGCCGATGGCCATGCCAGAGGTGGTCATGGCCGCCTCGCTGGGCACGCTGTTCCTCAACATGCGCATCCCGTTCGGCTTCACCACCATCCTCATCGCGCACATCATGTTCTGCCTCAGCTTCGTGGTGACGGCCGTCAAGGCGCGCGTGATGAGCATGGACCCCAGGCTCGAACAGGCCGCCCAGGACCTCTACGCGACGCCCACCCAGACCTTCCTGAAGATCACCCTGCCGCTGGCCGCCCCCGGCATCGCGGCCGGCGCGCTGCTCAGCTTCGCGCTGTCCTTCGACGACTTCATCATCACCCAGTTCAACTCGGGCCCGACCACGGTCACCTTCCCGATGTTCGTCTGGGGCGCCTCACAGCGCGGCATCCCGGTGCAGGTGAACGTCATCGGCACCGCGATGTTCATCGCCGCCGTCGCGCTGACCGTCGCCGGACAGTGGCTCGGCAACCGGCGGAAGGCGACCGCCTGACGCACCGCTCGCGCACGACCCGGCGTACGGTCGGCACGTGGTGACTCGCAACTGTCATCTATTCGCAGAAAGTGGCTGATAATGCATGGACTCCGCCCGCGCACTCAGTGACGCCAGGCCCACCCCCTTCTGGCTCGAGGACCCCGGCCGGCCGGCGGCGCAGCCCGCCCTCGTCGGCGACACCACCTGCGACCTGCTGGTCGTCGGCGGCGGCTACTCCGGCCTGTGGACCGCCCTCATCGCGAAGGAACGCGACCCCTCACTGGACGTCGTCCTGGTCGAGGGCCACGAGGTCGGGTGGGCCGCGTCCGGGCGCAACGGCGGATTCTGCGCGGCCAGCCTCACCCACGGATTCGGCAACGGCCTGCAGCGCTGGCCCGCCGAACTCACCCAGCTGGAACGCCTCGGTGCCGCCAACCTCGACGGCATCGAGGCCACCCTCAAGCGCTATGGCATCGACGCCGAGTGGGAGCGCACCGGCGAGATCGACGTCGCCACCCAGCCCCACCAGGTCGAGGAACTGCACGAGATCGCCGAGGCGGCCGCCCGCTACGGCTTCGACATCACCGTCCTGGACGCCGACCAGCTGCGCGCCGAGGTGGACTCGCCGACCTTCCTCGGCGGCCTCTGGGACAAGGAGGGCGTGGCGATGGTCCACCCCGCCAAGCTCGCCTGGGGCCTCAAGGACGCCTGCCTGAGCCAGGGCGTCCGAATCCACGAGCACACCCGGGCCACCGACCTACGCGAGCACGGCAGCGGCATGGCCGTCCGCACCCCCTACGGACGGGTGTTCGCCCGCCGCGTCGCGCTCGGCACCAACGTCTTCCCCTCCCTGCTCAAGCGCGTCCGCCCGTACATCGTCCCGGTGTACGACTACGCGCTGATGACGGAGCCGCTCAGCGCCGAGCAGCTCGCCGCCATCGGCTGGCGCGGCCGGCAGGGCCTCGGCGACAGCGCCAACAAGTTCCACTACTTCCGGCTCTCCGCCGACAACCGGATCCTCTGGGGCGGCTACGACGCCGTCTACCACTACGGCGGCCACGTCCGGCACGAGTACGACCAGCGGCCGGAGACCTTCCGCACCCTGGCGAACCACTTCTTCCGCTGCTTCCCGCAGCTGGAGGGGCTGCGCTTCACCCACGCCTGGGGCGGCGCCATCGACACCTGCAGCCGGTTCTCGGCGTTCTTCGACACCGCCTACCGGGGCAAGGTCGCCCACGCGACCGGATACACCGGGCTCGGCGTCGGCGCGACCCGCTTCGGCGCCGAGGTGATGCTCGACCTGCTCGCGGGCGAGCGCACCGAGCGCACCTCGCTGGACATGGTGCGCTCCAAGCCGCTGCCGTTCCCGCCGGAACCGGTGCGCTGGGCCGGGATCGAGATCACCACCCGCTCGCTGGAGCGGGCCGACCGCAACGGCGGACACCGCAACCTGTGGCTGCGTACGCTCGACCGGCTGGGGCTCGGCTTCGACAGCTGACTTCCGCGCTGTGGGTCCGGCTCGGCGCACCAATCGATCCGAGCCACGAGGCGAGTCACGATCCGAGCCACGACGCGAGTCACGGGATCCGAGTCGCGCGATCCGTGTAAGAGGGACCCGCCGTCCGCCTCTCCATGGTGACGGCGGGTCCCAGTCTGTCCCGCCGCGTCCGACCAGTACGAACGGCGAGAAGCGGGGACACGACATGGAGAGCACCGGACTGCACTGGCTCGCCGAGGTGGCACCCGACCCGGAGGCCTTCCGGGCGGAGTGGGAACGCACCGGGCTGGGCCTGATCCTGCTACCCGCCGGACGCCGTTGGGACGTCCTCGCCGTCCCCGGCCGGCTCGGGCGCCCCGCGCTGGACGTCCTGGGCACCGGCCTCTGCGGCCCCGTGATCACCGACTCCGGGGCCGAGTACGACGAGCACCTCAGCTTCCTGGTGCCGGTCGGCACGGCCGCCCGCTGGGTCGGCACCGGCGTGCGCAGCGCGGGGGAGGGCACCTGGATCGTCGTGCCGCACCCCGAACGCAGCAGCCGGGGCGTGCGCTGGCTGGTCCCGCCCGACGGCTCCGGGCGGCTCAACGACCCGGTGCTGCTGGAACTCGCCCTGCACGAGGCGGCGGCCGGGCTCGCCGGCTGGTAGCGCTCGGGCAGCCCGCCCCGCACGGTGCGGAGCGGGCGCCCGGATGACGCGCCGGGCGGGCGATCGCGTCAGACTGGAGGCGTGACCACCGCCCCGCACACCGTCGATGCCTCGTTTTGGCCGGGCCCCGCCCAGCTGCGGCTGGCCGCGGTGGCCGCCCCCGTCTGCGCCCGCGCCGGGCTGGCACTGGCCGGCGGGCACGCGCTGCGCGCCCACGGCGTCGCGGCCTGCCCGCAGGACGGGCTCACCCTGGTGACCGTCGACGCCGACCTGCCGGAGGCGGCCGCCGAGCTGGCCGAGGCCTACCGCGCGGCCGGCGGCGGTGTCGTCGACCGGCCCGGGACGCCGCGCCTGGAACAGCTGACCGTACGGCTGGCGCTGGGCGGGCGCACGCACTCGGTGGAGCTGCGCAAGGAACCGCTCGGCCACCGGCCGGTCCGGCTCGATCTGGGAGCCCACGCGGCCGACGAGTCGCCGGTGGTGCTGCCGGTGGCTGCCCTGGAGGACGCCGCGGCGCTCACCACCGCACTGCTGGTCGACCGGGGCATGCCGCGCGACCTGATCGACGTGTACGCCCTCACCCGGTTCTACCGGGAGGGCGAGCTGCTCGCGCTGGCGGGAGAACTGGACCCGGAGTTCCAGCCCACCGCGCTCGCCGACCGGCTGGAGACGCTGGCCGAGGCCGCGGACGGCCGGTTCCGCGCCCGTAGTCTCGAAGCCGGAGCGGTGGACGGGCTGAAGCGGTGGGCGCTGGCCTGGGCTCAGGACCTGCGGCTGGACCTGCTGGAAACCCAGGAGGCGGCGGACGGGCTGCACGACCCGTACCTGGAGGACGAGGAACCCGAGGCCTGAGCCCTGCCTTTCACAAGCTATCGGTTGCGGATCACGCGTCCGGCCCAGCAACCGGACGACCTGTAAGGCTGAATCCTCGATCCCCGTCAGCCTGGTCGTTGAGCCTGGCCATGGTGGCCACCAGACTGGGAGACGAGCGCGGTAGCCCCGTGAATTCCGTCGCCCAACCCCTGCGCGGGCGGCGCCAGACCGAACCGGTGGCACGACGCCGCCCGGGACTTCGGAGGCAGACGGACCTTGAGCAAGCACATCATTCACTGGATCGGCGGCAAGCCGGTCGCCACCGCCGGTGCGGCGCCCCGGCGCGGCGACATCTTCGACCCGGCCACTGGTCAGCTCTCCGGCCAGGTCGACTTCGCCGGGATCGCCGAGGTCGACCAGGCCGTGGCCGCCGCCGCCTCGGCCTTCGCCGACTGGCGCACCGCCTCGGTGGCCAAGCGCACCACGGTGCTCTTCGCCTTCCGCGAGCTGCTGAACGCCCGCCGGGACGAGCTGGCCTCGATCATCGTGTCCGAGCATGGCAAGGTGCACTCGGACGCGCTGGGCGAGATCGCCCGCGGCCTGGAGGTCGTCGAGTACGCCTGCGGCATCCCGCAGTTGCTCAAGGGCGGCTTCACCGAGCAGGCCTCCACCGGCATCGACGTCTACTCGATCCGTCAGCCGCTCGGCCCGGTTGCGATCATCTCGCCGTTCAACTTCCCGGCCATGGTGCCGATGTGGTTCTTCCCGATCGCCATCGCGGCCGGCAACACCGTCGTGGTGAAGCCCTCGGAGAAGGACCCGTCGGCCGCCAACTTCCTGGCCGAGCTGTGGAAGGAGGCCGGACTGCCGGACGGCGTCTTCAACGTCGTGCACGGTGACAAGGTGGCCGTCGACCGCCTGCTGGAGCACCCGGACATCAAGTCCGTCAGCTTCGTCGGCTCCACCCCGATCGCCCGCTACGTCTACGAGACCGGCACCCGCTACGGCAAGCGCGTGCAGGCCCTGGGCGGAGCCAAGAACCACATGCTGGTCCTGCCGGACGCCGACCTGGACCTCGCCGCCGACGCCGCCGTCAACGCCGGCTTCGGCGCGGCCGGCGAGCGCTGCATGGCCGTCTCCGTGCTGGTCGCGGTCGACCCGATCGGCGACGAGCTGGTCGACAAGATCAAGCAGCGGATCGCCGGCCTGAAGGTCGGCCCCGGCTGCAACGGCGACTCCGAGATGGGCCCGCTGGTCACCGGCCAGCACCGCGACAAGGTCACCTCCTACGTGGAGTCCGGCCTCGCCGACGGCGCCGAGCTCGCGGTGGACGGCCGCAAGCACCCGGTCACCACCGAGGACGCGAACGGCGCCCCCACGGCGGACGGCTTCTGGCTCGGCCCCACGCTGTTCGACCACGTGAAGCCCGGCATGTCGGTGTACAACGACGAGATCTTCGGCCCGGTCCTGTCGGTCGTGCGCGTCGCCTCCTACGAGGAGGGCCTGGCGCTCATCAACGCCAACCCCTACGGCAACGGAACGGCGCTCTTCACCAATGACGGCGGCGCCGCCCGGCGCTTCCAGTTCGAGGTCGAGGTCGGCATGGTCGGCATCAACGTGCCGATCCCCGTGCCGGTCGCGTACTACTCGTTCGGCGGCTGGAAGGCGTCGCTCTTCGGCGACACCCACGCGTACGGCCCGGACGGCGTGCACTTCTTCACCCGTGGCAAGGCGGTGACCCAGCGCTGGCTGGACCCGTCGCACGGCGGCATCAACCTCGGCTTCCCCACCAACAGCTGAGCCCGGGGCTCCGGGACCAACCGCAGAGCCCCCATCGCCCGTCGGGCCGGCCGGCCTCCGCTCCTCGGAGACCGGCCGGCCCTTTTGCTCGTCGTTTGCATCCGCCCGCCGAAGCGCGTACAGTTCTTCGAGCTGCCTGGCAGGGAGCACCGGACACGCGTCTGCGCGGACGGTCCCGGGGTAGCCAATCCTCTGAAACACCACTTCCGGTTCGTGCCGGTCGTTTCGCTTTGCGCGGTGCGGCTCGGTGCTTATTCGCTGTGCTCGTTTTATCGGATTGCGGCCGATTCGCTTTTCGGAGCGGGGATCGGCTAGAGTTTGAAACGTCGGACGGGGCATCAAACCCGGGAAGACGCCAGCGAGTTGGATGAACGAAGCGCCGGAAACGGAGCGGAAAACATCTGATAAGCTGGGAACACGAAAGAACGAAGCGCCCGGAGGGCCCGCTGGAAGGCGGCCTGAAGGAAGTGTCCGTTCCTTGAGAACTCAACAGCGTGCCAAAAGTCAACGCCAGATATGTTGACATCCCCGGCCTCGGTCTTGTGATCGGGGTTGGAGATTCCTTTTGAAATAACACTAGCGAGGACGCAGTGCGCGGGGCCGCCTTATTCCGGGGGTTGCCGTGCCGCTCAACGCGG
>NZ_JBVHXY010000002.1:277873-342589 GCF_055569215.1 Kitasatospora sp. NPDC029312 | reverse complement strand
AAAACCATCCCCTCCAGCATCTGGGTTGGGCGCGCAGCCCCCCAGACCCACACCCCCCCACCACAACCATTTTTGCCGCGGCTCCCCCCCCCCCCCCCCCCCCCCCGACCCCCCCCCCCCCCCCCCCCCCCCCCCCCCCCCCGCCCCGGGGCACTCGGCTCGGCTCAGCCCAGCAGCACGTCGTCGGAGCCCAGCCGGCGCAGCTCCCGCACCATCAGGGCGGTGCCGGTGATCAGCGCGGCGGCGCCGACCAGGGCGTTGACCAGCTTGAGGGTGTCGTTCTCCTCGCGGGCCTTGCGGGCGTCCTTGACGATGGAGACCGCGCCGAAGGCGCTGGTGCCGATGGACAGCCACAGGCCGGGCTTGCTGTGCTTCCACCCCTTGAGCGAAGCGGACTGGGCCTTGGCCTTCTCGATCTTGCTCACAGTGCCGGTACCTCCTCCAGCAGGGTGTGCCCCCACTTGTCGTTGAGTGCGGCCTCGACGGCGCCGCCCACGCGGTACAGGCGGTCGTCCGCCATCGCGGGTGCGATGATCTGCAGGCCGACCGGGAGATTGTCCTCCGGCGCCAGGCCGACCGGCAGCGACATGGCCGCGTTGCCCGCAAGGTTCGACGGAATCGTGCACAGGTCGGCCAGGTACATCGCCATCGGGTCGTCGGCGCGCTCGCCGATCGGGAAGGCGGTGGTCGGCGTGGTCGGCGAGACCAGCACGTCCACCCCGGCGAAGGCCGCGTCGAAGTCGCGCGAGATGAGCGTGCGGACCTTCTGGGCCGAGCCGTAGTAGGCGTCGTAGTAGCCCGAGGACAGCGCGTAGGTGCCCAGGATGATGCGGCGCTTGACCTCGTCGCCGAAGCCGGCCTCACGGGTCAGCGCGGTGACCTCCTCAGCCGAGCGGCTGCCGTCGTCGCCGACCCGCAGGCCGTAGCGCATGGCGTCGAAGCGGGCCAGGTTGGAGGAGCACTCCGACGGCGCGATCAGGTAGTACGCCGGCAGCGCCAGGGTGAAGGACGGGCAGGAGACCTCGACGACCTCGGCGCCCAGCTCTCGCAGCAGCTCCACCGACTCGTTGAAGCGCTGCATCACGCCGGCCTGGTAGCCCTCGCCGGCGAACTCCTTGACCACGCCGATCCGCATGCCGCGCACGTCGCGCAGCTTCGCGGCCTCGACCACGGCCGGGACGGGCGCGTCGATCGAGGTGGAGTCCAACGGGTCGTGCCCGGCGATGGCCTCGTGCAGCAGCGCCGCGTCCAGCACGGTGCGGGCGCACGGGCCGCCCTGGTCCAGGCTGCTGGAGAAGGCGACCAGGCCGTAGCGGGACACCGAGCCGTAGGTCGGCTTGACGCCGACGGTGCCGGTGACGGCGCCGGGCTGGCGGATCGAGCCGCCGGTGTCGGTGCCGATCGCCAGCGGGGCCTCGAAGGCGGCCAGCGCGGCGGCCGAACCGCCGCCGGAGCCGCCGGGGATGCGGGTGAGGTCCCACGGGTTGCCGGTCGGGCCGTAGGCGGAGTTCTCAGTGGAGGAGCCCATCGCGAACTCGTCCATGTTGGTCTTGCCGAGGATGACGACGCCGGCGTCCTTGAGACGGGCGGTCAGCGTGGCGTCGTACGGCGGGATCCAGCCCTCGAGCATCTTCGACCCGCACGTGGTCGGGATGCCCTTGGTGGTGAAGACGTCCTTCAGCGCGAGCGGGACGCCGGCCAGCGGGCCCAGCTCCTCGCCCTTGGCGCGCTTCTCGTCGACGGCCTTGGCGGCGTTCAGCGCGCCCTCGGTGTCGACGTGCAGGAAGGCGTTGACCTTCTTGTCGACGGCCTCGATGCGGTCCAGGTGCGCCTGGGCGACCTCGACGGCGGACACCTCGCCCTTGGCGATGGCGGCGGCGGTCTCGGCGGCCGTGCGGCGGATCAGCTCGGTCATCTCGGTCATCTCGGTCAGTCCTCCCCGAGGATCTGCGGCACACGGAAACGCTGCTCCTCGGCGGCGGGGGCGCCGGACAGCGCCTGCTCCGGGGTGAGCGACGGCCGCACCTCGTCCGCACGCATGACGTTGGTCAGCGGCAGCGGGTGGGAGGTCGGCGGGACGTCCTGTCCGGCGACCTCGGAAACGCGGGCGACCGCGCCGATGATCACGTCGAGCTGCTCGGCGAAGTGGTCCAGCTCTTCGGGCTTCAGCTCAAGACGCGACAGCCGGGCGAGGTGGGCGACCTCCTCGCGCGTGATGCCAGGCATGCAGCGATCCTCAGGGTGAGTTCTGGTGAGGCCCGGCGGTGCCTGCGGCGGTGCCGGGCCCGGGCAGGAGCAGCCGGTTCGGTGCTCCGTCCTCGTGGTCTTTGGACCCCATCCTATGGGGCCCGGCCCGGCCACCGGCCAACGAGTGATCGCGCACCCCGGTCACCCCGGGCGCCGCGGCCCCCGCGGAGCCGCTACTGCGGCCTGGTGCGGGCCCAGTCCGGGGTGCCGGGCGCCTGGATCTCCAGCTGCGCGGCCTGCAGCGGCTGGGTGCACGGCACGGCCCGGACGGCCGGCGGCAGCACGGGCGGCAGCGTCGGCGGCAGCACCGGGGGCAGCGGGGCGGGCTGGGCGGCGGGCTGGGTCAGCGGCTGGGCGACCGGCCTGATGACCGACGGGAGCTGCGGCGGGGCGCCGAGGCGCTCCACCGGCGGGGCCGAGGTGGTGCGGTGCACCCGCAGCCACGCGGTGGCCTGCTCGGCGGGCAGCGCGGCCGACACCAGCCAGCCCTGGACGGCGTCCACGCCCATGCGGTGCAGCCGCTCCCAGGTCTCGTCGTCCTCGACGCCCTCGGCGACGACCGTCAGGCCCAGCGAGTGGGCCAGCTCCACCGAGCAGCGGACCACCGCCGCGTCGTGGTCGTCGGCGACCATCCGGGAGACGAAGGAGCGGTCGATCTTCAGCTCGCCGACCGGCAGGCTGCGCAGCCGCACCAGCGAGGAGTGGCCGGTGCCGAAGTCGTCCAGGGACATCCCGACGCCGTAGCCGCGCAGCTCGGCCAGGGTGTCGGCGGCGCGCCGGGAGTCGTCGAGCAGCAGCCGCTCGGTGATCTCCAGCTGCAGCGCGTGGGCCGGCACCTGGTGGCGGACGAGGTGGCCGGCGACGCGCTGGGCGAAGCCGGGGTTGAGCACGTCGCGCGGCGAGACGTTGACCGCGACCTGCACCTGAAGCCCCTGGTCGCGCCAGTAGGCGAGCTGGCCGACGGCGGCCTCCAGCACGTAGTCGGTGAGCCGGGGCATCAGGCCGCTGGACTCGGCGAGCCCGACGAACTCGTCCGGCGAGACCTTCCCCTGCCCGGGGCGCTCCCAGCGCAGCAGCGCCTCCAGGCCGACCACCCGGCCGTCGAAGGCCACCTTCGGCTGGTAGTGCAGTTGCACCTCGCCGATCTCCAGGGCTCGGCGCAGGTCCCCGAGCAGGCCTATCCGGTACGGGGTGTCGGCGTCCTGGGTCTCGTCGTACTGGGCGACTCCGCTGCACTCCTGCTGGGCGTGGCCCATCGCCACGTCGGCGCGGCGCAGCAGGGACTCGGCGTCCTGGGCGTCCTGCGGGTAGACGCAGACGCCGGCGCTGGCCTCCAGCACCAGCAGCAGGCCGTCCAGGCGGATCGGCGCGGCGAGTTCGGCGATCAGCGCCTTGGCGACCCGCTCCAGGCTGTCCGGGCAGTTGATGCCGGGCAGCAGGACGGCGAACTCGTCTCCGCCCATCCGGGCCACCATCGGGCGGCCGCGCCGGTAGTGCCGGGGCAGGCCGACGAAGACGTCGTCGATGGACTCCCGGGTGGCGCTGCCGGCCGTGCCGCCGGAGCGCAGCGCGCGGTGGAGCCGGCGGGCGATGTGAACCAGCAGCCGGTCGCCGGCCGTATGTCCCAGTGTGTCGTTGAGTGATCTGAACCGGTCGAGGTCGAGCAGTATGAGACCGACGCTATAGCCCTCCTCGCGCTCGACGATCGCCTCCTGGGCGGCCAGCAGTAAGGCCTGACGGTTGGGCAGGTCCGTCAGCGGGTCGGTCAGCTGGTCGCGGGCGCGGTCCCGGGCGATCCGCCAGGCGGCCACCAGCACCGCCAGCGGCACCGCGAACAGCGGCAGCAGTTCGGGTTCGTACCGGTAGACCAGGACGGCCAGCGGGATGAGCGGCGCCGCACCGGCCAGCAGCACGCCGAGCAGCAGGACCGCACCCGCCACCCCCTGCGGCGGGCGTGTGGGCGCGCCGCCGGTCGTACGATCCATAAGCCCTGTCCTCCGTCGGGCCCGCCCCGTCAGGCCGCCTTACGGTGAGGCACCGTGCCGGTACCGACAGCTGTCGGGCATGGAGCGACCCCGAGGAGCCCCGGCTCAGCCGGTGCCCCCACCCCTGCTGACACTCTGTTGCGCTCCAGGGTATGCCGGGGTCCACCCGGTGGGCAGACTTTCGGACAACCGGAAACGCATCACCGCGCCCGGGTGCCGGGCAGTGACACAATGCCCGCTTTCACTGAACGACACCCGATGACGCAGCATCAGGACGATAACAACACGGTTGTGGGCACCGGTTGCTCGGGGCGGCCTCGAATCAGCCCTCGGCGGCCGCCTCCTGCGGCTCGGCGGCCTGCTCGGGCTCCGGAAGCCCCAGGTGGGCACGGGCGGCCGACGGCCCGTCGGAGAGCAGCACGGCGAAGCCGGCGTCGTCCAGGATCGGCAGTCCCAGCTGAAGGGCCTTGTCGTACTTGGACCCCGGGTTGTCACCGGCGACCACGAAGTCGGTCTTCTTCGAAACCGAACCGGTCACCTTCGCTCCGCGCGAGGTCAGCGCCTCCTTGGCGCCGTCCCGGGTGTGCCCGGCCAGCGTGCCGGTCACCACGACGGTCAGGCCCTCCAGCGGGCGCTCCGCCCCCTCCTCGTCCGCGAACTCCTCGGTGAAGCGGACGCCGGCGGCACGCCACTTCTCCAGGATCTCCCGGTGCCAGTCGACCTGGTACCACTCCGTGATCGAGCGGGCGATGGTCGGGCCGACCCCCTCGGCGGCGGCCAGCTCCTCCTCGGTGGCCGAGAAGATCCGGTCCAGGTCGCGGAACTCCCGGACCAGCACCTGGGCGGCGACCGGACCGACGTGCCGGATGGACAGCCCGTTGAGGTAGCGCCACAGCGGGCGCTCCTTGGCGTTGGCGAGGTTCTCCAGCAGGACCCCGGTGTTCTTCTTCGCCGCCCCCGTGGTGGTGGCGAAGAAGAACACCTCCTTCTCCTCGCCGGTGACGTCGTCCAGCTTGGGCATGCCGGTCTTCTGGTCGCGCACCAGCACCTTGATCGGCAGCAGCTGCTCCTCGGTCAGCCCGAAGATGTCGCCCTCGTTGCGCACCGGCGGCTCGACCGGCGGCAGCGGCTGGGTCAGCGCGGTGGCCGCCACGTAACCGAGCCCCTCGATGTCCAGGCAGGACCGCCCGCCGAGGAAGGCGATCCGCTCCCGGATCTGGGCCGGGCAGTGCTGCGCGTTCGGGCAGCGCAGGTCGATGTCCCCCTCGGCCATCGGGCGCAGCTCGCTGCCGCACTCCGGGCAGTGCGAGGGCATCACGAAGGCCTGCTCGCTGCCGTCCCGCAGGTCCTCCACCGGGCCGAGGATCTCCGGGATGACGTCACCGGCCTTGCGCAGCACCACGGTGTCACCGAGCAGCACGCCCTTGGCCTTGACGACCTCCTGGTTGTGCAGCGTCGCGTACTGCACCATCGAGCCGGCCACCTTCACCGGCTCGGCCAGCACCGCGTACGGCGTGGCGCGGCCGGTGCGGCCGATGCCGACCTTGATCTCGGCCAGCTTGCCGGTGACCTCCTCCGGCGGGTACTTCCAGGCGATCGCCCAGCGCGGCGACTTGGAGGTGGCGCCCAGCCGGCCCTGGAGGGCGATCTCGTCCACCTTGACCACCACGCCGTCGATCTCGTGCTCGACGGAGTGCCGCTGCTCGCCGAAGTGCTTGATGAACGCCCGCACCTCGTCGAGGGTCCCGACCACCTTGTTGTGCCGGGCCGTCGGCAGGCCCCAGTCCTGCAGCAACCGGTAGGCGTGCGACTGGCAGTCGATGTCGAAGCCCACCCGGGCCCCGATGCCGTGCACCACCATGTGCAGCGGACGGGAGGCGGTGATGTGCGGGTCCTTCTGGCGCAGCGAACCGGCGGCGGCGTTGCGCGGGTTCATGAACAGCCGGATCATCGCCCGAGGCCGCTTGCCCTCCTTGGCGCGCTCCTCGTTCTCCTGGCGACGGCGCTCGTTCTCCGCCACGAACGAGGCGTTGAGCGCCTCGAAGGCCTCCGTCGGGAAGTAGACCTCGCCGCGGATCTCGACCAGCTCGGGGATGTTCTCGCCCTTGAGCCGGTGCGGGATCTCCTTGATGGTGCGGATGTTCGCGGTGATGTCCTCGCCGACCCGGCCGTCGCCGCGCGTCGCCGCCTGCACCAACTGGCCGTTCTCGTAGGTGAGGTTGACGGCCAGGCCGTCCACCTTGAGCTCGCACAGGTAGTGGTAGTCGATGCCGTGCAGCTCGGTGGCGACCCGCTCGGCCCAGGCGGCGAGCTCCTCGTCGTCCATCGCGTTGTCGAGGCTGAGCAGCCGCTCGCGGTGCTCGACCTCGGCGAACAGCCCGGTGGCGGCGCCGCCGACCTTCTGGCTCGGCGAATCGGGCGTGACCAGCGCCGGGTGCTCGGCCTCGAGCGCCTCCAGCTCGCGCATCAGCGCGTCGAACTCGGCGTCGCTGATGACCGGCGCGTCCTGCTCGTAGTACCGGGCCCGGTGGTCGCTGATCTCCTGCGCCAGCTCGGCGTGCCGCCTGCGCACCTCCGCCGGGACGTCCTCCCAGCCCTCGACAGCCGTCACCGCAAGCCCTCCTACGCTCTCATTCCGGGTTGTCCACCAGGCTCTGTGCCGCCCGCGCCGCCAGCGACAGCGCCTTGCGCGCGTACGCCGGGGAGGCCCCGGCGAGCCCGCAGGTCGGCGTCACCAGCACGCGGCGGCCCAGCAGCTCCGGGGCGAACCCGAGCCTGCGCCACAAGATCCTGACACCCTGGACACTACCGGCCGGGTCCGACACCGCCTGGTCAGTGGACGGGACGACACCGGCGAGGATCACCGTGCCGCCCTCGACCGCCTCGCCGAGGTCGTCGTCCTGGCGCTCGGTGAGGAGCGAGAGGTCCAGCGAGATGCCGGCGGCTCCGGCCCGGCGCAGCAGCGGCACCGGCACGTCCGGGGCGCAACTGTGCACCACCACGGGCGCGTCCAGGCCGCGGATCAGCTCCCGCAGCGCCTCCTCGGCGACCTGCCGGTCCACGGCGCGCAGCCGCTGGAAGCCGCTCGCGGTCTTCACCTGGCCCTCGAGCACGGCGGGCAGCGCGGGCTCGTCCAGCTGGAGGACGAGCTGCGCCCCCGGGACGCGCCCGCGCACCTCCGCGAGGTGCCGGCGCAGGCCCTCGGCGAGCGAACCCGCGATGTCCCGGCAGGCGCCGTGGTCGGAGAGCGCCTTCTCCCCGTGCTTGAGCTCGACGGCCGCCGCCAGCGTCCACGGGCCGACGGCCTGCACCTTGAGCGCGCCCTGGTAGCCCTGGGCGAACTCCTCCAGGGCGTCCAGGTCCTCCCCGAGCCAGGAGCGGGCGCGCCGGGTGTCCCGGCCGGGGCGGTCGGCGAACCGCCAGCCGGACGGTTCGGTCTGGGCGAACAGCTCGACCAGCAGCCCGGCACTACGGCCGATCATGTCGGCGCCGGGGCCGCGCGCGGGCAGTTCGGGCAGGAACGGCAGCTGCTCCAGCGCCCCGGTGGAGGTCCTGGCGGCCTCCCGGGCGTCGGTGCCGGGCAGCGAGCCGACGCCGGTGGCGGCGCCGCGCAGGTCAGGGAAGGGGTGTCCGGTACTCACCCGTCCGAGCCTAGTGCGCGGCGGCACCCGGCCGGTCAGCGCCCGGGGCGGACGGTGATGTCGGTGATCTCGGCGTCGCGGGAGGCGTCCAGGGCTGCGAGGACCGCCTTGGCCACGGACTCCGGCTCGATCCAGCGGGCGGCGTCGTACTCCTTGCCCTCCTGCTGGTGCACCTTGGCCTGCATCGCGGTGGCGGTGCGGCCCGGGTAGACCGAGGTGACCCGCACGCCGTTCGGGTGCTCCTCCTGGCGCAGGGCGTCGGCGAGCGCCTTGAGGCCGTGCTTGCTGGCCGCGTACGCCGACCACTCGGCGTGGGCGGTGAGGCCGGCGCCGGAGTTCACGAAGACCACGTGCCCCTTGGCGAGCCGGAGGGACGGGAGCAGCAGCCGGGTCAGTTCGGCGGGCGCGGTGAGGTTGACGTTGAGCGTCTCCTGCCACGCCTTGACCGAGAGGTCGCCGACCGTGCCCAGCTCGACGACGCCCGCGACGTGCAGCAGCGAGTCCAGCTCGACGGGCGGCTGCTGGTGCCCCAGGGCCCAGGAGAGCCTGCCGGGGTCGCCGAGGTCGCCGACCAGGGTGCGGGCGCCGGGGAACCGCTCCCGCAGCTGCGCGGCGCGACGGGCGTCGCGGGCCAGCAGCCAGAGTTCGTCCCCTCGTTCGGCGAGCAGCTCGGTCAGGACGGCGCCGATGCCGGATCCGGCGCCGGTGATCAGATGTGCAGGCATGGCTCCGATCCTCTCAGGCCTTGAGCTGCACGAAGACCTCGGCGGGCGTGTCGGCGAAGGTGACCAGCTCCGACAGCGGCCGTGGCAGGAAGCCCTCGGCGTCCATCCGCTCCAGCTGGGTGCGCAGGCCCGCGTAGAAGCCCTCGGCGTCGAGGACGACGACCGGCTTCTCGAACATCCCGTGCTTCTTGAGCTCCAGCACCTCGGTGACCTCGTCCATGGTCCCCAGGCCGCCCACCAGGACCACGATGGCGTCCGCGCGGGCGGCCAGCTCCGCCTTCCGTTCGGCCAGGTCGAGGGCCATGAACAGTTCGTCGGCGCCGACGTAGCCCTTGTGCTTCAGCATCTCGACCATGATGCCGACCAGCTTGCCGCCCGCCGCCTTCACCCCGTCGGCGAGCAGGCCCATCAGCCCGGCGTTCGAGCCGCCCCAGACCAGGGTGTGCCCGCCCTCGCCCAGCAGCCGGGCGAATTCGGCGGCGGGGGCGGAGTAGCGGTCGTCGAGCGAGTACGCGGAGCAGAAGACGCAGATGTTCATAGTGCTGACTGGTCTATCACGCCCACCCGCCGGCGATGGGGGGCCGACCCCCTTCGCCGTGCGGGACCGGACCGGACCGGACCGGAGCGGAGCGGCCGGCTACGCCGTGACGGCCGGGCGCTCCGTCGTGGCGATCGTGGCGGAGCCGACCACCCGGGTGCCGTCGTACAGCACCACGGCCTGGCCGGGGGCGATGCCCCGGGCCGGGGTGTCGAGGCGCACGTGGAGCTCGCCGTCGACCACCGACGCGCTCACCGGGACCTCCTCGCCGTGCGCGCGCAGCTGGGCGGTGTAGCGGCCCTCGGCCAGGGGCTCGGTGCCGCACCAGCGGGGGCGGATGGCGGTGAGCGCGGTGACGTCGAGGCCCTCGACGGGGCCGACCGTCACGGTGTTGTTCACCGGGGAGATGTCGAGCACGTAGCGCGGCTTGCCGTCGGCCGCCGGGCGGCCGATCCGCAGGCCCTTGCGCTGGCCGATGGTGAAGCCGTACGCGCCGTCGTGCTCGCCGAGCTTGGTGCCGTCGACGTCGAGGATGTCGCCGGTCGCGGTGCCGAGGTGCTTGGCGAGGAAGCCCTGGGTGTCGCCGTCGGCGATGAAGCAGATGTCGTGGCTGTCCGGCTTCTTGGCGACGGCCAGGCCCCGGCGCTCGGCCTCCGCGCGGATCTCCTCCTTGGTGGTGTCACCGAGCGGGAAGAGCGAGTGGGCCAGCTGGTCGGAGTCGAGCACGCCGAGGACGTAGGACTGGTCCTTGGCGGCGTCCACGGCCCGGTGCAGCTCGCGCTCGCCGGACGGCAGGTCGACGATCCGGGCGTAGTGGCCGGTGCAGACGGCGTCGAAGCCGAGGGCGACCGCCTTGTCGAGCAGCGCGGCGAACTTGATCTTCTCGTTGCAGCGCAGGCACGGGTTCGGCGTCCGCCCGGCGGCGTACTCGGCGACGAAGTCGTCGATCACGTCCTCGCGGAAGCGCTCGGCGAGGTCCCAGACGTAGAAGGGGATGCCGATCACGTCGGCGGCCCGCCAGGCGTCCCGGGAGTCCTCGATGGTGCAGCAGCCGCGCGCGCCGGTGCGGAAGGACTGGGGGTTCGCGGACAGCGCCAGGTGGACGCCGGTCACCTCGTGGCCGGCTTCGACGGCGCGGGCGGCGGCGACGGCGGAGTCGACTCCGCCGGACATCGCCGCGAGCACGCGCAGGCGGCCGGTGGACGGAGTGGTCGGGGCACCCGGGAAGTCAGTCATGGTGACTACAAGCGTACGGGGCCGCCGGACATGCCCTACCGCCGTACGGTCGCCAGCCCGGCGTTGCGGGCCCGCAGCACCGCCGGGCCGATGGCCGCCGCCAGCGCCGTGACGTCCTGCCGCACCGAGGTGTGCCCGAGCGAGAACCGCAGCGAGGCGCGGGCCAGCAGCGGGTCCACGCCCATCGCGAGCAGCACGTGGCTGGGCTGCGGCACGCCCGCCGAGCAGGCCGAGCCGGTGGAGCACTCGATGCCCTGGGCGTCCAGCAGCATCAGCAGGGCGTCGCCCTCGCAGCCGGGGAAGGAGAAGTGGGCGTTGGCGGGCAGCCTGCCCGCCGTCGACGGGTCGCCGTTGAGCACCGCGTCCGGGACGGCGGCCAGGACGGACGCCACCAGTTCGTCGCGCAGCCCGCCGAGCACGGCCGCGTGCTCCTCCCGCCGTTCGACGGCGAGCGCCGCGGCGGCCGCGAAGCCGGCGGCGGCGGGGGCGTCCAGGGTGCCGGAGCGCACGTCGCGCTCCTGCCCGCCGCCGTGCAGCAGCGGTACGGGCGCGGCGCCCCGGGAGAGCAGCAGCGCGCCGATGCCGAACGGACCGCCGATCTTGTGCCCGGTGACGGTGAGCGCGGTGAGCCCCGAGTCGGCGAAGGAGACCGGGACCTGACCGAGCGCCTGCACCGCGTCGGCGTGCATCGGGATGCCGTACTCGGCGGCCACGGCGGCGAGTTCGCGCACCGGCTGGACGGTGCCGACCTCGTTGTTGGCCCACATCACGGTGACCAGGGCCACGGACGCCGGGTCACGCTCGATCGCCGAACGGAGCTCCCCGGGGTGCACCCGGCCGTACGTGTCCACCGGCAGGTACTCGACCGAAGCGCCCTCGTGCTCGGAGAGCCAGTGCACCGCGTCCAGCACCGCGTGGTGCTCGACCGGGCTGCACAGCACCCGGGTGCGGGCCGGGTCGGCGTCCCGGCGGGCCCAGTACAGGCCCTTGACGGCCAGGTTGTCGGACTCGGTGCCGCCGCCGGTGAGCACGATCTCGCTCGGACGGGCGCCCAGCGACTCGGCCAGCGACTCCCGGGACTCCTCGACCACCCGGCGGGCCCGGCGGCCGGCCGCGTGCAGGGACGAGGCGTTGCCGACCACCCCCAGGTGCGCCGTCATCGCGGCGATCGCCTCGGGCAGCATCGGCGTGGTCGCCGCATGGTCCAGGTATGGCATAACCATCCGATTGTAGAGGGCGCCACGATCGGGGCCCCGGGTCGGTGCCTCGATCCGGCCACCGGACGCGCCCCGGCCGGACGGCGGCGTCCGGCACTGGTTTGCACCACTGCGCCACCCAGCGGTTAGCCTGACGGACACTTCTCAAGCGAGTTCCAGGGGGGCGTCATGTCGCAGTCGGTCGACCGCGCGCTGACCCTGCTCGGCTCGCTCGGCGAGGGGCCGCTCTCGCTGGAGCAGGCCGCGGGCAGCCTCGGGGTGCACAAGTCCACCGCGCTGCGGCTGCTGCGCACCCTGGAGGAGCACGGCTTCGTCCGGCGCCAGCCGGATCTGCGCTACCGGGTCGGCGGCCGGGTGCTCTCGCTCGCCGACCGGGCACTGGAGGATTTCGACGTCCGGCAGGTCGCCGCGCCCTACCTGGCCGCACTCAACGCCCGCTGCGGCTACACCGTCCAGCTGGCCGTGCTGCACGACGGCGAGGTGCTCTACCTGGACGAGGTGGCCGGGCCCCGGGCGGCCCGGCCGTCCCGGATCGGGCGCCGGGCGCCGGTGACCGGCACGGCGGTCGGCCGGGTGCTGCTCGCCGGGCTGCCCGAGGACGGCGCCCGCGAGGACGAACTGCCGCCCGAGCTGGCGGCGGTGCGCCTGCGCGGCTGGGCGGCCGAGTCGGCCGAGCACCGCGAGCCGGTGACCTGCGTGGCCGCGCCGGTCGCGGGCAGCGGCGGGCGCACGGTCGCGGCCTGCGCGCTGAGCGCCCCGGCCAGCCAGGTCCGGCCGGCCGAGCTGGCCCGGATGGTGCCGGAGCTGCTCTGCACGGCCGAGGCGATCTCGCTCGCGTGCGGCGGCTCGCCTACTCCTCGCTGGTGCGAGAACCGTTGCGGTGCCAGGCCCGCGGGGCACGCCAGCCGTACTTCAGGGCGAGCATCCGCAGCCCGAAAGCGGTGAGCGCGGCGGCGGTGCCGGTGGCCCCGGTGAGGCGGTCGGCGCCGATCAGCAGGGCCACCAGGGCGGCGCCGACCAGGGCCGGGACGGCGTAGATCTCCCGGTCCCAGCGCAGCAGGGAGGGTATCTCCCCGGCCAGCACGTCGCGGATCACCCCGCCGCCGGCCGCGGTCACCATCCCGAGGGCGACGGCCGCGGCCGCGCCGAGCCCGTAGTCGTGGGCCTTGGCGGTGCCGGTGACGCAGAACAGGCCGAGGCCGAGGGCGTCCAGGGTCTGCACCGCCCGGTTGATCCGCTCGACCTGGGGGTGCAGGAAGAACACCACCAGGCCGGCGGCGAGCGGCGTCACGAAGTAGCCGAAGTTGCTGAAGGCGGCCACCGGTGTCGCCCCGATCACCAGGTCGCGGATCACCCCGCCACCGAGCGCCGTGGCCTCCGCCAGTACGCAGATCCCGAAGATGTCCATGTTCTTGCGGACGGCGAGCAGGCCACCGGAGAGGGCGAAGACGAAGATGCCGGCGAGGTCGAGGGACTGCTGCACGTCGGAGGGGAAGATCTGCGAGGTCACCCCACAACTATGACCTGTGCGGAACCCTCCCCTCCGCCTGCGGTCTCAGGAGGTGCCCGTACCCCCCTCCGGGCTGTGTCAGTCGCTCCCCTCGCTACCCTCCGGGAAGTGACACGCCACCTGGTGCCCGGTCTTCAGCGCCACCAGCGGCGGCTCCTGGGCGGCGCACACGTCCTGCGCCTTCCAGCAGCGCGTCCGGAACCGGCAGCCGCTGGGCGGGTTGATCGGCGAGGGCACGTCGCCCTTGAGCAGGATCCGCTCGCGCCCGGAACGCTGGCGCCGGCGCGGGTCCGGCACCGGCACCGCCGACATCAGGGCGGTGGTGTAGGGGTGCATCGGGCTGCGGTAGAGCGAGTCCCGGTCGGCGATCTCCACGACCTTGCCGAGGTACATCACCGCCACCCGGTCCGAGACGTGCCGGACCACCGAGAGGTCGTGCGCGATGATCAGGTAGGTCAGGCCCAGCTCCTGCTGGAGGTCGTCCAGCAGGTTGACCACCTGCGCCTGGATCGACACGTCCAGCGCGGAGACCGGCTCGTCCGCGACGATCATCTTGGGCTTCAGGGCGAGCGCCCGGGCGATGCCGATGCGCTGGCGCTGGCCGCCGGAGAACTCGTGCGGGTAGCGGTTGTAGTGCTCGGGGCTGAGCCCGCACAGCTCCAGCAGCTCCTGGACGGCCTTCTTGACCCCGCCCTCGGGCTGCACGCCCTGGAGCTTGAACGGCGCGCTGACGATGGTGCCGACGGTGTGCCGCGGGTTCAGCGAGGAGTACGGGTCCTGGAAGATCATCTGGATGTCGCGCCGCATCGGCCGTATCGCGCCGGCACTGAGATGGGTGATGTCGGTGCCCTCGAACTCGATCTTCCCGCCGGTGGGTTCGTCGAGCCGGGTGACCAGCCGGCCCATGGTCGACTTGCCGCAGCCGGACTCGCCGACGACGCCCAGCGTCTCGCCGGCGTTGACCGTGAAGTCGATGCCGTCGACGGCCCGCACCGCGCCGGTCTGGCGCCGCAGCAGTCCGCCGCGGATCGGGAAGTGCCGGACCAGGCCGGTCACCTTCAGCAGCGGCTCGCGCTCGGGGGCGGGCGCGGGCGCGGGGACCGCGGCCGCCTGAGTGTCCGTCATCGGTTCTCTCCAGAAAGGTGGTACGAGGCCGGGCTCACAGCCGGGGCGCGATCTCTTCGGCGAAGATGCGGTGCCGCTCGTCGGCCGGCAGGTGGCAGGCCGCGAAGTGGCCGGGCGTGGCCTCGGCCAGCACCGGGACCTCGTCGGTGGAACGTCCGCCGGTCAGCTGGGCGTACGGGCAGCGCGGGTGGAAGGCGCAGCCGGACGGCACGTTGATCAGGCTCGGCGGGGTGCCCCGGACCGGGACGAGCCGCTCCTGCAGCTCCCGGTCCAGCCGCGGCATCGATCCCAACAGGCCCCAGGTGTAGGGGTGTTCGGGGGCGTCGAAGAGGGTGTCGGCGGGGCCGCGCTCGACGCACTTGCCGCCGTACATCACCAGGATGTCGTCGGCCAGCTCGGCGACCACCCCGAGGTCGTGGGTGATGATGATGACGGCGGAGCCGAACTCCTCCTGGAGGTCGCGGATGAGGTCCAGGATCTGCGCCTGGACGGTGACGTCCAGGGCGGTGGTGGGCTCGTCGGCGATCAGCAGCGAGGGGTCGTTGACCAGCGCCATGGCGATCATCGCGCGCTGGCGCATGCCGCCGGAGAACTGGTGCGGGTAGTCGTCCACCCGGCGGTCGGGCTGCGGGATGCCGACCCGGTCGAGCATCTCGATCGCGCGGGTGCGGGCCTGCTTCTTGGAGGCCTGGGGGTGGTGCACCCGGTACGCCTCGACGATCTGCTGCCCGACCGTGTAGTAGGGGTGCATCGCGGTCAGCGGGTCCTGGAAGATCATCGCCATTTCGCGGCCGCGCAGTTGGCGCACCCGGTCCGGTCCGGCGGCGATCAGTTCCTCGCCGCCCAGCCGGATCTCGCCGGTGATCCGGGCCCGCTTGGAGCGGTGCAGGCCCATGATGCCCAGCGAGGTGACGGACTTGCCGGAGCCCGACTCGCCGACGATGCCCAGGGTGCGGCCCTTGTGGACGTCGAAGCTGACCCCGTCCACCGAGCGGACCAGGCCGTCGTCGGTGTCGAAGTGGATCCGCAGGTCGCGGACGGAGAGGAACGGGTCGCCCGACGGGGGCGACGCGGCGTCCGCCGGGGTCTTCTGGAGCTCGGTCACGAGAGCCTCACGCGGGGGTCGACGAGGGCGTACAGGAGGTCGACCACGAGGTTGCAGACGACGATGAAGAAGGCGGCCAGCAGGGTGACGCCGAGGACCTTGGGCAGGTCGTTGTCGGTGATCGCCTGGACGGCGAACTGGCCGACGCCCTTGAGCGAGAAGACCTGTTCGGTGATCAGCGCACCGCCGAGCAGCAGGCCGAGGTCCATGCCGAAGATGGTGACGATGGGGGTGAGCGCGGAGCGCAGGCCGTGCTTGACGACCACCTTGCGCTCGACCAGGCCCTTGGCGCGGGCGGTGCGGATGTAGTCCTCGCTCATCGTCTCCAGCATCCCGGCGCGGGTGAGCCGGGCGTAGAGCGCGGAGTAGAGGAAGGCCAGCGAGATCCACGGCAGGATCAGGTTGCGGGCCCACATCAGCGGGTCGGAGGTGAAGTCGACGTACTCGAGGTTGTCCAGGATCGGCCACTCGTAGCTGAAGACCGTCAGCAGCAGGGCGCCGGTGAAGAAGACCGGCAGCGAGACGCCGGCCAGCGCGACGCCCATCGAGAGCCGGTCGAAGATCGAGCGCGGCTTGAGCGCGGAGATCACACCGGTGGTGACGCCGGAGATCAGCCAGAGCACCGCCGCGCCGATGGCGAGCGAGATGGTGACCGGGATCCGGCTGGTCATCTCCGGCCAGACCTCCAGGTGGTTCTTGAAGGAGTAGCCGAAGCAGGGCACGTGGCAGGTGGCCGGTTCCGGCCCGAACTTGTACTCGGCGCCGCTGACCAGGCCCTTCAGGAAGTGCCAGTACTGGGTGTACAGCGGCTGGTCGAAGCCGAGGTTCTGTTTGACCGCCGCGATCGCCTCGGGCGACGGGTTCTTCCCGATGTACTGCGCGGCCAGCTGGTCGGTGGTCTCGCCGGCGAAGCGCGGGAGCAGGAAGAAGATCGCGAAGGTGACCGCGCTGACGACCAGCAGCAGCACCGCGGCCGCGAGGATCCTGCGGATGATGTAGGCAAACACAGTTGGGCGGCTCCGGCGGCCCGCCGCCGTCCGGGGTCTGCCGGACGGCGGCGGGCGCCGCTGCCTTCACCTGCCTTCAGGGATGCGGAGCCAGGCTCTTACTTGGTGGTGCCGATGTTCAGGTAGTCGTACTCACCCGAGAAAGCCGAGGTGGAGGCGACGTTGGTGGCGGTGTCCGAGCGGTACAGGAAGACCTTGAAGTCGGTCAGCGGCACGTAGGAGGCGGACTCCATGACCTTCTTGTCGATGTCGCCGTAGATCTTCTCGCGGGCGGCCTGGTCGGAGTTGACCGCGGCGTCGTCGAGCAGCTTGTTGACGGCCGGGTCGTCCAGCTGGGCGAGGTTGCTGTTGCCGGACGGCTTGATGGCGCGGCCGTCGACGATCTGCTGCAGGAAGCCGTAGCCGGTCGGCCAGTCGGCGCCCCACTGCATCATCATCAGACCGATGTTGTGGTCCTGGGTGAACTGCGGGGCACCGGCCGAGTCGGTCAGGTACTTGCCCTGCGGGTACTGCTGGATCTCGACGTTGATGCCGATGTTCTTCAGCTGGGCCTGGATCGCGGTGGCCGCGGCGACCTCGGTGGCGCGCTCGGTGCGGGCGGACAGGACGGTGGTGAAGCCGCCGTCCTTGCCGCAGGCCTTCAGGGAGTCCTTGGCCTTGGCCTGGTCACCCTTGTTGTCCTTGGTCTCGTACAGGTTGAAGTCCTGGTGGCCCGGGATGTCCGGCGGCAGGACGGTGTTGGCGATCTGGCCGCGGATCGGGCCGCCGAGCGCGGTCTGCACCGAGACCTTGTCGATCGCGTACTGGACGGCCTTGCGGCACTCCAGGTTGTCGAACGGCGCGACCTTGGTGTTGATCGCCATGTAGACCAGCCGGCCGCCGTAGGCGTTGTCGGTCTTGGCCTTGAGCTTCGGGTCGCGCAGGATCTGCGCCTGGGTCTGCGGGTCGACGCCGCCGCCCACCAGGTCGACCTGGGCGTTGCCGGCCAGCAGGTCCTTGTCGATGGTGGCCTGGTCGATGTTCATCTTGAGCACGATCTTGTCCGGCAGCTGCTTCCGGATCGGGTCGGTGCTCTTGTCCCAGTTGGTGTTCGGCACCAGGACGGCCTGCTTGCCGTCCTCGTAGGACTCGAACTTGAAGGAGCCCGAGGACACGATGTGCTTCACGTAGTCGGCACCGGTGTCCTTCGCCTGCGGGACCGGCGCGGTCTGCGGGGCGCTGACCAGGTAGTCGAAGTCGGCGAAGGGGTGCTTCAGGTGGAAGACGACCGTGGTGTCGTCCGGCGTCTCGATCGAGTTCAGGCCGCCGTCCTTGTCCTTGTACGGACCCTGGTACGGCGTCGCGTTGTCGACCAGCAGGTCGTGGAAGTAGGTCGGGCCGTTCGAGTTCACCTCGGGCGCGAAGTTCGAGCGCTCCACGGCGTACTTGACGTCCTTGGAGGTGATCGCCGTGCCGTCGTCGTACTTCAGGCCGGCGCGCAGCTTGTACGTCCAGGTCAGGCCGTCGGCACTGGGCTTGCCCATCGACTCGGCGAGGTCCGGCACCAGCTTGTTGCCGTCGGCGCCGGCCGCCGGGTTGAAGGTGGTCAGCGAACGGGCGTACAGGCGCGAGAAGTTGTAGATGTACGCATAGTAGGTGTTGCCCGGGTCGAGCGAGTCCGGGGTGCCCTTCATCTCGTAGGTGACCGTCCCGCCCTTCTTGTCCGAGACGTTGACGATCTGCTTGGTGGCCGCGTCGGCACCACTGCCGTCGTTCGAGCCGGCGGAGGAGGACTTGCCGTCGCCGCTCTTCGAGCTGGACGAACAGCCGGTCACGACCAGGACAACGGCGGCGGCCGCGGCGGTCAACGCGACGGTACGGGACCTACGCATGGGTGAGATCAACCCCTTGAGGATGTGGAGGAAGGAGAATTCCGACGCCGGGTCAGTTGCTCTTGGGATCGAGGGCGTCACGAAGCCCGTCGCCGAGCAGGTTGAACGCGAGCACGGTGATGAAGATCGCCAGGCCCGGTACCACCATGTACTGGGGGTCCACCTGGTAGTAGTTCTTCGCGTCGGCGAGCATGCCGCCCCAGGAGGACTGCGGGGGCTGGATGCCGACACCGAGGAAGCTCAGCCCGGCCTCGAAGAGGATGTTCGTCGGGATCAGCAGGGTCGAGTACACCAGGATCGGCCCGACCAGGTTCGGCAGCAGTTCCTTGAACAGGATGAACGGGCCGCGGGCGCCGAGGCTGCGGGCGGCGTGGACGAACTCCCGCTCGCGCAGCGAGAGGGTCTGTCCGCGCACGATCCGGCCCATGTAGGGCCAGTTGAAGAAGCCGATGACGAAGATCAGCACCATGAGGTGCAGCGGGAGGCCGTGCAGGCCGAACGCGCCGCCCTGGAGCGAGGCGGAGATCGCGATGGCGAAGAGCAGCAGCGGGAACGCCAGGAAGACGTCCATCAGGCGGCTGATCACGTTGTCCACCCAGCCGCCGTAGTAGCCGGCCATCACGCCCAGCACGGTGCCGAGGGTGTTGGACAGCAGGGTCGCGCCGAAGGCGACCAGGAGGGAGACCCAGGAGCCGTCGACCACCCGGGCGAGCAGGTCACGACCCTGCAGCGGGTCGATGCCGAGCAGGTGGTCCCCGCTCATCCCGCCCCAGTCCCCGAGCGGCAGGCCGCCGAGGTCGGCGTCCAGCAGGTCCGGGTTCGGCTGGTCGGGGTCGAGTCCGAACAGGGCCTCGATCGGCCCGGACAGCACGGCGAGCAGGATCAGCAGGATCACCACGATGCCGCCGGCGACGGCGGCCTTGTCCCGCTTGAAGCGGGTCCAGGCGATCCGACCGAGGGAACGGCCCTCGATCGTCTTGGCCGGGCTCGCGGTGGCTGGCGCCTCCGGTTCGTGCCCGGCGGTGGTCACGGATGCGGTCATGGTCAGTTGGTCCCCTCGCCGACGGTGGCCGGCCCACGGGTGCCGGGCGCCGGCTTCGGCGGTGCGGCTGCGGACGTGCGGAGGTGCTTAGGAGGAGCGGGTGCGCGCGGCAGTGCGTCGTGCACAGGCACTGCCACCACGCGGGATGGGCGTCGCGTGGTCGAGCTGTCGGCGTGCGCGCTCACCTTTGTGGGGTTTCCAGTACGCGCGATGCGTTGCGCAGAACTCTCTGTCATGCGAACTGGCTTGCGCCAGCCCTGACAACCGACAGATGCCCAACTGTGATCTGCGTGCATGCACGTCCCCGGTCTTCGGCATATCCCTCTTCACACGGCTGTAACAGGCATGTCAAGATGGGTGGACTTCGGGGACGGGAAATTCGTCCGGAAAGCACCGAAGCCGACCTGATGGTCAATCAAGTCGGCTTCGCGAATATGCCTTCGGCTGTTCCGGCAATCAGCGTCCGGGGTATCCGGGCCACGACCGAGGCGCCTGCGGCTGCCCCCAGCCCGGCGCGGGCGGCTGGGCGCCGTAGGGCCACGCCGCGGCCGGCTGCCCCGGCAGCGACTGCGCCGGGTACGGCGCCGGCGGGTACGGGCCGGCCGGCGGCCGCCCCGCCTCCCGGTCGAAGAACGGCCGGGCGTTGGCCCGCATCCACAGCGCCACCGGGTCGTACTCGTCCGCCATCGCCACCGTGGACACCGCGAGCCCCTCCGGCGCCACCGCGATCGCCCGCTGCATCAGCGCCCGCACCGCCTCCACGGCCGGCGGCGAACTCTCGTACAGGTCCAGGCCGATCGCCAGGTACGGCTCCCCCACCGTCGGCCGCACCCAGGCCCGGCGCAGCGCCCGCACCGCGCGCACCTCGCCGGCCTGCCGCTCCAGCAGCGCGAAGAACTGCTGGGCGTTCACCTGCGGCTCGCTCAGCTTCAGGGGGCCGGCCGGCAGCCGGTCCAGACCGGCGGCGATCCGCCGCAGGTCCGCCCACGGCACGCCGACCCCGCCGCCGGGCGCGTGCGGGTTGAGCCACAGGCCCCAGCGGGTGCGGTACAGCGAGGCGGCGATCTCCCGCCCGGAGATGACCTCGTGTGCTCGGGCCCAGCCGGAGGCCGTCAGCTGCTCGGGCGAGGTCACGGCCGGCGCGTAGCCGTGGCCGCTGATCTCCATGTTCCCGTACTGCGCGTCCGGGCTGCCCGGCGTGCCGTGCCAGAGCAGCATCCAGACCTGGCCGTCGGCGAGCGCGTGCAGCAGCCGCTCGTACGCGTCGTAACGCTCCGGCGCGACGTCGCGCAGGGCGCGCTCCAGCGCGCCCGGATCCGCCGGGCGCCCGGCCGGCGCCTGGCCCCAGGGGCCCGGCCCACCGCTTCCCGCTCCCGCACTCATGCGCCCACCTCGCCGCGCCTCTTTCCTCAACCCAGCCGGCCCGTCAGCCGTCTGCACGCACCCTATGGCGCGGCACCGGCCGCCGCCACGGCGACGTGCTCACGAACGATCCCCGCTCACATCCGCGTGTAGAAAGGCAGTACCCGGGTGAGCAACCACTCGACCACCGGGTCCTCGGCGAGGTCGAGCAGCACGAGGTGGACGCCGCCCGGCAGCGGCGCGGTTCCCAGCGCCCGGCCGAGCGCCTCGTTCACCGCGCCCGGGTCCGCCGGGGCGGCCGGATCCAACTGGACGCCCACGAACATCACGGTCGGCTCGCCCTCGATGCTGGCCAGTGCCCGGCGCGCGGTCAGCACTCCCGGCAGGGCCGACAGTTCGGCCCGGCAGGCGGCCAGGAAGTACTCCGGGTCCTCCCCCGGCACCGGCTCGCGCAGCGCCACCCGGCCGCCGGTCGGCGCCGCCGGCTGCTGCTCCCAGCGGTCCTCCCGCGGCCCGCGGCGCAGCTCGGCCACGCCCTGCGGCGGCACCGGGATGCCCACCGCGGCCTCGGGGTTGACCGCGATGCCCACGCCCAGCGGCAGTCCTCGGGCGAACTCCCAGGCCGGCGCTATCGCGAAGGCCATCCCCGGCGCCTGCTGCAGGAACACCTCCTGTGAGGAGAACACCGGCACGTACGGCTCCCCGGCCAGTTCGACGGTCGGCAGGTCCAGCGACTGCCCGGCCGGATCGCCCCCGGCCGGCAGCGGGATCCACACCTGGCTGCGGGCCAGCACCTCGATCACCCGCGGCGTCGCGCCCGGGTCGCCCAGCGCGGCCGTCAGCACCTGCTCCAGCTCGTTGGCCGGCCAGGCGCCGCCCGGCGGCACCGACTCCGGCCCGCCCCACCCCTGCTGCTGCTCCACCGGGTACTCCATGCGCCGCCGATCCGCCCTCGTGCCGGTCGGCCGCCCACTGCTGCGCCGACGCGCAGAAGTCTAGGCCGCGGGCAGGGTGCCGGTGGGGCACGGGTGGCGCAGGGGTTCGGTATCGGGCGGGGTGACCGGGCCCCCCTCCCCCCGCGCGCGTGGACGTGCCATGATGTGCGCGTCCGACGGCATGCGCCGCGGGCCCCCACAACTCCATACCGGCCGCTCGAACCCGCGCGGGAGAGCCCGGAGTGCCGCTCAGGCGGTACGGCCGGCGCCGAAGGAGCAAGTCCTCCCCGGAATCTCTCAGGCCCCCCTACCGCACGGGTTAGGCACATCTGGAAAGTGGCGCTCGGCCCTGTCGCGCGCCCACCCACGGTGCAAGCCGCCATGCTGTCCTGGATGCTGGAAACAGCTGCGGGCAGGTGGGCGGTGAAGCTCTCAGGTTCGACGACAGATGGGGAGACCCACGCCGCCGCATGCCCGCGCGCAGGGTCGGTCCCCGAGCGGGTCCGGTCCCGGCGCGTGCACCCCTGAGTGCCCCGACCGAGGAGTTCCTGGCCATGTCGTCCCTCCGCCTGACCGCGCTCGACGCGCTGCACCGCGCCCTCGGCGCGACCATGACCGACTTCGCCGGCTGGGACATGCCGCTGCGCTACGGCAGCGAGCGCGAGGAGCACCTCGCCGTCCGCACCAAGGCCGGTCTGTTCGACCTCTCGCACATGGGCGAGATCACCGTCACCGGCCCGCAGGCCGGCGAGATGCTGGACCACGCGCTGGTCGGCTTCGTCTCCGCGCTCGGCGTGCTGCGCGCCCGCTACACCATGATCTGCGCCGAGGACGGCGGCATCCTGGACGACCTGATCGTCTACCGGCTGCGCGAGGACGCCTTCCTGGTCGTCGCCAACGCCTCCAACGCCCAGCTGGTCCTGGACGAGCTGATCGCCCGCGCCAAGGGCTTCGACGCCGTCGTCACCGACGACCGCGACACCTACGCGCTGATCGCCGTCCAGGGCCCGGAGTCCACCGCGATCCTGGCCGGGACCACGGACGCCGACCTGCCCGGCCTGAAGTACTACGCGATCCTCCCGGCCCGGGTGGCCGACCGCGAGGTGCTGCTGGCCCGTACCGGCTACACCGGCGAGGACGGCTTCGAGATCTTCTGCCACCCGGGCGACGCCGAGGACGTCTGGCAGGCGCTGACCGCCGCCGGCGAGGGCCGCGGCCTCGTGCCGTGCGGGCTGTCCTGCCGCGACACCCTGCGCCTGGAGGCGGGCATGCCGCTGTACGGGCACGAGCTGTCCACCGACCTCACCCCCTTCGACGCGGGCCTGGGCCGGGTCGTCCGCTTCGACAAGACCACCAACGACGGCGCCTTCGTCGGCCGCAAGGCGCTGGAGCAGGCGGCCGCCGCGGCGGAGGCCAACCCGCCGAAGGTGCTGGTCGGCCTGGTGTCCGAGGGCAAGCGGGTGCCGCGCGCCGAGTACACCGTGGTCTCCACCGAGGGCGCCCCGATCGGCCGGATCACCTCGGGCGCGCCGTCCCCGACGCTGGGCAAGCCGATCGCGATGGCCTACGTCGACGCCGCCCACGCCGCCCCCGGCACCACCGTCGCGGTGGACGTGCGCGGCACGCACGAGCCGGTCGAGGTCGTGGCGCTGCCGTTCTACAAGCGCGCCCGCTGAGTCCGTCCGGCCGGGCCCGCGCGGCCCGGCCGGCACCCGCTTTCCCCATACCCGCACGTCGAAGCCGTCCGCGTGGCGGCCCGCTTCGTCGTACCCGCTTCCCATCCTGGAGAATGACGCCATGAGCAACCCCCAGCACCTGCAGTACACCGAGGAGCACGAGTGGCTGACCGCCGCTGATGACGGTGTCTCCACCATCGGCATCACCCAGCACGCCGCCGACGCGCTCGGTGACATCGTCTACGTGCAGCTGCCCGAGGTCGGCGACACCGTGACCGCCGGCGAGACCTGCGGCGAGCTGGAGTCCACCAAGTCGGTCAGCGACCTGTACTCCCCGGTGACCGGCGAGGTCACCGAGGTCAACCAGGACGTCCTGGACGACAACGGCCTGGTCAACAGCGCCCCCTTCGAGGGCGGCTGGCTGTTCAAGGTGCGGGTGGAGTCCACCGGCAAGCTGCTCAGCGCGGACGAGTACGACGCCTTCGTCAAGGCCTGACCCGTTCGTGACCGGGCGGGCCGCGCGCACGCCGGCCCGCCCCACCGCCCGGCCGTCACCCGGCACCACCCCTTGCGAGGGCGCGCTCGCACGGCACCCCTGATCCTCCTCCTCCCGGGAAGACCACACCATGACGGTTCTCAACCAGTCCCTGCACGCCCTCGACCCGGAGATCGCCGCCGCGGTCGACGCCGAGCTGCACCGCCAGCAGACCACCCTGGAGATGATCGCCTCCGAGAACTTCGCCCCGGTGGCGGTCATGGAGGCCCAGGGCTCGGTCCTCACCAACAAGTACGCCGAGGGCTACCCCGGCCGCCGCTACTACGGCGGCTGCGAGCACGTCGACGTGGTCGAGCAGATCGCGATCGACCGCGTCAAGGCCCTGTTCGGCGCCGAGCACGCCAACGTCCAGCCGCACTCGGGCGCGCAGGCCAACGCCGCCGCGATGTTCGCGCTGATCCAGCCGGGCGACACCATCCTGGGCCTGAACCTGGCCCACGGCGGTCACCTGACCCACGGCATGAAGATCAACTTCTCCGGCAAGCTCTACAACGTGGTCGCGTACCACGTGGACGAGAAGACCGGCCAGGTCGACATGGCCGAGGTCGAGCGCCTGGCCAAGGAGCACCAGCCGAAGCTGATCATCGCCGGCTGGTCCGCTTACCCGCGCCAGCTGGACTTCGCCGAGTTCCGCCGGGTCGCCGACGAGATCGGCGCCCTGCTCATGGTGGACATGGCGCACTTCGCCGGCCTGGTGGCCGCCGGGCTCCACCCGAACCCGGTGCCCTACGCGGACGTGGTCACCACGACCACCCACAAGACCCTGGGCGGCCCGCGCGGCGGCGTCATCCTGTCCAAGGCCGAGCACGCCAAGAAGATCAACTCCGCGGTCTTCCCCGGCCAGCAGGGCGGTCCGCTGGAGCACGTGATCGCGGGCAAGGCCGTCGCCTTCAAGGTCGCCGCCTCGGAGGAGTTCAAGGAGCGCCAGCAGCGCACCCTCGAGGGCGCCAGGATCCTCGCCGAGCGCCTGCTGCGCGAGGACGTCGCCGAGGCCGGCGCCACGGTGCTGTCCGGCGGCACCGACGTCCACCTGGTCCTGGTCGACCTGCGCAACAGCCGGCTCGACGGCCAGCAGGCCGAGGACCGCCTGCACGAGGTCGGCATCACGGTCAACCGCAACGCCGTCCCGAACGACCCGCGCCCGCCGATGGTCACCTCGGGCCTGCGCATCGGCACCCCGGCCCTGGCCACCCGCGGCTTCCGGGCCGAGGACTTCCGCGAGGTCGCCGACATCATCGCCGAGGCGCTCAAGCCCGCCTTCGACGAGACCGTCGCCGCCGGCCTCAGGGCCCGCGCCACCGCGCTGGCCGAGAAGTACCCGCTCTACCCGAACCTGGCCAACCAGGAGTGATCCGGCCCCGTCCGGTTCACCGGGCACAGGGCCGCCCCGGGTGACCGGCCTCACTCCGCCGGTGCACCTGGGACTCCGGGGCACCGCGCACACTGGACAGTGCGCGCGGTGCCCCGTCCCGTGTCGGCCCCCGCCCCGCCCCTTCCGCAGCACAGTCCTTCCACGAGACCAGACAAGGACGTCCCCGTGGCCATCAGCGTCTTCGACCTCTTCTCCGTCGGCATCGGCCCGTCGAGTTCCCACACCGTCGGCCCGATGCGCGCGGCCCGGATGTTCGCCCGCCGGCTGCGCTCGGAAGGCCTGCTGCCCCGGGTCACGGCCGTGCGCGCCGAGCTGTACGGCTCGCTGGGCGCCACCGGCCACGGCCACGGCACCCCGAAGGCCGTCCTGCTGGGCCTGGAGGGCAACTCGCCGCGCACCGTCGACGTCGACCAGGCCGACAAGGACGTCGAGCGGATCACCGCCGAGAAGCGGATCACCCTGCTCGGCGAGCACCCCATCGACTTCGACACCGACAGCCAGCTGGTCCTGCACCGGCGCCGCTCGCTGCCGTACCACGCCAACGGCATGACCCTGTGGGCGTTCGCGGCGGACGGCTCCACGCTGCTGGAGAAGACCTACTACTCGGTCGGCGGCGGCTTCGTCGTGGACGAGGACGCGATCGGCGCGGACCGGGTCAAGCCCGACGACACCGTGCTGCGCTACCCCTTCCGCACCGGCGAGGAGCTGCTGCGGCTCACCCGGGAGACCGGGCTGTCGATCTCCGGCCTGATGCTGGAGAACGAGAAGGCCTGGCGCAGCGAGGCGGAGATCCGGGCCGGGCTGCTGGAGATCTGGTCCGTGATGCAGGAGTGCGTGCGGGCCGGCATGACCCGCGAGGGCATCCTGCCGGGCGGCCTGAAGGTCCGCCGCCGCGCCGCCGCCGCGGCCCGGGCGCTGCGCGCCGAGGGGATCGGTCCGGCCAACGCGATGGAGTGGGTGACCCTCTACGCCATGGCGGTCAACGAGGAGAACGCCTCCGGCCGCCGGGTCGTCACCGCGCCGACCAACGGCGCGGCGGGCATCATCCCGGCCGTCCTGCACTACTACCTGAACTTCATCCCGGGTGCTGACGAGGACGGCATCGTCCGCTTCCTGCTCGCGGCGGGCGCCATCGGCATGCTCTTCAAGGAGAACGCCTCCATCTCCGGCGCCGAGGTCGGCTGCCAGGGCGAGGTCGGCTCCGCCTGCTCGATGGCCGCCGGCGGCCTCGCCGAGGTCCTCGGCGGCACCCCCGAGCAGGTCGAGAACGCCGCCGAGATCGGCATCGAACACAACCTCGGCCTCACCTGCGACCCGGTCGGCGGCCTGGTCCAGATCCCCTGCATCGAGCGCAACGGCATGGCCTCGGTCAAGGCCGTCACCGCGGCCCGGATGGCCCTGCGCGGCGACGGGCGGCACCACGTCTCGCTGGACAAGGCGATCAAGACGATGAAGGAGACCGGGGCCGACATGAAGATCAAGTACAAGGAGACCTCCCGCGGCGGCCTCGCCGTTAACGTCATCGAGTGCTGATCCCGGCGGCCCCGGGCCGTCCGCCCCGGGGCCGCCGGCCCGGCTACCCGGCGAGGAAGGCCAGGCCGCCGGCCAGGACCGCGAGGCCGCACCAGGAGAGCGCCGGCAGCCGCTCCCCCAGGGCGGCGACGCCGAGGACGGCGGCGACGGCGGGTTCGGCGAGGGTGAGGGTGGTGGCGGTCCGGGCCGGGGTGCGGCGCAGGCCGTGGCCGAACAGCCGGTAGGCGAGGAAGGTGGTGATCACCGCGAGGTGGAGCACGACGCCCGCCCCGCGCACCGAGAGCAGCCAGCCGGTCGGGCCGGCCGCCAGCACCGGCAGCACCAGCAGCGCGGCAGCACCGAACATCGCGCCCATCACCCCGCCGGACGGGTGCCCGGCCGTGATCAGCCGGCCGCCGATCAGCGAGTACACCGCGTACGAGAGCCCGGACAGCGCCGCCAGCAGCACGCCGACCAGGTCCGTCGACGCGCCGCCGCCGGCGAGTTCGGGCCCCAGCACCAGCACCGCACAGCCCAGCACCGCGAGCGCCGTGGCCCCGGCCCAGCGCGCACCGGGCCGGCCCTGCCGGGCGAGCCACCCGAGCAGCCCGGTGAACACCGGCGCGCTCCCCAGCGCGATCACCGTGGCCACCGCCACCCCGGTGCGGGCCACCGCCGGGTAGAAGCTGAGCGGGTATCCCGTGACCGCGACGGCCCCCAGCACCAGGAGCCACCGCTCGCGCACCGTGCACCGCCGCGGCAGCACCCGGGCGGTGCGGTCGGTGACGAACAGCAGCAACCCGCCGAGCACCAGGGCGGCGGAGCCGATCCCGGTCGCCGGGGCGGCGGCGGGCGCCAGCGAGCCGACGGTCCCGGTGGTGCCCCAGAGCAGCGCGGCGGCCAGGATGGGCACCGGCCCGTCGAGCGGGCGGAGGCGGCGGGCCGCGGGGGCCAAGGGGGTACGGGCGGGCGCAGACAAACGATTCGGCACAGTCGTGAACTTCCGTCGTCGAAATCCGTCAGGAGGAGTCGGTTTCGAAACGGGCGCACACCGCCGCCCCCGGGCCTCGGCAGAAGCCGGGCGGGGTCGGGAGTTCAGCTCACCAGCGCGTACGCCCGCTCAGGCGGACAGCGGTGGCAGCGCGACGCGCCAGTACGAGTTCACGGGCCCGATGGTAGCGGTCGGTGAGGGGATCCGTGCGATCATGAATATTCACAGGTAATCGCGTTAACCTATGCAAATTCTCAAGGTGAACTAGGTTACAAACCTTGCAATCCAAGCCGACCGGTTTGCCCACATGCTGAGATCGTGCGATAGTCGAGGCATCGACTTCGGCGGGCCCGACCTGGCACTGCCGACGCCCATCGCGCGGCACGCACCCCCTTGGCCGGCGCGATGACTTGCAGGGGCCCCCATCCGCCGGAACACGGCGAATCCGGGGGCCCCGCGCGTATCCCGGGCCCGACGCGGCACCGCCTCACTGCCGGTCGCGCACCCGCAGCTCGAACCAGACGCCCTTGCCGCGCGGCAACAGGTCCGCGCCCCACCGGTCGGCCAGGTCGTCGACGATCTTCAGCCCGCGGCCGCCCTCGTTCACCGGCCGGGCCTCGGCCAGGATCATGCACGGCAGCGCGCGCGAGGAGTCGCGGACCTCGATCCTCAGCCACCCGGGCTTGCGGCTGACATGGAGGCCGATGGTGCGCCCGGCGGCGTGCCGCACCGCGTTGGACACCAGCTCGCTGGTGAGCAACTCGCCCGCCTCCAGGTGCTGGTGGAGCTCCCAGGACTCCAGGACGTTCAGCACCAGCCGACGGGCCACCGGGCCCGACTCCGGCCGGGACGGCAACCGCACCTCGTTCGGCGCGGACTGATCGCACAGCCTGCCGGAATACATCTCCTGCAGCTCCTCGGAGCTCAGCCGCTCGAGCGCCGAGAGCGCTCCGTGGACGTCGATCCAGGACGCCTCGGCGACCACGCCGGCCCCGGGAACCGATGACTGATCTGTTTCGCCCCAACCCGCCATGCGGACCATCATTGCGGAACGCAAGCAGCCGCGTACGGACAATGAGCAAACGATCTCGCCCGCGTCGGCATATGCCCGCGGCAGGAAAAGGACGACCCGGGCCCGCGCGCGTCAAGCCCGGGTTGACCACGAAGGGCCGCTACCTGCCGGTTACCACTGGCTCCACGACAGGTTCCAGCCGCTCAGCCCGTTCGCCGGGTCGAGCGTGTCCTTCTTGGTGGAGTTCTTCACGATCACCACGTCGCCGACCAGCGAGCCGTCGTAGAACTTGCCCATCGAGGTGCCGTCCCCGCCGCCCTTGACGTCCTTCAGGCCGACGCAGCCGTGGCTGACGTTGTCCTCGCCGAAGGCGTCGCTCCAGTAGTTGCCGTGCACGTACGTCCCGCTGGAGGTGAGCCGCATCGAGTGCGGGACCTGCAGGTCATAGGGCGCGCCGGTCATGCCGGGCAGGGTGCTGGACTGCATCCGCACGGTGCCCTCCTTGGACATGACCACCATCGTGCCGTTCCAGGTGGGGTGTTCGGGCGACCCGGAGGTGATGTCGATGTCGCTCGACTGCCCGTTCCGGACCACCGTCATCCGGTGCGTGGCGGCGTCAACCGTCGAAATCTGGGATCGCCCGATCGTGAAGGGCTCGTCCCGGTCGGTGCCGTACACCCCAGGGGCGATCTCGACGCTCTTGAGCCGGTAGTGCACCGTCACCCTGGTGCCCGGCTTCCAGTACTGCTCCGGGCGGAAGTCCAGCCGGCGGTCGTCGAACCAGTGGCCCTTGACCACCGTGCCGTTGTCGGTCTCGAAGCTGATCCCCTTCGCGACCGCGTCCTTGTTCTCGACGTCCTTGCTGAAGTCCACCGAGACGATCATGCCGACGCCGTAGGTGGCGTTGTCGTCCACGTTGTCGGCGGCCTTGGCCAGCGCCGCCGGGGTCAGCGTGGTGAAGCTGCTGTCCGCCGTGGCGACCGCGCCGCCGGCGTCCGCGGCCATCGCGCTGACCTGGTAGGCGGTGCCCACCGACAGGCCGGTGGACGGGGTCCAGCTGCTGCCGTCCGCGGCGATGGTGCCGGGGACCTCCTTGCCGCTCCTGTCGCTCACCTTGACGGTGGTGAGCCGGCCGCCGCTCGCCGCGATCCTGAGCGCGCCCGGCGCCACGTCGACCGCGCCGTTCGCCGGCTCGATGCTCACCTTCGCCGCCGACACCTTCGGCGCCGGACTCGTGGGCGCCGCGGCGGGCTTGGCGGCGGCCGCACCGGCCCCCAGGTCGGCCTTCGCGGCGCTTCCGCCCCCGCCCCCGCTGCCACCGCCACAAGCCGCGGTCAGCGCCATCGCCCCGCCCACCAGCCCGGCGGTCACCACCCTGCGTATCGACCTCAACGTCGACTCCCTCCCTCAGAACTCCCCGTGGACCCGACGCACTCGGCGCACCCGGCGGGCCCGCCCCGTACACGCGCCCGGCCACCGGAAAGGTTGCGCCATTCGGGGGGCTGCCCGCCCGAAAACCGGGCGGCCCGAACCCCAACGGGTGAGGATCGGGCCGCCCGGCGTCAAACCTCCCGGGCCACCGGTGGCTACCAGTTGGCCCAGGACACGTTCCAGCCGCCCAGCCCGTTGGAGGGCGAGACGGGCTTCTCCTTGGTGTTCACGATCTTCACGACGTCGCCGACCATCGAGTCGTTGAAGAACTTGCCCGCGACCGAGGTGTCACTGCCGCCCTTCACGTCCTGCATGGACACGCAGCCGTGGCTCGCGTTGGTCTTGCCGAACGGGCTGGCCCAGTAGTTGCCGTGGACGAAGGTGCCGGAGGTGGTCAGCCGCATGGCGTGCGGCACGTCCTGGATGTCGTACTCGCCGCCGAGACCGACGGTCTGCGAGTTCATCCGGGTGACCTTCTCCTTCTCCATGACCACCATCGTCCCGCCCCAGGACGGCGTGGCGTCCGCGCCCAGGGTGACCGGGACGGTGGTGCTCTTGCCGTCCCGTTCGACGGTCATCTGGTGCGTCTTGGCGTCCGCGGTGGAGATCATCGACCGGCCGACGGTGAACGGCTCGTCCTTGTCCACGTCGCCGTAGACGCCCGGCGCGACCTCGACGCTCTTCAGCCGGTACTTGATGGTCACCTTGGTGCCCGGCGCCCAGTAGTGCTCGGGGCGGAAGTCCACCCGGCGGTCGCCGAACCAGTGGCCCTTGACCGCGGTGCCGTTGCTGCTCTCGAAGGTGATGCCCTTGAGGACGGCGTCCTTGTTCTTGACGTCCTTCGAGAAGTTCACCGAGACGATCATGCCGACGCCGTAGGTGGCGCCGTCGCTGATGTTGTCGTTGGTGGCGACCGTCTTGCCCGGCGTCAGCGTGGTGAACGAGCTGGTCGACGCGGATACCAGCCCGGCGTCGTCCTTCGCCTGAGCGTTCACCTTGTAGGCCATGCCGACGGCGAGCGCCGCCGAGGGCTTCCAGCCGGATCCGTCCGCGGTGATCGCGCCGTCGACCGGCTTGCCGTTCTTGTCGGTCACCTCGACCGTGGTGAGCTTGCCGTTCGAGACGGACACCTGCAGGGCGTTGGGCGCGACGTCCTGGGCGCCGTCCTTCGGCTCGACCGAGAGCACGGCCGCCGAGGCCTTCGGCGTGGCCGCGTTGCCCCCCGGGGCGGCCGTCGCGTTCGCGTCCGCCGGCGCCGTCGCGGCGGCGTCGCCCGAACCGCCGCCCTTGTCGTCGTTGCACGCCGCGGTGAGCAGCAGCACCCCGCCCATGACCAACGCCATCGCGCCCCGGCGCCCGTAGCGCTTGCCGGTGCGTATCGCGGCGTCGGCCGCCTTACCCGTCTTCACGGAATCTCCCCTCCCGGTATTCACTCTCTTGACGCGCTGAGTGCCTCCAGGAGTTGCACCGGGCGCTGATCTTTCGCGCCGGGGCCCGACGCGCCGGAGCAGGATAGCTGGGCCGTCTGAGTGAAACCTCGGGAGAGGTGGGTGGAGCGGTGGTGAACCGGCGGTGAAGGGGCGGCGCGGGGCCGCCGGCAGCCCTGCCCCGCCCTGCGGGGCTACCGCAGGGCGCTGCCCGCCACCCACTGGTCCCAGGGCACGTTCCAGTCCCCCAGCCCGTTCGACGGCGGCACGAAGTCCCCCGCCGAGGCCCGCACCTCCAGCACGTCGCCCGGGATGGTGTGCTCGAACAGCCAGCCCGCCGGGGTGTCCTTGCTCGCGCCGCCCTTGGCGTCGGCCAGGCCGATGCAGCCGTGGCTGGTGTTGGCGGTGCCGAACACCCCGGGGTCGGCCCAGTAGTTGCCGTGCACGAAGGTGCCGGAGGCGGTCAGCCGCATGGCGTGCGGCACGTCCTTGATGTCGTACTCGTCGCCCATCCCGACGGTCTGCGAGTTCATCCGGGTCACCTTGTACTTCTCCGACACCACCAGCACCCCCCGGTAGGTGGGGTGCTCGGGGCTGCCGCCGGACACCTTGAGCACCTTGACCACCTTGCCGCCCGGACCGGCCCGGACGGTCAGCGTGTGCGCGTCCAGGTCGACGGTGGACACCTGCGCCCGGCCGACGGTGAAGCGCAGGTCCCGGTTCTGGCTGCCGAACTCCCCCGGCGCGCCCTGCACGTCCTTCAGCCGCAGCGCCACGGTGACCCTGGTGCCGGCCGCCCAGTACCGCTGCGGCCGGACGTCCAGCCGCTGGTTGCCGAACCAGTGCGCGGCCACCGGCACCGGCGGGTCGGCGGCGACCCGAACGGCCCGCTCCACCGCGGCCCGGTCGGTGATCGGACGGCTGAAGCGCAGCGAGACGGGCATCCCGACGCCGACCGTGGAACCGTCCTCCGGGGTGAAGAAGGCGACGAAGGTGTGCGCCCGGGCCGCGGTCGAGAAGGCCGAGTGCTGGGCCGCCCGCTGGCCCTGGTCGTCCTCGGCGACCGCGTCCAGCGTGAAGGCGGTGCCCAGGGGCAGCGGGCCGTCCGGCGCCCAGCCGGCACCGTCCGGGCTGATCGTGCCGGGCAGCTCGGCGCCCTTGGCGTCGGCCAGCCGGACCGACACCAGCCGACCCTGGGCGGCGGTCACCCGCACCGGTCCCTCCGGCGGCACGTCCTGGGCGCCGTCCGCGGGCAGCGCGGTGAGCACCGCCCTGGAGGGCGGCGGGGGCGGGGTGCGCGACGCCCCGGGCAGGGCCGCGTCCCCGCCCGGGGCGCCCGGCGGGGCGCCGTCGACGCACCCCGTGAGCACCATGAGGCACCAGCCCGCCACCAGCGCGCGCCGTGCCCACACCCGAACCCGGCGCCGCATCCCGGGGCCTCCCACCACTCGGTCCCACGCCTTGGGCGTCCGACGCCGGGAACAACGACCCCGCGCGCCCCCGGATACGGACCCCCACCCGCCATCCGCCGGTAAGCCCCCGTTCAGCGGCTTCCTCCCCGCCCAATCCGGGAAAGAGAAGGTGAACGGGGTCCGGGACACCCCGTCCAGGGAGGGTACGGCCATGGCGTCAGGGCAGGAGCTGGAAGCCGGGGTACGGCCGGGCGGCGGCCCGCACCCCGCCGAGCCACCGTGGCCCGGCAGCTGGCAGCCGCTGGGCGCCCGCTTCCGGACCGACCAAGTCGGCGGCGAGGGGACCAACTTCGCGCTCTGGGCGGCCGGCGCCGAGGCCGTCGACCTGTGCCTGTTCGACGAGGACGGCCGGGAGAGCCGGCACCGCCTCACCGAGCAGGACTTCCAGATCTGGCACGGCTTCCTGCCCGGCGTGCGCCCCGGCGCCCGCTACGGCTTCCGGGTGCACGGCCGCTGGGACCCGTGGACGGGCGCGCGCTGGAACCCGGCGAAGCTGCTGCTCGACCCGTACGCCCGGGCCGTCGACGGCTGCTACACCGCCCACGACGCCGTCTGCTCCGCCGTCCGCAACTGGCCGGAGGCCGACGTCGCCGACACCGTCCGGGACAACCGCGACTCAGCCCCCTACGTCCCGAGATCCGTGGTCGTCCACGACGACGACGACTGGTACGACGACCACCGCCCCAAGACCCCGTGGGCCGAGACGGTGCTCTACGAACTCCACGTCCGCGGCTTCACGATGCGTCACCCCGACATCCCGCCCCACCTGCGCGGCACCTACGCCGGCCTGGCCCACCCCGCCGCGATCGCCCACCTCACCCGGCTCGGCGTCACCGCCGTCGAGCTGCTGCCGGTGCACCAGTTCGCCAGCGAGGACCACCTGCAGGCCCGCGGCCTGGTCAACTACTGGGGCTACAACACGATCGGCTACTTCGCCCCGCACGCCGGCTACTCCGCCTCCGGCTCGCGCGGCGGCCAGGTCGGCGAGTTCAAGCGGATGGTCCGCGCCCTGCACGCCGCCGGGATCGAGGTGATCCTCGACGTGGTGTTCAACCACACCGCCGAGGGCGCCGAGCTCGGGCCGGCGCTCTCCCTGCGCGGCATCGACAACGCCGGCTACTACCGCCTCGCCCCGCACCGCCCGCGCGGCTACGCCGACTACACCGGCTGCGGCAACACCCTGGACACCCGCCGCCCCCAGGTGATCCGGCTGATCACCGACTCGCTGCGCTACTGGGTCACCGAGATGGGCGTGGACGGCTTCCGCTTCGACCTCGCCGCCGCCCTGGCCCGGGGCACCGACGGCGTCGACATGGAGCACCCCTTCCTCGCCGCCGTCTCCCAGGACCCGCTGCTGAGCCGGGTGAAGCTGATCGCGGAGCCCTGGGACGTCGGCCCGGGCGGCTACCAGGTCGGCGGCTTCCCCCCGCTGTGGGCCGAGTGGAACGACAAGTACCGGGACACCGTCCGGGACTTCTGGCGCGGCGCCCGCCCGGACGTGCGCGAGCTCGGCTACCGCCTCTCCGGCTCCTCCGACCTCTACCAGCGCGGCGGCCGGCGCCCCTACGCCTCCGTCAACTTCGTGACCGCGCACGACGGCTTCACCCTGCGGGACCTCGTCTCCTACGACCGCAAGCACAACGAGGCCAACGGCGAGGCCAACCGGGACGGCACCGACGACAACCGCTCCTGGAACCACGGCATCGAGGGCGAGACCGACGACCCCGAGGTCAACGCGCTGCGGCTGCGCCAACTGCGCAACCTGATGGCCACCCTGCTGCTCTCCACCGGCGTCCCGATGATCACCGCCGGGGACGAGTTCGGCCGCACCCAGGGCGGCAACAACAACGCCTACTGCCAGGACGGCGAGCTCAGTTGGCTCGACTGGTCGCTGCTGGAGCAGCCCGGCTGGCGCGGGCTGTGCGAGCTGACCGCCCGGCTGGTCCGGCTGCGCCGCGCCCACCCGGTGCTGCGCCAGCGGGCGTTCTTCTCCGGCCGGGCCCCCGCCCCCGGCGGCCAGCCGGACCTCGCCTGGTTCACCCCGCTGGGCAAGGAGATGACCGAGGCGGACTGGTTCGCCCCCACCGCCTGCCTCGGCATGCTGCTCTCCGGCAGCGCGATGTCCGAACGGGACCAGACCGGGCTGCCGTCGTGGGACGACAGCTTCCTGCTGCTGCTCAACGCGGGCCGGGAACCGGTGGTGTTCACCCTGCCCGGCGAGCCCTGGGCGGCGCCGGAGGCCGCGTACGAGACGGTGGTGGACACCGCGGCCGCGGGTACGGGAGACCCGCACCCGCGGGGCACGGTGGTGCTGGGCGGGCGCTCCCTGCAACTGCTGCGCGCGCCCGGCCGGCCGCCCCTGGATCAGCCGAGGGCGTGACCGAGCTCGACGTTCTCCAGGATGCCGATCGCGTCCGGCACCAGCACCGCCGCCGAGTAGTAGGCGCTGACCAGGTAGGACGCGATCGCCTTCTCGTCGATGCCCATGAAGCGCACGTTCAGCCCGGGCTCGACCTCATCCGGGATGCCGACCTGGGTGAGACCGATCACGCCCTGGTTGTCCTCGCCGACCCGCATCGCGATGAAGGAGGTGACCTGGTCCTCGCTCACCGGGATCTTGTTGCACGGGAGGATCGGGACCCCGCGCCAGACCGGCCGCCGGCTGCCGAGGACGTCCACCGTGCCGGGGTACACGCCGCGCCGGTTGCACTCCCGCTCGAAGGCCGCGATCGCCCGCGGGTGGGCGAACAGGTAGTCGGTGTCACGGCGCATGCTGAGCAGCTCGTCCAGGTCGTCCGGAGTGGGCGCGCCGGTGTGGGTCTGGATCCGCTGGTCGAAGTCGGTGTTGGCGAGCAGGCCGAACTCGGGGTTGTTGACGAGTTCGTGCTCCTGCCGCTCCCGCAGCGCTTCGATGGTCAGGCGCAGCTGCTCCTCGGTCTGGTTCATCGGCTTGTTGTAGAGGTCCGCGACCCGGGTGTGCACCTTGAGGACGGTCTGCGCCACACTCAGCTCGTACTCGCGCGGCGCCGGCTCGTAGTCCACGAACGCGGTGGGCAGCTCGTACTCGCCCTGATGCCCGGCGGAGAGGTCGATCTCCGCCTCGCCGTGCTCGTTCTGCGCCTGGGCGGCGTCGGCGGCGAAGCCCAGCAGCTGCTCGCGCAGCGCCTCCGAGCGGCCGATCACCTCCTGGAGCACCGGCCAGGACAGTGCCATCGCGACCCCGGCGGTGGCCGCCTTCACGGTGTACGGCCAGCTGCCGCCGCCCTCGGTGATCACCTCGTCGCCGATGTGGTCGCCGTCCGCGAGCGAGCCCAGGACGGTCCGCTCGCCGTACTTGCCGGTGCCGATCCGGTCGACCTTGCCGTGCGCGATGAGGAACACCTCCTCGATCGGCGCGCCCTCCTGCACCAGGACCTCACCGGCGGCGAAGTCCCGCTGGGTGAAGCGGCGGGCCAGCTCCTCCAGCACCTCCTGGTCGTCGAAACCGCGCAGCGCCGGCACCTCGGCCAGCGAGGGCGCGATCACGGCCACCGCGGCACCGGTCTTGGTGAAACTCACCCGGCCCCGCCCGGTGGCGTAGCTCAGGCGGCGGTTCACCCGGTAGGTGCCCGCGCTGACCTGCACCCACGGCAGCGTCCTGAGCAACCAGCGGGAGGTGATCTCCTGCATCTGGGGCTTCGACTTGGTCGTCGTCGCCAGGTTCCGTGCGGCGGTCGTGCTGAGGCTCAGCTGGGTCCGCACCTGTAGCACCGCGCCCCCGGCAGCACCGGGCTCGATGTCGACCGACATGACGTATCTCCCATCGCTTCACAACGGTTACGAACCGTCAGGACATGTCATCGGAAAGCGACAGGGCGTGCGCAAGAGGCGCTCGACGCATCCGTCCCTGCACGAACGGACGCGTGCGCCCCACCTGTCACTCCCGCCCCACCCGTCCGGGTGGCCGGTTCTCGCCGGGGGCCGCCGACAGGTGCGAAAAACCGGATGAGAAGTGACGGGTTCTCTGCCTACCCTCACCGCGATGGCCGAGAACAGACAAGACGCCCCCACGACCGGGAGCCACCGCTCCACGGTCCGCTCCCTGTTGCGCCTGTGGCCCTACGCCCGGGCCGTCCGCGGCCGGCTCGCCGTCTCCGTGTCCGCCGCCTCGCTCGCCATGCTCAGCACGCTCGCCGTCCCGGTGGTGCTCGGCCGGATCGTCGACGGACCGCTCGCCGAGCACGACCTCGCCGGCCTGTGGCCGCCGGTCGGGCTGCTGCTGGTCCTCGGCATGGTCGAGTCCGCCCTGTTCTACACCCGCCGGGTGGTCCTCTCCCGGCCGCTGGGCCGGCTGGAGGCGGCCATGCGCGGCGAGCTCTACGCCAAGCTCCAGCGGCTGCCGGTCTCCTTCCACGACCGGTGGGGCTCCGGACAGCTGCTCTCCCGGGCCACCACCGACCTGAGCGCCATCCGGCTCTTCCTGGCCTTCCCCCTGGTGTTCCTGGTCGTCAACTCGGTGACGTTCCTGGCCGGCACGGCGGTGATGTTCACCCAGGACTGGCGGCTCGCCCTGATCGTCCTGCTGCCCTCCGCGCCGCTGTTCGTGCTCACCCGGCGCTTCGAGTCCGGCTACTCGGGCGCCGCCCGGCTCGCCCAGGACCAGAACGGCGACCTCGCCACCGTGGTCGAGGAGTCCATCCTCGGGATCCGCATCCTCAAGGCCTTCGGCCGCCACCGCTCGATGGCCGAGCACTTCCGCGCACAGTCCCACCGGCTGCGCCGCACCGAACTGCGCAAGGCCCACCTGCTCGCCAACCTGTGGGCGGTCATCGTCGGCCTGCCGGAGATCGCCCTCGGCTGCGCCCTGGCCCTCGGCGCCTACCTGGTCGCCCACGACGAGCTGAGCGCCGGCACCCTGGTCGCCTTCCTCTCCACCGCGCTCGCCCTGCGCTGGCCGGTCGAGTCGCTCGGCTGGCTGCTCGCCTACGCCAACGAGGCCGCCACCGCCACCGACCGCTTCTTCGAGGTCCTGGACGCCCCCGAGGCCGAGGACGCGGGCACCGCCACGGGCCTCGGCGCCCCGGACGGCATCCGCTTCACCGGCGTCCGCTTCCGCTACCCCGACGCCCCCGACGACAGCCCCGACCTGCTGGCCGGCATCGACCTCCACATCCGCAGCGGCGAGACGATGGCCCTGGTCGGCGCGACCGGCAGCGGCAAGACCACCCTCACCGCCCTGCTGCCCCGGCTGTACGAGGCCACCGCCGGGACCATCACCCTGGACGGCCGGGACATCCGCGAGCTGCCCCGGGAGAAGCTGCGCGAGCTGGTCGCGGTCGCCTTCGAGGAGCCCACCCTGTTCTCCGCCACCGTCCGGGAGAACGTCCTGATGGGCGCGCCCGGCGCGGACGAGCGGCAGCTGCGCTCGGCCCTCGCCACCGCCCAGGCCGGCTTCGTCGACAAGCTCCCGGCCGGAGCGGACACCGAGGTCGGCGAGCAGGGCCTGAGCCTCTCCGGCGGCCAGCGCCAGCGCCTCGCCCTGGCCCGCGCGGTGGTCGGCGACCCGTCCTTCCTGGTGCTGGACGACCCGCTCTCCGCCCTCGACGTGCACACCGAGGCCCTGGTGGAGCGCGCGCTGCGCGAGGTGCTCGGCTCCACCACCGCCCTGGTCGTCGCCCACCGCCCGAGCACGGTGCTGCTCGCCGACCGCGTCGCGGTGCTCGCGGACGGCCGGATCGAGGCCGTCGGCACCCACCGGGAACTGCTGCGCGACTGCCCGCACTACCGCGAACTGATGTCCGGCGAGCCAGCCGCCCGACCTGACGGCCCCTTCGCCCCGGAGAGGGAACGCGTCCGATGAGCACCACCGTCCAGCCCGTCCAGCCCGACCACCCCGACCCGGCCGACCCGACCCAGCCGCCCCAGCCGACCCGGCCGGTCGAGCCGGTCGAGGAGGAGCTGCCCCCGCCCGCGGCCGACGAGGAGGACATCCCCGTCCCGCCCGGCGCGCCCCGGGCGCTGCTGCGCTCACTGCTCGGCCCGCACCGGGCCCGGATCGCCGTCGCGATGCTGGTGATCCTGATCCAGCAGGCGGCGCTGCAGTCCGGCCCGCTGCTGGTCGCCGTGGCGATGGACCGCGGCATCCCGGCGCTGCGCGAACACGACCGGGGTCCGCTGGTCGCGGTGGTCGCCGGCTACCTGTTCTGCGCCCTGCTCAGCCCGCTGCTGCAGTGGGTGTTCATCAAGATCAGCGCCCGGGTCAACCAGGACGTCCTGCTGGAGCTGCGCGGCCGGATCTTCCGGCACGCCCAGCGGCTCAGCCTCGACTTCCACGAGCGCTACACCTCGGGCCGGATCATCTCCCGCGCCACCAGCGACATCGACGCGCTGCGCGAGCTGCTCTCCGAGGGCCTCCAGGAGCTGCTGACCGTCTTCCTGTCGGTCTGCTACATCTCGGTGCTGCTGCTGGTGCTGGACTGGCGCCTCGGCCTGGCCTCGCTGCTCTCCATCCTGCCGCTGGCGCTGATCGCCCACTCCTTCCGCACCCGCTCGCGCCGGGTCTACCGCCGCTCCCGGACCGCCGCCGCCTCGATGATCGTGCGCTTCACCGAGACCATGAACGGCATCCGCCCGGTCCAGGCCTTCCGTCGCGAGCGGAGCAACGACGCCGCCTTCGCCGTGGTCAACTCCCAGTCCTCGACGGCCAATGCGGAGGGTTTCCTGGAACTCGCCCGCTACGTCGGCCTCTCCCGCGCCACCGCCAACCTCTGGACCACCGGCATCGTGCTGCTGGGCGCCTACCTGGTGGTGGACGACGCGCTGGAGCTGGGCGTGCTCACCGCCTTCGTGCTCTACCTGCGCCGGCTGTTCGACCCGATCGACCAGCTGGCGATGTTCCTGAACAGCTACCAGGCGGCCGCCGCGGCGCTGGAGAAGATCGCCGGCCTGCTGGCCCACGAGCCGACGGTCGCCGAGCCGCCCGAGCCGAAGGACCTGCCGCCGGCCTCCGGCAAGGGCCGCGAGGTCGTCTTCGAGCGGACGCGCTTCGCCTACCGCACCGGCAAGGAGGTGCTGCCGCCCTTCGACCTGGTGATCCCGGCCGGGCAGACGGTCGCGGTGGTCGGCGCGACCGGCGCGGGCAAGTCGACGGTCGCCAAGCTGCTGGCCCGCTTCTACGACCCGACCGACGGCCGGATCCGGCTGGACGGGGTGGACCTGCGCGACCTCGCCACCCCCGAACTGCGGCGCGGGGTGGTGATGGTGACCCAGGAGTCCTTCCTCTTCTCCGGCACCGTCGCGGAGAACATCGCGATCGGCCGCCCGGGCGCCACCCGTGCGGAGGTCGAGCAGGCCGCCCGTGACATCGGCGCGTACGAGTTCGTCACCGCGCTCCCGGACGGCTTCGACACCGACGTGCGCAAGCGCGGCGGCCGGATCTCGGCCGGCCAGCGCCAGCTGGTCGCCTTCGCCCGCGCCCTGCTGGCCGACCCGGCCGTGCTGATCCTGGACGAGGCCACCAGCTCCCTGGACGTGCCCGGCGAGCAGGCCGTCCAGCGGGCGATGCGCACGGTGCTGGCCGGCCGGACGGCGGTGATCATCGCCCACCGGCTGTCCACGGTGGAGATCGCCGACCGCGTCCTGGTGATGGACCAGGGCCGGATCGTCGAGGACGGCTCCCCGCAGGAGCTGATCGACGGCTCCGGGCGCTTCGCCACCCTGCACCGCGCCTGGCGGGACAGCCTGGTCTAAGGCGCGCCGGCCCCGCCCGCCCGCGGGCCACAGTCGTGGGGGGGGGGGGGGGGGGGGGGGGGGGGGGGGGGGGGGGGGGGGGGGGGGGGGGGGGGGGGGGGGGGGGGGGGAGGGGGGCGGGGGGGGGGGTTCCCCGCCCCCCCCCCCCCCCCCCCCCCCCCCCCCCCCCCCCCCCCCCCCCCACCGCCCCCCCCCCCCCCCCCCCCCCCCCCGGGCCGCTCCGACCCTGTCGGCGGGTCAGTCCACCGTCACCGCGAAGTCGGTGTGCCAGTCCGGCGAGGGGCGGTCCTCCTGCCCGGCCACGTCCAGCGTCCCGCCCGCCAGCACCTGCCCGGCGACCGCCGAGGGGTCGATCACCACGGCCGGGTCGATGTAGATGACGTCGTGGTAGCGCGGCCCCTCGGGGAAGTGACAGGTCAGCGTGCGCGGGCCGGTGGCCGTGCAGTCGTACGGCGGCGTCCCGGTCAGCGTGGTGTGCTCCGGCACGGTGATCCGCACGTCGATCGGGTGCCGCGAGTACGAGGGGCCGGCGTTGTACACCCACAGCGGCAGGTCGATGGTCGCCCCGGGCTTGCCGGTGAGGTCGCCCGGCTGTGGGTCGGGGTGCCCGGCCTGCCAGGCGGAGGAGGCGCCGACCATGAAGTGCGCCTTGGTGTCGGCGGTGGTGAGGCTGTACGGGGTGGTGTGGCCGGACCGGTCCGGGTCACCCGGGTAGAACACCTGGACGTCGCCGTTGACCGTGACGAAGGAGAAGGTGCTCGGCGAGACCTCCAGTGACAGCCGCTCGACCGAGCTCGCCCCGGGCGCCAACCCGGCCGGGACCTGGTAGGAGCTGCCGGTGCCGAAGTAGGTCAGGGTGACCGGCGGGTCGGCCGCGCGGACCACCCCGGGTGAGGGGAGGTGGACGACCACCCGGGTGTCGTCCCCGGTCGCCGCGGGGCCCCGGTTGGTGACCTTCACCTCCAGGATCCCGTCCTCGCCCGGGACCACCGGGCCCTGCGGCGGGCAGAGTTCGACGGACAGCTGCGCGGTCGCCGGCGGCGCCGCGAGGGGGGCGGTGGCGGCCTGGGCCGGCCACGCCGCGAGGAGCACGGAGCACGCGGCCAGAGCGGCCGTCCGCAGAGTTCGCTTCATGCCCCTCACGGTCGCCCGGCCCACTACACCGTGCAAACGGACGGCTGCCGTCCGTAGGAGTCCGGACGGCAGCCTGAACGGTGCGCACCACCCGCGGGCGTCAGCGCAACAGCCCCGCGTCCATTCCGGCCGACTCGGCCGGCAGGGCGACCAGGCCCATTTCGGCCGGGGAGGCCAGCCGCGGGTGGGCGGGCAGCACCCGGACGGTGTAACCGAACGGGCCGGTCCGGCAGAGCTCCAGCGAGCCCTCGTAGCGGGTCCGGCCGTCCAGGTCCGGGCCGCCGACCGGCTTGAGGGCGAGCACCGAGGCGTCCGAGATGCCGTCGGTCTCGTCCACCCGGCCGGAGACCACCTGCACCTCGACGTCGCCCGGCTCCAGCGCCCCGAGCGCGACCTGCACCCGCAGGGACAGCGAACTGCCCAACTCCTGGGCCTCGGCCGGGCAGTCGGCCTCGACGTGCTCGACCCGTACGGCCGGCCAGCCCTCCCGGACCTTGGCCTTCCACACCGCCAGCTCCCGGGCGGCGGTGACCCGTCCGCCCGTCTCCGGGCGGGCGGACGCGGTGCCGGCGCTCCCTTCGGCCCGGGGCGGGAGCTCCGCCGCCAGCTCCCGCTGGGCCAGCGCCGCCGGGGTGTACAGCCGTTCGACGTACTCGCGCACCATCCGCCCGGCCAGCACCTTGGGCCCGAGGGTGACCAGGGTGTGCCGGACCATGGCGATCCAGCGGTGCGGCAGCCCGTCCGCGCCCCGGTCGTAGAACCGCCCGGCGACCTGGTCCTCGATCAGGTCGTACAGCGCGGCGGCCTCGATGTCGTCGCGCCGCTCGGCCTCGCCGCTGTCCGGGTCGAGCGCCCCGCCGGCCTCGTCGGCGGTGGGGATCGCCCAGCCGTTCTGGCCGTCGTACCACTCGTCCCACCAGCCGTCCAGGACGGACAGGTTGAGGCAGCCGTTGAGCGCGGCCTTCATCCCGGAGGTGCCGCAGGCCTCCAGCGGGCGCAGCGGGTTGTTCAGCCAGACGTCGCAGCCCGGGTAGAGGTGCTGGGCCATCGCCATGTCGTAGTCCGGCAGGAAGACGATCCGGTGCCGCACCGCCGGGTCGTCGGCGAAGGCGACCATCTGCTGGATGAGCCGTTTGCCGCCGTCGTCGGCCGGGTGGGCCTTGCCGGCGACCACGATCTGCACCGGCCGGGTGGGGTGCAGCAGCAGCGAACGCAGCCGGTCCGGGTCACGCAGCATCAGGGTGAGCCGCTTGTACGAGGGCACCCGGCGGGCGAAGCCGATGGTGAGCACGTCGGGGTCGAGCACCGAGGAGACCCAGCCGAGTTCGGCCTCGCCGGCCCCGCGCTGGCGCCAGGAGGTGCGCAGCCGTCGGCGGGCCTCGTCCACCAGCTGGGCCCGCAGGTTGCGGCGCAGGTCCCAGATCTCGGCGTTGCCGATCCGCTCCAGGCCGGTCCAGCGCTTGGTCTCGCCGGTGGTCATCGCCTCCTCGGCGCGGTCGGCGCCGATCTCGGCGGCGCCGAGGCGGACCACGGCCGGGTCGATCCAGGTGGCGGCGTGGACGCCGTTGGTGACGGAGGTGATCGGCACCTCGGCGGGGTCGAAGCCGGGCCAGAGGCCGTTGAACATCGAGCGGCTGACCTCGCCGTGGAGGGTGGACACCCCGTTGGCGCGCTGGGCCAGCCGCAGGCCCATCGCGGCCATGTTGAACAGCTTCGGGTCCCCGCCGCGCCAGGTCTCGGCGCCGAGTCCGAGCACCGACTCGACCGGGACGCCGGGCAGCGCCGCGTCGCCGCCGAAGTGACGGGCGACCAGCTCGCGGTCGAAGCGGTCGATGCCGGCCGGGACGGGCGTGTGGGTGGTGAACAGGGTGCCGGCCCGGACGGACTCCAGGGCGGCGGCGAAGTCCAGGCCGGCCTCCGGGTCGGCGACCAGTTCGCGGATCCGTTCGACGCCGAGGAAGCCGGCGTGGCCCTCGTTGGTGTGGAAGACCTCCGGGGCGGGGTGCCCGGTGCGCCGGCAGTAGGCGCGCACGGCCCGGACGCCGCCGATGCCGAGCAGCATCTCCTGGAGCAGCCGGTGCTCGCTGCCGCCGCCGTAGAGCCGGTCGGTGACGTCCCGCTCGGCCGGCGAGTTGGCCTCGATGTCGGAGTCGAGCAGCAGCAGCGGCACCCGCCCGACCTGGGCCTTCCAGATGTGGGCGGCCAGGGTGCGGCCGCCGGGCAGGGCGAGGTCGACCCGGCAGGGGGCGCCGTCGGCCTCGCGGAGCAGGCTCACCGCGAGCTCGTCCGGGTCCAGCAGGGGGTAGCGCTCCTGCTGCCAGCCGTCCCTGCCCAGGGACTGGCGGAAGTAGCCGTGCCGGTAGAACAGCCCGACGCCGATGATCGGCACGCCGAGGTCACTGGCCGCCTTGAGGTGGTCGCCGGCCAGGATGCCGAGGCCGCCGGAGTACTGGGGCAGCGTGGCGGCGATGCCGTACTCGGGCGAGAAGTAGGCGATCGCGGCGGGCGGCGGGGTGGCGCCGGCCTCCAGTTGGGTCTGGTACCAGCGGGGGCCGGTGAGGTAGTCGCGCAGGTCGTCGGCGAGGTCGCCGAGTCTGCGCAGGAACCGCCGGTCGGTGGCGAGTGCGGCGAGTCTGGCGGCCGGGACCTCCCCGAGCAGCCGCACCGGGTCCTCGCCGGTCGCGGCCCAGACCTCGGGGTCCATGGACCGGAAGAGGTCCCTGGTCTCGGGGTGCCATGACCAGCGCAGGTTGAGGGCCAGCTCGTGCAACGGCTGGAGTTGTTCGGGCAGGACGGTGCGCACGGTGAATCTGCGGATTGCCTTCACAGGCGTGAAGCGTAGCCTTCGCGATCGCCTTGACAGTGGGTCAAGTGGACGATTGGCCATCCGTTCGGCCTATTGATGAGATCGCATTCGGCGCATTGGTCTGCGCGGGGGGCGCGCGAGGCGCACATTCCGGGGCGCCGCGCTACCAATGCGTGAACTCCGCGGAACAGGTCCATTTCCGGTTCCTCGCCCTCTCGGGACGGGCCTCGAAACTCCTGTCGTACCGCTGCGAAAACCGTGCTCCCGGTGCGAGGATGAGCCAAGGTCGTTGATGCTGCGGAGGCGTCTCACGCCGCCGTGAAGCAGCACGTCCGAATCCTTTTCGCGTTGCTCGTTCCCTCCTTCTGTCGCCCGTTCGGCGCTCACCGCGCGCCGCCGCGTGTCCTCGCCACCGGTCGGCTCGTTCACGGGTCGTCCGGGCCGCCAGGGGCGTGCCCCCTGGAGGCGTGCGCCGGGACGCGCGCGGGCTCCGGGGCGTCCCGGCACCGGCGCAGCGGGCGCCGGGCAGGTTGCCGGGGACAGCGGCGCGGGCAGGCTTCGGGTCGCACGTCCTCCCCCACCCAGCAGTCCTCCCGGCACTCCCCCGGCCCGCCCCCCCGGCCCCGCAGGAGCTGCCGCTGATCTCGGGCAGGAGTTTGGCATGCACGGCGACACGCGGGACCAGTCCACACCGGTGGCCGAAAGCCTCGACGCAGCGGTCGCGGAATCCGCCGGACGGATGGATTCTGACACTCGTACAGACCCGGCGATGCCGTCGCCCCGGGGGTCCGGGGCGGTTCGTGACGAATCCTCCGAAGCCCGGCCCTCCACCGCACGGCCTTCCACCGCACGGCCCTCCGCCGCGACCCCACAACCCGGGGTCGAGGAGGGCGGGACCGCGGCCCCGCGCAGGCGCACCACCACGCGCCGCACGAGCGCCGCCACGACGGCCATCACCCACCAGGCCGCCGACCCCGGGGCCGCCGACCCGGCCGCCGCACCCGCGAAGGCCGCTGTCCGCAGGAGCGGCGCCAAGGCCGCGGCGGGTACGGCCACGAGCACCGCCAGGGCCACCGCCACCGCCAGGCCCGCCGTCAAACCCACTGCCAAACCTGCTGCCAAACGCGCCGCCAAACCCGCCGCCAAGCCCTCCGCCCGCAAGACGACAGAGAGCGACACCGTGATCGGCCGCATCCCCGTCCTGGACGTCAGCCCCCTCGTCGACTCCGGCCGCCGCCCGGCCAAGGCCGTCGTCGGTGAGACCTTCCTGGTCACCGCGACCGTCTTCCGCGAGGGCCACGACGCCGTCAACGCCAACGTGGTGCTGCGCGACCCGCGCGGCCGCAGCGGCCCGTGGACGCCGATGCGCGAACTCGCCGAGGGCACCGACCGCTGGGGCGCGTACGTCACCCCGACCGCGCCCGGCCGCTGGTCGTACCTGGTGGAGGCGTGGAGCGACCCGGTCGCCACCTGGCGCAAGGCCGCCTCGATCAAGCTGCCGGCCGGGATCGACACCGCGCTGGTGCTGGAGGAAGGCGCCCGGCTGTTCGAACAGGCGGCCGCCGGCGTGCCGAAGAAGGAGGGCCGGGCGCACGTGCTGGCCGCCGCCGACGCGCTGCGCGACCCGGGGCTGCCCCCGCTGTCGCGGCTGGCCGCGGCGCTCGCCCCCGAGGTGCTGGAGCTGCTGGCCCGCTACCCGCTGCGCGAACTGCTCAGCGCCTCCCGGCCGCTGCCGCTCCAGGTGGACCGCGAGCGCGCGCTGTTCGGCTCCTGGTACGAGTTCTTCCCCCGTTCGGAGGGCGCGGTGGTGGACCCGAACGGGGTCGAGCCGCCGCGTTCCGGCACCCTGCGCACGGCGGCCGAGCGGCTGCCGGCGATCGCCGCGATGGACTTCGACGTGGTCTACCTGCCGCCGGTGCACCCGATCGGACGAGCGTTCCGCAAGGGACCGGACAACACCCTGACGGCCGGTCCGCACGATGTCGGCTCGCCGTGGGCCATCGGCTCCCCCGAGGGCGGCCACGACGCGATCCACCCGGACCTCGGCACCATCGAGGACTTCGACCACTTCGTCGCCGAGGCCCGGGCCCTGCACCTGGAGGTGGCGCTCGACTTCGCCCTCCAGTGCTCCCCGGACCACCCGTGGGTGAACAAGCACCCGGAATGGTTCAGCCACCGCGCGGACGGCACCATCGCGCACGCCGAGAACCCTCCGAAGAAGTATCAGGACATCTATCCGATCAACTTCGATCAGGACATGGACGGAATCGTCAAGGAAACCGTCAGGATCCTTCGATTCTGGATGTCCCACGGCGTTCGGATCTTCCGGGTCGACAACCCCCACACCAAGCCGGTGGTCTTCTGGGAGAAGGTGCTCGGCGACATCGCCCGCACCGACCCGGACGTGGTGTTCCTGGCGGAGGCCTTCACCCGCCCGGCGATGATGCACACCCTCGCGAAGATCGGTTTCCACCAGTCGTACACGTACTTCACCTGGCGCAACACCAAGACCGAACTCACCGAGTACCTCACCGAACTCACGGGTGACGCGGCGGCCTACATGCGCCCCAACTTCTTCGCCAACACCCCGGACATCCTGCACGCCTTCCTCCAGCACGGCGGCCGGGCCGCGTTCGCGATCCGCGCGGTGCTCGCCGCCACCCTCTCCCCCAGCTACGGCGTCTACGCCGGCTACGAGCTGTGCGAGAACGAGCCGGCCCACCCGGGCTCCGAGGAGTACCTGCACTCGGAGAAGTACGAGCTGCGCCCGCGCGACTGGACCCGCACCGACACCCTCGCCCCGCTGCTCACCGTGCTGAACCGGCTGCGCCGGCGCCACCCCGCCCTGCAGCAGCTGCGCAACCTGCGCTTCCACCCCACCGACAACGAGCAGGTGCTCGCCTACTCCAAGACCGCGACCACCTCCGAGGGCCTGACCGACCAGGTGATCACGGTGGTCAACCTCGACCCGCACCACGTCCAGGAGGCCACCGTCACGATCGCCCTGCCCGGGCACGACGCTGACGGCCCGTACACGGTGCACGACGAGCTCACCGGCGCCGTCTACACGTGGGGCCGGCACAACTACGTCCGGCTCGATCCCTCAGCCGAGCCGGCTCACCTCCTCACGGTTCGGAGGAACCCAGCGTGACAGTGAACGAGCCCGTCCCCGACACCTTCCCCGAGACCTCGAAGAAGAACCTGGACCCCGAGTGGTTCAAGCGTGCGGTCTTCTACGAGGTGCTGGTGCGGTCCTTCCAGGACAGCAACGGCGACGGGGTCGGGGACCTCAAGGGGCTCACGGCCAAGCTCGACTACCTCCAGTGGCTCGGCATCGACTGCCTCTGGCTCCCGCCGTTCTTCGCCTCGCCGCTGCGCGACGGCGGGTACGACGTGGCCGACTACAAGTCGGTCCTGCCGGAGTTCGGCGACATCGCCGACTTCATGGAGTTCGTCGACGCCGCGCACGCGCGCGGCATGCGCGTGATCATCGACTTCGTCATGAACCACACCAGCGACCAGCACCCGTGGTTCCAGGCCTCCCGCGCGGACCCGGACGGGCCGTACGGCGACTTCTACATGTGGGCCAACGACGACAAGCAGTACCCGGACGCCCGGATCATCTTCGTCGACACCGAGACCTCCAACTGGACGTACGACCCCGTGCGCAAGCAGTACTACTGGCACCGCTTCTTCTCCCACCAGCCGGACCTCAACTACGACAACCCCCGGGTCCAGGACGAGATGATCGCCGGACTGCGGTTCTGGCTCGACCTCGGCATCGACGGCTTCCGGCTAGACGCGGTGCCCTACCTGTTCGCCCGCGAGGGCACCAACTGCGAGAACCTGCCGGAGACCCACGAGTTCCTCAAGCGGGTCCGCAAGGAGATCGACGCCGACTACCCGGACACCGTGCTGCTCGCCGAGGCCAACCAGTGGCCGGAGGACGTCGTCGACTACTTCGGCGACTTCGCGGCGGGCGGCGACGAGTGCCACATGGCGTTCCACTTCCCGGTGATGCCGCGGATCTTCATGGCCGTGCGCCGGGAGTCCCGCTACCCGGTGTCCGAGATCCTCGCCAAGACCCCGCAGATCCCGGGCGGCTGCCAGTGGGGCATCTTCCTGCGCAACCACGACGAGCTGACCCTGGAGATGGTCACCGACGAGGAGCGCGACTACATGTACGCGGAGTACGCCAAGGACCCCCGGATGCGCGCCAACGTGGGCATCCGCCGCCGGCTCGCCCCGCTGCTGGAGAACGACCGCAACCAGATCGAGCTGTTCACCGCCCTGCTGCTCTCCCTGCCCGGCTCGCCGGTGCTCTACTACGGGGACGAGATCGGCATGGGCGACAACATCTGGCTGGGCGACCGGGACGGCGTGCGCACGCCGATGCAGTGGACCCCGGACCGCAATGCGGGTTTCTCCTCCGCCGACCCGGGCAGGCTCAGTCTGCCGCCCATCATGGACCCGGTGTACGGCTACCAGGTGACCAACGTCGAGGCGCAGCAGAGCAGTTCGAGTTCGCTGCTGCACTGGACGCGTCGCATGATCGAGATCCGCAAGCTCAATCCGGCGTTCGGCCTCGGCACCTACACCGAACTGCCGTCCAGCAACCCCGCCGTACTGGCCTTCGTGCGCGAGTACGAGGGGGACCTGGTCATGTGCGTGAACAACTTCTCGCGGTTCGCGCAGCCGACCGAGCTGGACCTTCGGCAGTACGGCGGACGGTACCCGGTCGAGCTGATCGGTGGGGTGCGCTTCCCGTCGATCGGCGAGTGGCCCTACCTGCTCACGCTGGCCGGGCACGGCTTCTACTGGTTCCAGCTCCGGCAGCCCCCGCGCCTGAGCGGCACCAGGCGGTCGAAGTAACGATCCGCCGCGCCGCGCCGGCCGCCGGTCCGCACGGCACCACCAGACCCTCCGGGGGCGCGAGTTGCACCCCGCGCCCCCGGAGCTCTCTGCACCACCGCGTACGGAGAACAGCCCAACGGCCACCCACACGAAGGCGTGACACCCGAGCCGTGCTCGCGTGCCGCGACCGCCGCGCCGCCGAAATCCGGAAGACTGACGGACCCGGCCACGACCCGTCGGGCAGTCCGCGTGCTTCCGGGGAAAGGGAGTCATGTCCGAAACCTCCCGTTCTCAAGCCCATGTGCAGCCCGACGCCCCGGCCGGTCCCGCCGCGCCCACGGGCGTGCGCGGCACCGGGCCCCGGAGAACCGCCCTGGGGGTCAGCGAACTCGTCCAGGCGGCCCTGCCGCTGATCGCCGAGTGGCTCCCCACCCAGCGCTGGTACGCCGGGAAGGGACGGCCCATCACGGGACTCACCCCGGTGGTCGGAACCCCGCTGCAGGTCGGCGACCCGGCCCTGCTGCACCTGCTGCTGCGGGTCGAGCACGCCACCACGGCCGGCGCCCCGCACGGCGACATCTACCAGCTCCTGCTGGGCATCCGCTCCCAGGGCCCCGCGGGGATCGAGCCCAGCGCGGTGCTCGGCCGGCTCAGCCAGGGCCCGTACGACGGCGCCGCCCTCTACGACGCCGTGCACGACCCGGAACTCACCGGCCGCCTGCTGGAACACCTCGCCACCGGTGACCGCTTCGGCGCGCTGTCCTTCCGCCGCACCCCGGGCTCCGGACTGCCCGCCAACCTCCCCGGCCGCGCCTCCACCGCCGAGCAGTCCAACAGCTCGGTCATCTACGGCACGTCGTACATCCTCAAGCTGTTCCGGCGCATCCACCCTGGCACCAACCCCGACCTGGAGCTCTCGCTCGCCCTCTCCCGGGCCGGCTCCACCCGCATCCCCCGGGTCGCCGCCTGGTTCGAGAGCCGGATGGAGCGCGCCGAGCCCGCCACCCTGGGGCTGCTGCAGCGCTACCTGCCGGACGCGGAGGACGGCTGGGAGCTCGCCCTCGACCAGGTCGGCCGGCTCAAGGGCGACCGCTCCCCCGGCAACTTCGCGATCGAGGCGCACCGGCTCGGCCGGGCCACCGCCGAGGTACACCGGGTGCTGGCCCGCTCGATGCCGGTCGCCCGGCTCGACCGCACCCAGACCGGCCGGCTCGCCACCGCGATGGCCGACCGGCTGGACAGCGCGGTCGCCGCCGTCCCCGGACTGCTGCGCTTCCGGTCCGCGCTGCGCAACGCCTTCCAGCAGCTCGCCGACGCCCACCCGGACGGCCTGCCGGTCCAGCGCATCCACGGCGACCTCCACCTCGGACAGGCCATGCGCACCCCGCACGGGTGGGTGCTGCTGGACTTCGAGGGCGAGCCGGCCAAGTCCGTCAACGAGCGCCGCGAACCGCAACCCGCCCTGCGGGACGTCGCCGCGATGCTGCGCTCCTTCGACTACGCGGCCGCCCACCTGCTGGCCGGCGGCCCGGTCGACCCGGAACTGGCCCACCTCGCCGCCGCCTGGGCGCAGCGCAACCGCACCGCCTTCTGCGCCGGCTACACCGCCGGGGGCGGCGCCGACCCGGCGGCCTCCCCGGAGCTGATGCGGGCACTGGAGATCGACAAGGCGGTGTACGAGGTGGTGTACGAGGCCCGGCACCGGCCCAGCTGGCTGCCGATCCCGCTGGCCGCGATCAACCGGCTCGCCCTGTCCGTCTGATCCCCGCACTCACCCCGCTCCGCCACGAGTTCGCCCACCCCGCAGGAGGACCACGCCGTGACGCCGCTCGACCCGACCGGCCGCCCCAGCCGCCCCGTTCCGGCCGCCTCGCCGGCCGACCCGCCCCGAGCCGAAGGGCGCGCCGGTGCCGAGAGCCCGGGGGCGAGCGGGGAAGTCCCGGCGGCCCCCGTCCCGGCGGACACCGCCACCGGCTCGCTGCGCCTGCCCGAAGCGCCGCTGCCGCCGGCCGAGGTGGACCGGCTGGTGAGCGGGCAGCACCACGACCCGCACGCGCTGCTCGGCGCCCACCCGGTGAACGGCGGCACGGCGATCCGGGTGCTGCGCCCCTTCGCCGAGCGGGTGGTGGTGGAGACCGCCGAGGGCCCCGCCGAACTCACCCCTCAGCACGGCGGGTTGTTCACCGGCCTGCTGGCCGGCGGCGACCTCCCGGACTACACCCTGCTGGTGACCTACCCCGGCGGCGAGCCGCTGCGCCAGCACGACGGCTACCGCACCCCGCCCACCCTGGGCGAGCTCGACCTGCACCTGATCTCCGAGGGCCGGCACGAACAGCTCTGGCGGGCGCTCGGCTCGCACGTGCGCACCGTCGACGGCGTCCCCGGCACCGCCTTCGCGGTCTGGGCGCCGAACGCCGTCGGAGTCCGGCTGATCGGCGACTTCAACCACTGGAACGGCACCGGGCACCCGATGCGCTCGCTCGGCTCCTCCGGGATCTGGGAGCTGTTCGTGCCCGGCCTCGCCGAGGGCGCCACGTACAAGTACGAGATCCACACCCGGCAGGGCTGGGTGCTCGACAAGGCCGACCCGCTGGCCCGGGCCGCCCAGTGCCCGCCCGGCACCGCCTCGGTGGTCACCTCCTCGGCGTACGCGTGGCAGGACGGTGAGTGGATGGCCCGCCGGGCCCGCAGCGCCCACCACCGCGCGCCGATGTCGGTGTACGAGCTGCACCTGGGCTCCTGGCGGCCCGAGCTCACCACCTACCGGGAGATCGCCGAGGAACTGCCCCGCTACCTCCAGGAGCTGAACTTCACCCACGTGGAGTTCATGCCGGTGATGGAGCACCCCTTCGGCGGCTCCTGGGGCTACCAGGTCTCCGGCTACTACGCGCCCACCGCCCGGCTCGGCTCCCCCGACGACTTCCGGTACCTGGTGGACGCCCTGCACCGGCACGGCATCGGCGTGATCGTCGACTGGGTGCCCGCGCACTTCCCGAAGGACGACTTCGCACTCGCCCGCTTCGACGGCGAGCCGCTGTACGAGCCGGCCGACCCGCTGCGCGCCGAGCACCCGGACTGGGGGACGCTGGAGTTCGACTACGGGCGCAAGGAGGTGCGCAACTTCCTGGTCGCCAACGCCGTCTACTGGTGCGAGGAGTTCCACGTCGACGGCCTGCGGGTGGACGCGGTCGCCTCGATGCTCTACCTCGACTACTCCCGCGAGGGCGGCGCCTGGACGCCCAACCAGTTCGGGGGCCGGGAGAACCTGGACGCGGCCGCGTTCCTCCAGGAGATGAACGCCACCGTCTACCGCCGCTGCCCCGGCGTGGTCACCGTCGCCGAGGAGTCCACCGCCTGGGAGGGCGTCACCCGGCCCACCGACGCCGGCGGGCTCGGCTTCGGACTGAAGTGGAACATGGGCTGGATGCACGACTCGCTGGTCTACATGTCCAAGGAGCCGGTGCACCGCAAGTACCACCACAACGAGATCACCTTCTCGATGGTGTACGCGTACTCCGAGAACTACATCCTGCCGATCTCGCACGACGAGGTCGTCCACGGCAAGCAGGCCCTGGTCGCCAAGATGCCCGGCGACTGGTGGCAGCAGCGCGCCAACCACCGCGCCTACCTGGGCTTCATGTGGTCCCACCCGGGCAAGCAACTCCTGTTCATGGGACAGGAGTTCGCCCAGGGAGCGGAGTGGGACCACGAGCACGGCCCGCAGTGGTGGGTGCTCGACGAGAAGTGGCCGGCCCGCGAGGAGCACCTGGGGGTGCGCCGCCTGGTCCGCGACCTCAACCGGGTCTACCGGGACACCCCGGCCCTCTGGGAGCTCGACACCGTCCCGGACGGCTTCCGCTGGCTCGACGGCGGCGCCGCCGACGACAACCTGCTCTCCTTCGTCCGCTTCGCCGCCGACGGAACCCCGCTGGTCGCCGTCTGCAACTTCTCCCCCGTGGTCCGCCACGGCCGCCGGGTCGGCCTGCCCGCCCTCCCGGGCCGCGAGCAGCTCTGGGATGAGGTGCTGAACACCGACGCCGAGACCTACGGCGGCAGCGGCGTCGGCAACTCCCACCCGGTCAAGGCCGACCCGGTCGAGTGGGACGGCCAGCCCCGCTCCGCCGAACTCGTCCTCCCCCCGCTCGCCACCGTCTGGCTCCGCCCGGCCCGCTGACCGCCGCCTCCGGGCGCCCCTCCCCCCGGGCGCCCGGAGGTGACCTTGGTCCCTTGCCGCCCCGGCCGGACCCTGCTAGCGGACGGCCGCGCGGAGGTCGAAGGTATGGTCGATATGACCAGCTTCCGAGACGACGGGACGGAGACACCCACGTGGCGCGCAGCGTGTACGTGACCGGCATCGACCGAGGGGACGGCCGGCAGGCGGTCGAACTCGGGGTCATGGAACTGCTCACGCGCCAGGTGGACCGGGTCGGGGCGTTCCGCCCGCTGGTGCACGCGGCCGCGCCCGGCGAGCCGGGCTCCGACCACGTGGTGGAGCTGCTGCGCGGGCGCTACCGGATCGAGCTGCCCGGCTCCGAGCTGTACGGGCTCACCTACGAGGAGGCCGCCGCGCTGCAGGCCGCCCGGGGGCAGGACGAACTGGTCTCCGCCCTGGTCGACCGCTTCCGGTCGCTGGAGCGGCGCTGCCAGGCCGTCCTGGTCCTCGGCACCGACTTCGCGGACACCAACATCCCGGACGAGCTGGCCTTCAACGCCCGCCTGGCCAACGAGTTCGGCGCCGCCGTGCTGCCGGTGGTCGGCGGCCAGGGCAAGGACCCGGAGGCCGTGATCGCCGAGGCGCTGGGCGCCCACCGGGCGTACACCGACCTGGGCTGCGAGACCCTGGCGATGATCGCCAACCGGACGGCCGCCGGCGCCAAGCAGCGGATCCAGCGCACGCTCACCGAGAAGCTGCCGATCCCCGCCTACGTCATCCCGGAGGAGCCGGCCCTGGCCGCGCCGACCGTCGCCCAGCTGGTCGAGGCGACCGGCGCCGAGGTGCTGCTCGGCGACGCCGCGGGCCTGGCCCGGGACGTGCGCGGCTTCGTCTTCGGCGGCGCCATGCTACCCACCTTCCTGGACGCGCTGACCGAGGGCGCCCTGGTGGTCACCCCCGGGGACCGCGCCGACCTAGTGGTCGGCTCGCTGGCCGCCCACGCGGCCGGCGAGCCGCCGATCGCCGGCGTGCTGCTGACCCTCGGCCTGCACCCCGGGCCGAACGTCATGGCGCTCGCCGCCCGGCTCGCCCCCGGCACCCCCGTCGCGGTCGTCCCCGAGGGCAGCTGGCCCACCGCCGCCACCCTCACCCACCTGGAGGGCAAGCTCACCACGGCCAGCCCCCGGAAGGCCGAGATCGCCCTCGGCCTGTTCGAATTGCACGTGGACACCGTGGAGTTGACGAACCGGATCGAGGTCGGCCGGTCCGAGCGGGTCACCCCGATGATGTTCGAGCACGAGCTGCTGGAGCGCGCCCGGGCCGGCCGCCGGCACGTCGTGCTGCCCGAGGGCACCGAGGAGCGGGTGCTGCGCGCCGCGGAGATCCTGCTGCGCCGCAACATCTGCGACCTCACCCTGCTCGGCGAGGTCGACGCGGTTCGCCGCAAGGCCGCGAGCCTGGGCATCGACCTCCCGCAGGTGGGGGCGCCTCCCGGCGGCCAGGCCGGGGGAGAGCCGGGCGCCGACCGCGCCCAGGTCCGGATCGTCGACCCGACCACCAGCCCGCTGCGCCGCCAGTTCGCCGAGCTCTACGCCCGGCTGCGCGCCCACAAGGGCATGACCGTCGAGCTGGCCCTGGACGTGGTCACCGACGTCTCCTACTTCGGCACCCTGATGGTCCAGGAGGGCATCGCCGACGGCATGGTCTCCGGCGCGGTGCACTCCACCGCGGCGACCATCCGGCCCGCCTTCGAGGTGATCAAGACCTCGCCGGGCGCCTCGATCGTCTCCTCCGTCTTCTTCATGTGCCTCGCCGACAAGGTGCTGGTCTACGGCGACTGCGCGGTCAACCCCGACCCGGACGCCCAGCAGCTGGCCGACATCGCGATCCAGTCCGCCGCCACCGCCGCCCAGTTCGGGGTGGAGCCGCGGGTCGCGATGCTCTCGTACTCCACCGGCACCTCGGGCTCCGGCGCGGACGTCGACAAGGTCCGCAAGGCCACCGAGATCGTCCGCGAGCTGCGCCCGGACATCCTGGTCGAGGGCCCGATCCAGTACGACGCGGCGGTGGACGAGCACGTCGCGGCCACCAAGCTGCCGGGCTCGCCGGTGGCCGGGCGGGCGACGGTGCTGATCTTCCCGGACCTCAACACGGGCAACAACACCTACAAGGCCGTCCAGCGCTCGGCCGGCGCCGTCGCGGTCGGCCCGGTGCTGCAGGGGCTGCGCAAGCCCGTCAACGACCTCTCGCGCGGGGCACTGGTGGAGGACATCGTCAACACCGTCGCGATCACCGCCATCCAGTCCCAGGACGACAAGGAGCCGCAGGCATGACCGCAGGGACCCGCGTCCTCGTTCTCAACGCCGGCTCCTCGTCGGTGAAGTACCAGCTGATCGAGATGCTGGACGGAGCCCGGCTGGCCTCCGGGCTGGTCGAGCGGATCGGCGAGGCCGGCGGCCGGCTGGCGCACACCCCGCGCACGGGCGAGCGGCGCGAGCTGCTGCAGGTCTTCCCGGACCACTCGGCCGCGCTGAAGGCCGTCGCCGAGGAGCTGGCCGCCGACGGCCTCGGCCTGGACTCCCCCGAGCTGGCCGCGATCGGCCACCGGGTGGTGCACGGGGGCAAGCGGTTCACCGAGCCGACCGTGATCACCGACGAGGTGCTCAAGGAGGTGCGCCGGCTGATCCCGGTCGCGCCGCTGCACAACCCGGCCAACATCACCGGCATCGAGGTGGCCCGCGCGCTGCGCCCCGACCTGCCGCAGGTGGCCGTCTTCGACACCGCCTTCCACGCCTCGATGCCCGAGTACTCGGCCCGGTACGCGATCGACAAGGCCGTCGCCGACGAGCACCGGGTGCGCCGCTACGGCTTCCACGGCACCTCGCACCAGTACGTCTCGCGGGCCACCGCCCGGCTGCTCGGCAAGGACCCGGCCGAGGTCAACGTCATCGTGCTGCACCTGGGCAACGGCGCCTCCGCCTCGGCGGTCAGCGGCGGGCGCTGCGTGGACACCTCGATGGGCCTCACCCCCCTGGAGGGCCTGGTCATGGGCACCCGTTCGGGTGACATCGACGCCGGCGTGGTGTTCCACCTGCACCGGGTCGGCGGGATGTCCATCGACGAGATCGACGACCTGCTCAACCGCCGCAGCGGCCTGCGCGGCCTGTGCGGCGAGAACGACATGCGCGAGGTCATGCGCCGCGCCGACGAGGGGGACGCGGACGCGAGGCTCGCCTTCGACGGCTACGTCCACCGGCTGCGCAAGTACATCGGCGGCTACTACGCGGTGCTCGGCCGGGTGGACGCGATCGCGTTCACCGCGGGCGTCGGCGAGAACGCGGCGCCGGTGCGCGCGGCGGCCACCGCGGGGCTGGCCGAGCTGGGCATCGCGGTGGACCCGGAGCTGAACTCGGTGCGCTCCGGCGAGCCCCGGATCATCTCGCCCGCGTACGCCCGGGTGGCGGTCGCGGTGGTGCCCACCGACGAGGAGCTGGAGATCGCCCGACAGGCCTTCGCCCTGGTGCACCGGGAGGGTGGTGTGTCCGAGGACTGACACGAAATCGTCTCACTCCTCGAAACTCTTCGTCGGCGATTCCTCCCGGTCCGTGCGGAATGCACCTATAACACGAACGGATAGACTGATCCATATGCGCCGAGCGAAAATTGTTTGCACCCTGGGTCCGGCCACGGACTCCTACGAACAGCTGAAGGCCATCGTCGAGGCGGGCATGAACGTCGCCCGACTGAACATGAGCCACGGCAACCACGCGGACCACGAAGAGCGGTACCGCAAGGTCCGCCAGGTCTCGGAGGACACCGGCAAGGCCATCGGCGTCCTGGCCGACCTCCAGGGCCCCAAGATCCGGCTGGCGACCTTCGCCAACGGGCCGGTGACCGTCGACAACGGCGACGAGTTCACCATCACCACCGAGGACGTCCCCGGTGACCAGCACATCTGCGGCACCACCTACAAGGGCCTGCCCGGCGACGTGAAGCCCGGCGACCCGATCCTGATCAACGACGGCGTCATCGCCCTGGAGGTCGTCAGCGTCGACGGCCCGCGGGTGAAGACCGTGGTGGTCGAGGGCGGCGTGCTCTCGAACAACAAGGGCATCAACCTGCCCGGTGCGGCCGTGAACGTGCCCGCCCTGTCCGAGAAGGACAAGGACGACCTGCGCTTCGCGCTGCGCCTGGGCGTCGACATGGTCGCCCTGTCCTTCGTCCGCAACGCGGACGACATCAAGGACGTCCACGAGGTCATGGACGAGGTCGGCATCCGCGTGCCGGTCATCGCCAAGATCGAGAAGCCGCAGGCCGTCGAGGCCATGGAGGAGATCGTCCTCGCCTTCGACGCCATCATGGTCGCCCGCGGCGACCTGGCCGTGGAGTACCCGCTGGAGCAGGTGCCGCTGGTCCAGAAGCAGCTGATCACGCTGGCCCGCCGCAACGCCAAGCCGGTCATCGTCGCCACCCAGATGATGGAGTCGATGATCCACGCCTCGCGCCCGACCCGCGCCGAGGTCTCGGACGTCGCGAACGCCATCCTGGACGGCACCGACGCGGTGATGCTCTCCGCCGAGTCCAGCGTCGGCAAGTACCCGGTCGAGACCGTCCGCACCATGAGCCGGATCTGCGAGAAGGCCGAGGAGGAGCTCATCTCCCAGGGCCTCCAGCCGCTCAACCCGGGCCGCAAGCCGCGGACCCAGGGCGGCTCGGTCGCCCGCGCCGCCTGCGAGCTGGGCGACTTCCTGAACGGCAAGGCGCTGATCGCCTTCACCAAGTCCGGTGACACCGCGCGCCGGCTGTCCCGCTACCGCTCGCCGATCCCGGTGATCGCCTTCACCCCGGACTCGGCCACCCGCAACCAGCTCTCGCTGAGCTGGGGCGTCGAGTCGTACGTCACCGAGCAGGTGGCCACCACCGACGCGATGGTCGCTCAGGTCGACCGCGAGCTGCTGAAGATGGGCGAGCTGAGCGAGGGCGACACCGTGATCGTCACCGCCGGTGTCCCGGTCGGCATCCCCGGCACCACCAACATGGTGCAGGTGCACCGCCTGGGCAGCCACGGCGAGTGACGCCGGGCCGTACGAACGCCGGTGGGGCGGTCCTCCTTCACGGGAGGGCCGCCCCACCGGCGTTTCGCCGTCGGCTTCTTGTCGCGCCCGTCGCCTCTACTCGCCGCTACTCGGCGCTACTTGTCGCTGTAGGGCGCGTCGTCGTTGAACAGGTGCATCCCGGGGATGTGCAGGGTGCCGCCGAACTGGCCGGCCTGCTTGGCGGTCACCCCGGTCAGCTCCAGGTCCAGCGGGATCGGGATGGCGCCGATCAGGTCGTACAGCCAGCGCGGGAGGGTGTCCGGAGTGAGCGTGATCTCGCCCAGGTCGATCGGGATCGGCAGGCCGAGCACCTTGGACAGGTGGCCGGACAGCCGCTCCACGTACATGGTGACCGGGCCGTTGCGCATGGTCGAGGTCGAGCCCGGGGCTCCCTGGACGTGGAAGGTGACGCCGTTGCCCTCCAGGGTCGACATGTCGAGGTTCTCGATGTCCACGCTGTCGACCACGAACTTCAGCACCCGCTTGGTGCCGGTCGGGGTCTTCACGTCGTAGACGCCGTGGAACACCGCGCCGTGCAGGCCGAGCCGGCTGGTCTGCAGCGTCCAGTTCTGCTCCGGGACGACGTGCTCGGCGGCGGCCGCACCGGCGGTCAGACTCCGGGCGTCGACCGTGCAGTTGGGGTCGGCGGTGGGCGAGGCGGACGGCGTGCCGGAGGCGCTCGCGCCGGGCGTGGGCGTCGTCGTGGCACCGGCCGAGGGAGTCGTGGACGCAGACGCCTTCGGGCTCGCCTTGCCGGTCGGCGCGGTGGCGACCGACGACGACTGCCCGGAAGACTTCCCGCCGGAGGACTGCGCGCCGGAAGACTGCGCGGCGGGTGGCGCGGCCTGCTGGGCGCCCGCGGCCGGGGCCTGCGACTGGGCGGGCTGTGCCGGGGTGCCGGCCTGCGGCGCCGGGGCGGCCGGGGTCTGGGGAGTGCCCGGCGCGGGGGCCGGGGTCGGGGTGGCACTGGGTGTCGGACTGGCCGACCCACCCGGGTTCAGCAGGTGGTTGATGCCACCCACGATGTCGTCGATCAGCCCGGCCTGGCTCGCGGTGGCCGTGCCGTTTCCGGCGCCCTGGTAGACGGCGCTCACCGCACCCGACCCACCGGTGCCGGCGGAGCGGACGACGGGCGGCTTCACCGGCGAGGTGGGCGCCGTGGCGGCGGGCGGCTTCACCGGCGAGGTGGGCGGTGCGGCCGTCGGCGTCGGGGCCGCCGTCGGGCTCGGCGTGGTCGGGGGCACGGCGGTCGGACCCGTGCTCGGGGCGGCCGTCGGCCCGGTGGTGGGCGCGGCGGACGGGCCGGGCGGCGGCTCGGGCAACTCGCTCTTGGGGACGGGCGTCTCGACCGGCGCGACGTCCGGCACGGTGGCCGGCGCGGTGGGGCAGGACTTGCTCGCGGTGGACTCGGCGACCGCCGCGTTGGGCGTGTAGGCGGCGGCCATCAGCAGCGCGGTCGGCACCGCGGCCATCGCCAGCGCGCGGCCTCTCAGCCGGACCCGGACCGGCGTTCTCGGCGCCGCGTGCCGGCCGGAGCGCTGCGCGGGGGCGGCCGTGCCCTCTGCTTGCTCGGCCGGCCCGGTCACCGCGCCTCCTCCTGCTCCCCGTCGGCGCGCTGCTGCGGCACGGTCGGCCCGGCGGCGGGCTCGGCCGCAGCGGGCTCCTGCGGCGCGGCCTGGGCGGGCAGCTTCGCGGTGGGCGCCTCGGCGGCCGCCTCAGGGGTGGGCTCGGCGGCGGTCCCAGCGGCGGGATCGGTGACGCTCTCAGCGGCAGGGTCAGTGGCGACGCTCTGCGCCACCGAGGGGTCAGCCGCCTTCTCGGCCCGCCGCGCGCGCCGGCCTCCGACCGGCTCGGCCGAGGGTTCCGGCAGCGGCGCCCAGGAGACCATCAGCCCGCCGCCGATCAGGCCGGGCAGCAGCGCCATGCCGAAGCCGGCCAGGTTGGAGACCGGGATCGAGACCAGCGTCAGCAGGATGGTCGCGATGCCGCCGAACACCCGCACGGCGGGCTGGAACCAGGCGGTCAGACCGAGGATGATCATCAGTACCCCGATGATCAGCGACCCGGCGCCCGCCGTGGTGGACATCGCGATGGTCAGCCCGCCGAACGACAGGTGCGCGTAGGGGAAGTAGAGGATCGGGACGCCGGCGATCATGGCCAGCAGGCCGCCCCAGAAGGGCCTGGTGCGGCGGAATTCACGGAAGTGCCGCCACAGCCACCCGACCGGGTTCTGCTGACGGGGCCGCGTCTCGACCGTTGCGCTGGACATGGTGCAACTCCTCGACGTCGCTACGAGGTTGGAACAAAAGGGGGGTGGCCGAGGAGCGGCGGTGATCCGCCGCCCCCCGGCCGCAGGTGGACCCGTCACGCCGGCACACCCGGTGGTGTGCCGTCAGACCGGACTCAGAAGCACTCGTTGCCCGGGCCGTCGCCGCTCTTCAGCGCGAGGTTCAGGCCGTTCAGCTTGAAGGTGCCGGCCGAGGTGGCCCGGGCCGTCTGCTGAACGCCGGCCAGGTCGGCCTTCTGGGCGGCCTGGGCGAAGCCGGTCGGACCGCTCGGCAGGCCGGCGCCGCCGCCCGCCTTGGTGACGCCCGGGTGCGGGGTCCAGCCCTGGGTGGCCGTACCGGAGAGGGTGGAGGCGTCCTGACCGATGTTGATGTTGGTGAAGGTCGCGTCCGCCTTCAGCTGCTCGAGGTCGATCAGCAGGTTGTCGGCCTGGACCGGCTTGCCCGCCTCGGTGCCGGCGTGCAGCTGCAGGGTGATCTTGCCCAGGCCGAACCCGGACAGGTCGGTCACCACCGACTGGCACAGGTTGGTGATGTCGGCGTGGTCGAAGGCCGAGACCGCGACCGGGTGGGGCTTGCCGTTCGCCTCGATGTCGACCGAGCCGAACTGGGCGAAGTTGGTGCCGTGCAGCTGGTCGGTGCTGACCTTGAACTGCTGGCCGGAAATGCTGAACGAGGCGGCGAGCGCGCTGTTGGCGATCGAGACGCCGACCATCGCGGTGGCCGCGACGCTCGGCACCATCACCAGGGCGAAGCGCTTCCAGCGGGTCTTGCCGTAGGCCTTGGACATGCGAGTCCTCCTTCTAGGACGTACATCTCCGGCTCCCGGCGGCGCGTCCCGCGCCGGTGGGGGCCTGGGATGGGAGAGAGCTACGTCCTCGGTAGCGGAGAGCGCCTTGGGCGTCGCCGGACGCGGGAGCGGCCGGCGCAACGCGGCACTCCCGTCCCGATACCGGCCGTCCTTGCGGGACGACGGGTCGGACCGACGACATCGGCGATCACCCCCGAGCGACAACCAGCGACCGCGCAGGGCCGCGCGGCCGGTCGAGGACAGGAACCGCCGTGGGACCGCGGATACCCCCCTGCCCTCCCTCCCGCCGACCGGAGCCGGCGGATCACCCGGTGGGGATCCCGCGCTCCGTTTCGGCCGACCGGCTGTCGGCGGCTGTGGAGTCTGGGACCGGGCGTGGCCGATCGTGCTTGAATCCCGGGCGAAGCACAAGGGGTGACTTACTGACGGGTAATCCAACAGTCGGTGGAGCCGATCATGAAAACGTCCGAAATTACACCGTGCGTGACGACTTGAAGGAAACGTGACGGCGAAACTCCCCCGAAACACCGACGAAACACCCGTGGGTGGTCACTGAACGTGACCACCCACGGGTGAAATCAAGATTTGGTAAACGTCTGTCCGGTGGACCGGATTGTCGCCATATCACCAGCGACACCGCAGGTCATCCGCCGTGCCAGGCACTCGGTGCCAGGCGCGACGACCGGGCTCAGAACAGCACGCGCGCCAGCGCCGTCCGGGCCGCGACGACCCGCGGGTCCTCGGCGCCGATCACCTCGAACAGCTCCAGCAGGCGCAGCCGGGCGGTGTCCCGGTCCTCGCCGAAGGTCCGGCCGACGGTGTCCACCAGGCGCCCGAAGGCGTCCTCGACGTGACCGCCCACCAGGTCCATGTCCGCGGCGCGGAGCTGCGCCTCGACGTCCTTCGGGTCGGCCGCGGCGGCCGCCCGGACCGTCTGCAGGTCCAGGCCCTCGACCCGCTGCAGCAGCTGGGCCTGGGCCAGGCCGAGCTTGGCCTCGGTGTTGCCGGGCTCGTCGGTCAGCACGTTCCGGTACGCCTGGATGGCGCCGCCCAGGTCCCCGGCGTCCAGCGCGTCGTGCGCGGCGGCCAGCGCCGGGTCCTCCGGCCGCTGCGGGGCCGCGGCGGGCTCGTCGCCCGGGGCGCCCACGCCGCCGGAGATGCCGAAGCGCTGTTCGGCGACCAGGATCAGCTGGTCCAGCACCTTGCGGACGTTGGCGGCGCTCTCCGCGCCCTGGAACAGCGGCACCAGCTGGCCGGCCACCACGGCCATCACGGCCGGGATGCCCTGGATGCCGAACTGCTGGGCGATCAGCTGGTTGGCGTCCACGTCGATCTTGGCGAGCACGAAGCGGCCGGCGTACTCCTCGGCCAGGCTCTCCAGGATCGGACTGAGCTGCTTGCAGGGACCGCACCACTCGGCCCAGAAGTCGATGACGACCGGCACCTCGGTGGAGCGCTGGACGACCTCGGTCTCGAAGGTGTCCTCGGTGACGTCGATGACGAGCCGGTAGTCGGCGGACTGGGCGGGGGCGACTCCGGCCGCTTCGGCGGCGGCCGCCTGACGGGCCCGCTCGGCCCGGGCCTGCTCGGCCTTCTGGGCGGCCTCGCCGGCCGCCTTCACTGCGGCGAGGTCGACCGCGCCGCGCAGGGCGGCGCTGTTGAGACGCGAATTCCGTGGCTGCATGGCACCATCCTCCCCCGTCCGCGCTGCTCGCGGGCGCCAACCTCCGGAAAGTCGCCCCGCGCGGGCTGCGCGGCGACGGGTTTCCGGGCGGTGCGCCCTTCCCCCGGTAGCCTGAACCGTTCGGCACGGATCCCCACCCGCACCGCGCCGCCCCCGTCCCACGGATGCGGCGCCTGGTTGTCACTGCTTTCGCTACAGGTCGTAGCGTAACTGGAGCCGGTGCCCCGGCCGCAAGCCCCACCAGCGCTTCGGGGACGTGACCTGTCCCACTTTCCCGGCTCCGGCGGCTGCCCGAATCGGCGAACAGTCGCTACCGTTACCAGCCCCACCCAAGTTACTTACCAGTAAAGCGCAAGGAGACCCGGTGCCGGCCGCCCAGCCCCCCGCGAGCCCGGACAGCACAGTCCGGGAGCGCGCCCACGCGTTCCGGGCCAAGGGCCGCCCGCGCAGCGCCGCCGCCGACCTCGCGATCCTCGACGCCACCCGCGAGGCGCTCGCCGAACTCGGCTGGGGCGGACTGACCATGGGCCATGTCGCGGCCCGCGCCAAGGTCGCCAAGACCACCCTCTACCGCCGCTGGCCGTCCAAGAACGAACTCGTGGTGGACGCCGTCGCCAGCCTCTTCGACGAACTGGTGATGCCCGACCTCGGCAACCTGCGGGACGACATCGAGGCGGTGGTGACCCAGTTCGCCGACCTGCTGGCCCGCCCGGAGACCCAGGCCGCGCTGCTCGCGCTCTTCGCCGAGGGCATCCGGGACCCACAGCTGCACCGCCGGATCCGCGAAGCGATCGTGGACCCGCAGAAGCACCTCGTCCGGCAGGGCCGGGCGTCCGCCCAGGCGCGCGGCGAGCTCGAACCGGACACCGACGCCGAGGCGGCGGCGCAGGAGGTCGACATCATCTTCGACACCATCGCGGGCACCGTCGAGCACCGGGTCCTGATCAGCGGCGAACCGATCACCCCCGAGTGGACCCGCCGCTTCACCGACCTGCTGCTCGGGCCGCTCACCACCGGCTGAGGACACGCCGGGGGGGGGGGGGGGGGGGGGGGGGGGGGGGGGGGGGGGGGGTGGGGGGGTGGTGGGGGGGGGGGGGGGGAGGCAGAGCTACGGCAGCGGCTGTTCTTCTTCGTTCTGCTCTTATCTCTTGTGGTGGAGGGTGATCGCAC
>NZ_JBVHXY010000002.1:262970-277863 GCF_055569215.1 Kitasatospora sp. NPDC029312 | reverse complement strand
TCGTCGTCCCCCCCCCGCCCTGGACAGACCCCCCTCCGCCCCCCCATGGCGCACCCCCCCCCCCCCCCCCCCCCGGCGGTCGGGCCGCCCCTCGGCGGCCGGGCGGTCAGAACGCCGCGTTCTCCTGGTACGTCCCCCACTCCTGCCGCAGCGCGTTGCAGATCTCGCCGAGCGTGGCCTCGGCGCGCACCGCCTCCAGCATCGGCGGGATCATCGACTCGCCCGAGCGGGCCGCCGCCAGCATGGCGTCCAGCCCGGCCCGCACCGCCGCCTCGTCCCGGGCCGCCTTGCGCTCGCCCAGCACCCGCACCTGCTCGCGCTCGACCTCGTGGCTGACCCGCAGGATCTCCAGGTCGGGGGTGACGCTGCGCGGATGGCAGTTGACGCCGACCACGCGCTTGTCGCCCTTCTCCACCGACTGCTGGTACTGGAAGGCCGCCTCGGCGATCTCGCCGGTGAACCAGCCCTCCTCGATCCCGCGCAGGATGCCGGAGGTGATCGGGCCGATCTCGTGGTCCTCGCGGCCCTTGTCCAGGATCCGCTGGAAGATCGCCTCGGCCTGCTGCTCGATCCGGTCGGTCAGCGCCTCGACGTACCAGGAGCCGCCCAGCGGGTCGGCCACGTTGGTGACGCCGGTCTCCTCCATCAGCACCTGCTGGGTGCGCAGCGCGATCTCGGCGGCCTGCTCGGAGGGCAGCGCCAGGGTCTCGTCCAGCGCGTTGGTGTGCAGCGAGTTGGTACCGCCGAGGATGGCGGAGAGCGCCTCGACGGCGGTGCGCACCACGTTGTTGTACGGCTGCTGGGCGGTGAGCGAGACGCCGGCGGTCTGGGTGTGGAAGCGCAGCCACTGCGCCTTGTCGGTCTTGGCGCCGAAGCGGTCGCGCATCCAGCGGGCCCAGATCCGGCGGGCCGCGCGGAACTTCGCGATCTCCTCGAAGAAGTCCAGGTGCGCGTCGAAGAAGAAGGAAAGGCCGGGCGCGAAGACGTCCACGTCCAGGCCGCGGGACAGGCCCAGCTCGACGTAGCCGAAGCCGTCCGCCAGGGTGTACGCCAGCTCCTGCGCGGCCGTCGCCCCGGCCTCGCGGATGTGGTAGCCGGAGACGGACAGCGGCTTGTACGCGGGGATGCCCTTGGCGCAGTGCTCCATGAGGTCGCCGATCAGGCGCAGGTGCGGCTCGGGGGCGAAGAGCCACTCCTTCTGGGCGATGTACTCCTTGAAGATGTCCGTCTGGAGGGTGCCGTTGAGCACCGCAGGGTCCACGCCCTGGCGCTCGGCGGCGACCAGGTACATGCAGAAGACCGGGACGGCCGGGCCGCTGATCGTCATCGAGGTGGTGACCTCGCCGAGCGGGATGCCGTCGAACAGCACCTCCATGTCGGCGGCCGAGTCGATGGCCACGCCGCAGTGGCCGACCTCGCCCAGTGAGCGCGGGTCGTCCGAGTCGTAGCCCATCAGGGTGGGCATGTCGAAGGCGACCGAGAGGCCGCCGCCGCCCGCGTCCAGGATCATCCGGTAGCGCTCGTTGGTCTGCTGCGCGTTGCCGAAGCCGGCGAACTGGCGGATGGTCCAGGTGCGGCCGCGGTAGCCGGTGGCGTGCAGCCCGCGGGTGAAGGGGTACTCGCCCGGCCAGCCGATCCGCTCGAAGCCCTCGACGGCCTGGCCGGGGGCGGGGCCGTACACCGGCTCGACCTCGTCGCCGGACAGGGTGGTGAAGTCCGCGTCCCGCTTGCGGGCCTTGTCGTACCGCTGCTGCCAGCGCTGCCGTCCGCGCTCGATCTCCTCGGCGTCCATGGGCCGAACTCCGCTCCGTACGGCCGCCACGGCACCGGGGCGGCACAGCTGTTAGGACGTCCTACTAATTTACTCGGACGTCCTACTACTTGTCGACGGATGTCCGCTTCCGACAGGGCGGGAAACGGCGGAGCGCCGGCCGGGAAACGGCGGAGCGCCCCTCCCCCGGCGTGGGGAAGGGGCGCTCCGGGGCGCTTGGGCGTCCGGCTCAGACGCCGGCCGGCTGGCGGGCGCCGCCCGCCGGGAGCGCGTCGGCGGCCTCGCGGGCCACCTTGCGCTCGAAGACGAAGGAGAGGAACGGGATGCAGCCCGCCGCCAGGGTCAGCACCAGCCGGCCGAGCGGCCACTTCAGCTTCTGCCCGAGCAGGAAGGTCACGACGAAGTACCCGATGTACAGGTAGCCGTGCAGCATCGCGACGTACGTGGTGACGTCCTTGGCCGCGTCGAAGCCGTACTTCGCCACCATGAACCCGCAGAACACCAACAGGGCCGTACCGGTCGCAATGGCCAGGCCGCGGTACCAGCCCAGCAGGGGGGTCGCCTTCATACTCTTCCTCGCCTCGCTCGGCAGTTCCACCCGGTACGCCCGGATCCGCGCACCGCTCCCACGAGGGTAGCCGCCCTCACGGCCGCTCCTTCGCAGCCCCCTCCTCCGGCTCGGAGAAGTCCCCGGCCGCGATCCGCAGCGGCTTGAGCAGGTCGAAGACCTGGCGGCACTGCTCGGGCCCGTACTCCTCCAGCCCGAACTCCATCGCCATGAGCTCCCGGGTGGCCTCCTCGACCACCTCGCGGCCGCGCCGGGTGATCGAGGCGAGCACCCCGCGGCCGTCCAGCGGGTTGGGGCGGCGGGCGACCAGGCCGGCCCGCTCCAGGCGGTCGACGGTGTTGGTGACGCTGGTGGGGTGGACCATGAGCCGCTCGCCGATCTTGGAGAGCGAGAGCTCGCCGGTCCGGCTGAAGGTCAGCAGGACCAGCGCCTCGTACCGGGCGAAGGTCAGCCCGTACGGCTTGAGCACCGCATCGACCCTGGAGAGCAGGATCTGGTGGGCGCGCATGATCGAGGTGATCGCCGCCATCGAGGGCACGGTGCCCCAGCGGCGGGCCCACAGCTCGTCGGCGCGGGCGATGGGGTCGAAGTCGAGTGCGAGGGGCTTGGCCACCTCCTTACCGTACCGGCGGACGGGACGTGCGCTACCAGCTGTCCTGATGGTGGACAAGCGGCACGCGTGGCGGGATCCCGCCAATCGGACGGCCAGGTCCATACCTGGACATTGCGCCGATGTGAACCCCGGGCAACGGCCGTCGCAAGGCGGCGACTTGGCGACCGAGCGGCCGTCACCGCGGTATCAGGCCTCGGTTCGAGTCGGAACCCGCTGAAAGGCCGGGCAAAAGATCCGCTTTGTCCTTCCGTTCACAATCCTTCACCTTGGCGGGACTTGGCCAATTCATGAACAAGACCTGTCATTTGATTTGCTCGATTGTCATGCTTTCGGCCAACCCCGTTCGACCGCCACCACCCCCACCCGACCGGTGGCAGCCGCCCGCCCGTTCGGGGTCCACGCACGTCAGCGTCCGTTCCGCCCCTCAGGTGCCGACCCCGGCCCCCGGGACGCGATGCGACCGCGCCCACACGCGGTTTCCCGGAAGGACTCGTCCGTGAAGCGAAAGCTCGCCGCAGTCGCCGTACTCTCCGCCACCGCCCTGCTCACCGGCGTCGTCCAGGTGAGCGCCGCGCAGGCGGAGCAGGCTCCGCAGGCCCGTGCCGCGCAGCAGCGCGCCGACCTGATAGCCCTGGCGAACGGCCAGGCCGGCAAGGTGGCGCACGCCCTGGCCCTGGGTGGTCAGGAACAACTGGTGGCCAAGGACGCCGTGGTGGACGCGGACGGCACCCGGCACCTGCGCTACGAGCGCACCTTCGCCGGACTCCCCGTCCTCGGCGGCGACCTGGTGGTGCACCAGAAGGCCGACGGCTCGACCACCGCCGTCGACAAGGCCGTCGGCGCGCGCCTCGCCCTGCCGAGCCTCACCCCGCAGATCCCGGCGGACAAGGCCGCCGCCCAGGCGACCGGCGCCGTCCGGTCCACCATCGGCATCACCGTCGACGAGGACGAGGCGCCGCTGACCGAGGTGCACCAGAGCGGCACCGCCGAGCTGGTGGTCTGGGCGGCCGACGGCAACCCGCGGCTCGCCTACCGCACCACGGTCGAAGGCCTCCGCGCCGACGGCACCCCCAGCAGCCAGCTGCTCGTCACCGACGCCGCCACCGGCCGGGTGCTCTCCACCCACGAGCAGGTGCAGACCGCCTCCGGCACCGGCAAGGGCGTCTTCGTCGGCACCGTCCCGCTGACCACCACCCAGGCCTCCGGCGGCTACTCGCTGAAGGACGCCTCCCGCGGCGGCCAGTCCACCAGCGACCTCAAGGGCCGCACCTCCGGCTCCGGCACGCTGTACACCGACGCGGACGACCTCTGGGGCGACGGCACCGTGTCCAACGGCCAGTCGGCCGCGGTGGACGCCCAGTTCGGCGCGGCGGCGACCTGGGACTTCTACAAGAACACCTTCGGCCGCAGCGGCATCAAGAACAACGGCGTGGGCGCCACCAGCCGGGTCCACTACGGCAAGAACTACGTCAACGCGTTCTGGAGCGACAGCTGCTTCTGCATGACGTACGGCGACGGCGCCAGCAACACCCACCCGCTGACCGCCCTGGACGTGGCCGGCCACGAGATGACCCACGGCGTCACCTCCGCCACCGCCGGGCTGAACTACTCGGGCGAGTCCGGCGGCCTCAACGAGGCCACCTCGGACATCTTCGGCACCATGGTCGAGTGGTACGCCGACCTGGCCTCCGACAAGCCGGACTACCTGATCGGTGAGCAGATCGACATCAACGGTGACGGCAAGCCGCTGCGCTACCTGGACCAGCCCTCCAAGGACGGCCACTCGGCCGACTACTGGTCCTCCTCGGTGGGCAGCCTGGACGTCCACTACTCCTCGGGCGTGGCCAACCACTTCTTCTACCTGCTCGCCGAGGGCAGCGGCGCCAAGACCATCAACGGCGTCAGCTACGACAGCCCGACCTCCAACGGCTCCACCCTCGCGGGGATCGGCCGGGACAAGGCCGCGCAGATCTGGTACAAGGCGCTCACCGTCTACATGACCTCGACCACCGACTACGCGGGCGCCCGCGCGGCGACCCTGAAGGCCGCGTCGGACCTGTACGGCGCTTCCAGCGCCGAGTACAACGCCGTCGCCGCGACCTGGAGCGCCGTCAACGTCAACTGACGTACCGGGCAAGGGCGCAGGGAGCCCTGGGACTCCGCCGGCCGAGGACGCTGTCAAGGCCGTCCGGCTGGCGGAGTCCCGCCAGCCGGACGAACCGCGGATTCCGGGCAAGGGGCCGCAGCCGAACCATCCGTACCGACGCTGGCGACTCCCGGCCAATCCCCACGGGCGCCCTGTTCATTCCTTGCACGGATTGTCATGCTTATGACCAAGCTCCCGTCCGACGCCCGCCTCCCCCACCCGACCGGCGGGCCGTCAGAAGCCGCACGGGGGCAGCACGTCCGCGCCCTACCGCCCCCAACGGCGCCAACCCCGGCGCCCCGGTAGGCGGCGCACCCGCAGGAACCGCAGGTACCCGCGGGTCTCGTGGAAGGGAATCCCCGCACGTGAAGCGAAAGCTGACCCTCCCGGCCGTACTCTCCGCCACCGCCCTGCTCGCCGGCGTCGTCCAGATCGCCGCCCTGCCCGCCGCCCAGGCGGCCGCCCCCGCGCCCGACCGGCTCTCGGCCGCGCCGCTCGCGCTGGCCGCCGCGCAGAGCGCCCCGCTCGCACGGCAACTGGCCCTCGGCGGCCAGGAGCAACTGGTGGCCAAGGACGCCGTGGTGGACACCGACGGCACCCGGCACCTGCGCTACGAGCGCACCTTCGCCGGACTCCCCGTCCTCGGCGGCGACCTGGTCGTCCACCAGCGCCCGGACGGCTCGGTGGGCTCGGTGGACCGGGCCTTCGCCGGGCGCCTGTCGCTGCCCACCAGCACGCCGGCCCTGGCCGCCGCCCAGGCCGCCCAGCGGGCCACCGAGGCCGTCCGGGCGACCGTCGGTCTGGCCGCCGACGCGGACGAGCCGGCGCTCAGCCGGGTGGACGGCGCCGACGCGCCCGAGCTGGTGGTCTGGGCGGCCGACGGCACCCCGCGGCTGGCCCACCGCACGGTGGTGCGCGGCGAGCGGGCCGACGGCACCCCGAGCCGCCAGGAGGTGGTCACCGACGCCGCCACCGGCCAGGTGCTCTCCAGCCAGGAACAGGTGCAGACCGCGACCGGCACCGGCAAGGGCGTCAACGTCGGCACCGTCACCCTGACCACGACCCAGAGCGGCTCGACCTACTCGCTCAAGGACGCCTCCCGCGGCAACCAGTCCACCACCGACCTCAAGGGCGGCACCTCGGGCAGCGGCACCCTGTTCAGCAACACCACGAACTCCTGGGGCAACGGCACCACCTCCAGCCGCGAGTCCGCCGGCGTGGACGCCCAGTTCGGCGCGGCGGCGACCTGGGACTTCTACAAGAACACCTTCGGCCGCAACGGCATCAAGAACAACGGCGTCGGCGCCGCCAGCCGGGTCCACTACGGCTCCAACTACGTGAACGCGTTCTGGGACGACTCCTGCTTCTGCATGACGTACGGCGACGGCTCCGGCAACACCCACCCGCTCACCGCGATCGACGTCTCCGGCCACGAGATGAGCCACGGCGTCACCTCCGCCACCGCCGGGCTGAACTACTCGGGCGAGTCCGGCGGCCTCAACGAGGCCACCTCGGACATCTTCGGCACCATGGTCGAGTGGTACGCCAACCTGCCCGCGGACCCGCCGGACTACCTGATCGGCGAGAAGCTCAACATCAACGGCAACGGCACGCCGCTGCGCTACATGGACAAGCCCTCCAAGGACGGCGCCTCGGCCGACTACTGGTCCTCGGGCGTCGGCAACAAGGACGTCCACTACTCCTCGGGCGTGGCCAACCACTTCTTCTACCTGCTCGCCGAGGGCAGCGGCGCCAAGACCATCAACGGCGTCAGCTACAACAGCCCGACCTCCAACGGCGCGAAGGTGACCGGGATAGGCCGGAACAAGGCGGCGGCGATCTGGTACCGCGCGCTGACCGTCTACATGACCTCGACCACCAACTACAAGGCCGCCCGCACCGCGACCCTCAAGGCCGCCTCCGACCTCTACGGCGCGTCCAGCACCGAGTACCGGACGGTGGCCGCTGCCTGGAGCGGGGTGAACGTCAACTAGGCGCCCCTCCCGGACCCCTCCGACGACGAGTCGGCGGAGTCCGGGAGGGTCCGGCCGGAGACGGCGACAGGCTGCCGCGGCCCTCTGGGAGAGGAGGCCGCGGCAGCCTGTCAGCCGTCCACCCGAGCGGGTCAGGCGGTGGCGGCGGCGGCCTTCAGCTCGCCGCGCTCCTCGCGGCCGAGCATCCGCTCGGCGAAGAAGCCGCCGAGCGGCAGCACCGAGAGCACGAACAGCAGGACGCCGCGCTTGGCGTCCCACTTCTGCGCCTGCCAGGCCTGGATCCAGAAGATCACGTACAGGATGAACAGGATGCCGTGGACCATGCCCATCACCGGCACGGCGTCGAAGGACGTGGTCCGCTTCAGCACCGAGCAGATCAGCAGCAGGATGAAGGAGATCCCCTCGGGAGCGGAGACCAGGCGCAGGCGGTGGACGGCGCTGCTGTTCACGATGGATACCTCGATACGGGGGTCGGCGGCGTGGCGCGCTTGTGAAGCGACTCACAAGCCATTCCGGCCATTATCACCGAGGACATGTCCGGGCTCCGGGGCGGGGGCGGCCACCGTGCCCGATCTCACAGTGGCGCCGCCGCCCGGACCACCGGACGCACCGGCGGTGTCACAGCCATGTGCCGGATCCGCGGCCGGGCGCGGCGTTCCGTCGCCCGTACCCCTATCCTCGTGCCCGCGCGCACCCCGACCCGGGCGGCGCCGAACGCATCGCACACGGGGGTGTCCACACCATGTTCAAGCGGGACTGGGACCGCAGGACCTGCGCCAAGCGCGGGCACATCACCTACGCGCCGACCGAGCCCGAGCTGGCCTCCCGGCTGCACACCGCCACCGCCGTCGGCGACGCCTGGCGCTGCCTGCGCTGCGGCGACTTCGCGCTCGGCGCCCCGCACGGCTCCGGCCCGGCGGCGGACGCCCCGCTGGTGCCGCGCGGCAAGGCCCTGCGGGACCTCTTCATCCTGCGCTTCCTGGCCGTCGAACGGGTGCTGCGCGGGGTCGTGATCCTCCTGATGGCCTGGGGCGTGTGGAAGTTCTCCAACAGCCAGGAGGCCGTGCAGCGGGTCTTCGACCAGGACCTGACGGTGTTCAAGCCGGTCGCCGACCACTTCCACTGGGACCTCGACCACGCCCCGATCGTCGAGACGATCCGCAAGACCTTCGGGTACCAGAAGAAGACCCTGCTGATCGTCGCCGGCGCGCTGGTGGCCTACGCGCTGATCGAGATCGTCGAGGCGGTCGGCCTCTGGCTGGGCCGGCGGTGGGCCGAGTACCTGACCGTGGTCGCCACCGCGGCCTTCCTGCCGCTGGAGGGCTACGAGCTGCACGAGCACGTCAGCGCGGTCAAGATCTGCACCCTGCTGCTGAACGTCGCGGCAGTGCTGTGGATCATGCTCTCCAAGCGCCTGTTCGGCCTGCGCGGCGGCGCGGCGGCCTTCGAGGCGGAGCGCCACTCGGCCTCGCTGCTGGAGGTCGAGGAGGCGGCCGGCACCCTCCCGCCCGCCGGGCACGGCCCCGGACACGGGCCTGACCGCCAAGACCCGGGGCACGGCCCCGACCGCGGTTCCGGTCAGGGGGCGCACGCCCGCGCCTGAGCAGCGCGTCCACCCGCGGGTTTGTCGCAGGCCCGTACCAGTTCGTCCCCGCCCTCTCGCCCGGTCGGGTCGAGGAAAGCTAGATTGCGGCCGTGGCACAGTTCAGACTCCAGGGATCGCGGGTGCTCGCCGTCGAACTGACCGGCGACGCCGTCAAGGCCCGGCACGGCTCGATGGTCGCCTACACCGGCCAGATGACCTTCAAGAAGCTGACCGGCGGTGGGGACGGACTGCGCGGCATGGTCGCCCGCCGGCTCACCGGCGAGCGGATGACCGTCATGGAGGTGAAGGGGCAGGGCACCTGCTACTTCGCCGACAAGGCGACCGAGATCAACCTCGTCCGCCTCAACGGCGAGACGCTCTACGTCGAGGCGGACAACCTGCTCTGCACCGACTCCGGCCTGCACACCGGCACCAGCTTCACCGGGCTGAACGGCGTCTCCTCCGGCAACGGCCTCTTCACCACCAAGGTCGAGGGCCACGGCTGGGCCGCCGTCACCTCCAACGGGCCCGCCGTCATCCTGCGGGTCGGCAAGGACATGCCGCTGCGGGTCGACCCGGGGGCGTACGTCGCGCACACCGGCAGCCTCCACCGCAGCCTGAAGTCCGGCGCGGGGTGGACCACGGTGATCGGTGAGGGCGGCGGGGAGGCCGTCCAGGTCGAGTTCACCGGCGAGGGCCTGGTGTACGTCCAGCCCTCGGAGAAGGTCACCATCGGGGGTGACGTCTGATGGGCTTCATCCGGATCAACGGCAAGCTGGTCGAGGCCCAGGTGGTGCCCGGTCAGCGGCTGTTCAGCCAGCGCGGCGCGATGATCGCGTACACCGGGGAGGTCCGCTTCACCCCGAACATCACCGGCGGCCAAGGCGGGGTGATGTCGATGATCGGCCGACGGGTCGCCAACGAGGACACCCCGCTGATGACCGTCGAGGGCCAGGGCCGGGTGATGTTCGGCCACGGCGGTCACCACGTCCACGTGATCGACCTGGCCGGCGACACCCTCTTCGTCGAGGCCGACCGGCTGCTCGCCTTCGAGGGCACGCTGCGGCAGTCCACCGTGTTCCTGGGTTCGCAGGGCGGGGTGATGGGCATGGTCCGCGGGCAGGTCAGCGGGCAGGGCCTGTTCACCACCCGGCTGGAGGGCCACGGCTCGGTCGCGGTGATGGCCCACGGCGGCGTCTTCGAGCTGCCGATCACCCCGGGCCAGGCGGTGCACGTCGACCCGCAGGCGTACGTGGCGCACCGCGGCGAGGTGCGCAACAAGCTGTCCACGGCGATCGGCTGGCGCGAGATGATCGGCCGCGGCTCGGGCGAGGCCTTCCAGCTGGAGCTGTCCGGGCAGGGCACGGCGTACGTCCAGGCGAGCGAGGAGAAGCCCTGATGTCCTACCCGCCGCAGCCGCCGTACGGGCAGTCCCCGCACGACCAGCAGACCCAGCCGGGCTTCGCCGTGCCGCCGGCGCCACCGAACTACGGGCCGCCGCAGGGCTATCCGCCGCCACCCCCGCCCGGCTACCCGCAGCAGCCGCCCCAGCAGCCCCAACCCGCGCAGCAGCCCCAACACGCTTACGCCCAGGAGCAGTTCGGTGGCACCCAGGCTCCGCTGCCGACCGCCCAGAGCGGCGCGGGCCCGGTGGTGTACGACGCGCACACGCTGCCGGCCGGCGACAACGTCAACCCGTACGCCTTCGCGGTCGAACTGAACGGCTCGTACTTCCTGCAGAAGGGCAAGATGGTCGCCTACTACGGCGACATCACCTTCCGCGGCGTCGGCGCCGGGATGATCGACCGGGCGCTCGGCCAGCACTTCAACTCCCCGCTGCACGCGACGGACTGGGTGGTCGCCCAGGGCCGCGGCAAGCTGCTGCTGGCCGACCGCGCCTTCGACCTCAACTCCTACGACCTGGACGAGGGCAATCTGACCGTCCGCTCCGGCAACCTGCTCGCCTTCGACCCGACGCTGCGGCTGAAGCAGTCGATCATCCCGGGCTTCCTGACCTTGATCGGCACCGGCCGCTTCGTCGCCGCCTCCAACGGGCCGGTGCACTTCGTCGAGCCGCCGATCCGGGTGGACCCGCAGGCACTCGTCGGCTGGGCGGACTGCCCGGCGCCGTGCCACCACTACGACCACGACTACCTGCACGGGGTGATCGGCGGTCTGCGGCGGCTGACCGGCATCGGCGGGGCCTCCGGCGAGGAGCACCAGTTCGAGTTCATCGGCGCCGGGCAGGTGCTGATCCAGTCCAGCGAGAAGCTGCTGGCCGAGCGCTCGGTGGGCGTGGTGGCCGCCGAAGCGGGCGTTCCGGCCGGCGGGGTGCCCGGCCAGCCCGGCCACGGCGGCGGTCCCCAACCGCCGGGCCTCGGTAACCTGGGTGAACTGGGCCGGCGTTTCGGCCTCTAGGGTTGTACAAGATTGAACTAAATCGGCTATGCTGGATCCCATGGATACGCACACGACCGACACTGCGGACACCCCTCCGTCGCAGCCGGACGGGGAGACTCCCTGGCTGACCGCCAGGGAGCAGCGGATGTGGCGCGCCCATCTGGAGGTCGCCAAGCTGCTGGACTACCAGCTCAGCCGCGAACTCCAGCCCCACAACCTGGCCATCAACGACTACGAGATCCTGGTCGTCCTCTCCGAGGCGCCCGACCACCGGATGCGGATGACCGACCTCGCGACCGCCACCCTGCAGTCCAAGAGCCGGCTCTCCCACCAGATCACCCGCATGGAGAACGCCGGCCTGGTCCTGCGCCAGGAGTGCCCCGGCGACCGCCGCGGCCTCTACGCCCACCTCACCGAGCAGGGCTGGGAGACCATGCAACGCGTCGCCCCCGACCACGTCCGCAGCGTCCGGGCACACTTCATCGACCGCTTCACCCCGGACCAGCTGGACGCCATGTACGAGGCCCTCGCCCCGGTAGCCGACCACCTCCGAGGGCTCCGCGGCCGCTCGTAGCCTCCGCTTCTCCCGACTCCGCGCGGGAAGTCGGCCGGACCGGCTTGCCGCGCACCGAAGCCCGAACCGGCACCGGCACCGGCACCGGACAACACCGTCGCCGCTTCGGATGTGCCGAAGCGGCGACCGGGTTGCGGAAGGGGGCGGGCTCAGCTGCGGGTGAGGCCGGCGACCAGTTCGTCGGCGGCGCCGTAGGGGTCGAGTTCACCGGCGACGACTCGTTCGGCGAGGCCGGCGAGCTGGCGGTCGCCGGAGAGGTCGCCGATGCGGGCGCGCAGTTCGGCCAGGGCGATCGCCTCGATCTCCTGGGCGGCCCTGCGGCGGCGGCGGGCCGCCAGTTCGCCGTGTTCCTCCAGCCAGGCGCGGTGCTTCTCCAACGCCTCGACCACCTCGTCCACGCCCTCGCCGCGGGCCGCGACGGTCTTGACGATCGGCGGGCGCCAGTCCCCCGGCTCGCGGGCCTCGCCGAGGCCCAGCATGTGGTTGAGCTCCCGGGCGGTGGCGTCGGCGCCGTCCCGGTCGGCCTTGTTGACCACGAACACGTCGCCGATCTCCAGGATGCCGGCCTTGGCGGCCTGGATGCCGTCGCCCATCCCAGGGGCGAGCAGCACCACGGCGGTGTCGGCCTGGGCGGCGATCTCGACCTCGGACTGCCCCACGCCCACCGTCTCGACGAGGATCACCTCGCAGCCGGCCGCGTCCAGCACCCGCAGCGCCTGCGGCGCCGCCCAGGACAGCCCGCCGAGGTGGCCGCGGGTGGCCATGGAGCGGATGAACACCTCGGGGTCGGTCGCGTGGTCCTGCATCCGGACCCGGTCGCCCAGCAGCGCCCCGCCGGAGAACGGCGAGGACGGGTCGACGGCGAGCACCCCGACCCGCTTGCCGAGCCGCCGGTAGGCGGAGACCAGCGCCGAGGTCGAGGTGGACTTGCCGACCCCGGGCGAGCCGGTCAGACCCACCGTGTAGGCCTGCCCGGTGTACGGCGCGAGCGCGGCCATCGCCTCCCGCAGCTGCGGGGCGGCGTTCTCGACCAGCGTGATCAGCCGGGCGACCGCCCGCGGCCGGCCCTCCCGGGCCTGCTCGACCAGCGTGGCGACATCGATCATCAGGGTCTCCTTGCGCAGATGCCGGCGGTTGTCGGCAGGTGCCAGCGGTGGTCGGCAGATGCCGACGGGGCTGCGGACCACTCGTGGCGGTCCGCAGCCCCGAAGTCGAAGCGGTGATCAGGCCTTCGGAACCCGCACGATCAGCGCGTCGCCCTGGCCGCCGCCGCCGCACAGCGCGGCCGCGCCGACGCCGCCGCCGCGGCGCTGCAGCTCCAGGGCGAGGGTCAGCACCACGCGGGCGCCGGACATGCCGATCGGGTGGCCGAGCGCGATCGCGCCGCCGTTGACGTTGACGATGTCGGAGGAGACGCCCAGGTCCTTCATCGACTGGTGGGCGACGGCCGCGAACGCCTCGTTGATCTCGATCAGGTCGAGGTCGGCGACCTCCAGCCCCTCCTTGGCCAGCGCATGCTTGATCGCGTTGGACGGCTGCGACTGCAGCGAGTTGTCCGGGCCGGCCACGTTGCCGTGGGCGCCGATCTCGGCGATCCAGGTCAGGCCCAGCTCCTGCGCCTTGGCCTTGCTCATCACGACCACCGCGGCCGCGCCGTCGGAGATCTGCGAGGAGGTGCCGGCGGTGATGGTGCCGTCCTTGGTGAAGGCCGGGCGCAGCTTGGCCAGGCCCTCGACGGTGGTGTCGGCGCGGATGCCCTCGTCCTGGCTGAACAGCACCGGCTCGCCCTTGCGCTGCGGGATGGCGACCGGGACGATCTCGGCGTCGAAGACGCCGTCGGCCTGCGCCTTGGCCGCGCGCTGGTGCGAGGCCGCGGCGATCTCGTCCTGCACGTCGCGGGCGATGCCCAGGCGGGTGTTGTGCTTCTCGGTGGACTCGCCCATCGGGATGTTCTCGTAGGCGTCGGTCAGGCCGTCGTGGGCCATCGCGTCGAGCATCTCGATCGCGCCGTACTTGAAGCCCTCGCGGGACTTCGGCAGCAGGTGCGGCGCGTTGGTCATCGACTCCTGGCCGCCGGCCACCACGATGTCGAACTCGCCGGCGCGGATCAGCTGGTCGGCCAGCGCGATGGCGTCCAGGCCGGAGAGGCAGACCTTGTTGATGGTCAGCGCGGGGACGTTCATCGGGATGCCGGCCTTGACGGCGGCCTGGCGGGCCGGGATCTGGCCGGCGCCGGCCTGCAGCACCTGGCCCATGATCACGTACTGGACCTGCTCACCCGTGATCCCGGCCCGCTCCAGGGCGCCCTTGATCGCGAAGGCGCCGAGCTCGGCACCGGAGAAGCCCTTGAGGGAGCCGAGCAGTCGCCCCATCGGGGTCCGCGCACCGGCAACGATCACAGAGGTGGTGTTGGTCATGGGACGGGCCCCTTCGCACGTCGTGGCCAGGTGAGGATGCGCTCAATGTACTGACCGGTCATCCGCCCGTCACCGGAGCGACGGTGTGATCGAGCGCACTGGCACCATCCAGTCAACACCGTGTCAACGCGATCCGGGTGAACCCGGTGCGTGTGAGCAGGCTCGCACGTCCGCCGCTGGCGCCGGCTCGGGGCCATACGCTGCACTGGGTGCCACCTTCATCCCTACCCGCCCGGAGGTCGCCGTGCTGACCCGTATCGACCACATCGGCATCGCCTGCCGAGATCTCGACAAGACGGTCGAGTTCTACCGCGCCACCTACGGCTTCGAGGTGTTCCACAGCGAGGTCAACGAGGAGCAGGGCGTGCGCGAGGCCATGCTCCGGATCAACGGGACGGACGACGGCGGCGCCTCGTACCTCCAGCTGCTGGAGCCCACCCGGCCGGACTCGACGGTGGCCAAGTGGCTGGAGAAGAACGGCGAGGGCGTGCACCACATCGCCTTCGGCACCGCCGACGTGGACGGCGACGCCGAGGCCATCCGGGGCAAGGGCGTCCGGGTCCTCTACGACCAGCCGCGGATCGGCTCGATGGGTTCGCGGATCACCTTCCTGCACCCCAAGGACTGCGGCGGGGTGCTGACCGAGCTGGTCACCTCGGCCGAGCCGGACGCGCCCGGGAAGCACTGAAAAAGGGTCGGGTCCGGGGGGGGGGGGGGGGGGGGGGGGGGGGGGGAACCCCCCCCCCCCCCCCCCGGGGAAGGTGTCGGGGGGAGGAAAAAAAAAAAACGACGAACCCCCCCCCCCCCCCCCCCCCCACACCAAGC